>JANMAP010000434.1:0-17637 GCA_031359905.1 Burkholderiales bacterium | reverse complement strand
TGCAGAACGACCGGCTGTACGCCCGCGGCAGCGCCGACATGAAGGGCTTTATCGGCCTGGTGGTCGCGCAGACGGCGGCCTTTCTCGCTGCCGACCTGCCCTTCGCGATCCACTACGCCTTCAGCTACGATGAGGAAGTCGGCTGCTTCGGCGCGCAGAACCTGATCGCCGACCTGCGCGAGGCCGGCGTCGCGCCGCGCCTGTGCATCGTCGGCGAACCCACCGGCATGGTGCCGGCCATCGCCCACAAGGGCGTCTACCGCTGGCGCTGTTGCGTCAAGGGCCGCGCCGCGCATTCGTCGCAGACCACCAGCGCGGTCAACGCGATCGAAGCCAGCGCGCGCATCGTCGCGCAGATCGCTGCCCAGGCCGACGACCTGCGCGACCGCGGCGCGCGCTACCCGGGCTTCGAGGTGCCCTACACCAGCAGCGCGGTCGGCGTGATGCACGGCGGCATCGCCGACAACGTGATCCCCGAGGACTGCCGCTTCCACTACGAATTCCGCAACATTCCCGGCGACGACGTGACGCCGCTGCAGCGGCGCATCACCGATTACGCGGCCAGCCTGCTGCCGGCGATGCAGGCGGTCGACCCGGCCACGGGCATCCGCTTCGAACCGCTGGCCGGTGTGCCGGCCTTCCTGGCCGACGCCGGCGAACCCGCCGTGCGCCTGGCGCAGCGACTGGCCGGCACGCGGCAGACCACGCTGGTCGGCTTTGGCACCGAGGCCGGCATGTTCCAGGGTGCGGGCATGTCGACCGTGGTCTGCGGCCCAGGCTTCATCGACCAGGCCCACCAGGCCGACGAATACGTCAGCCTGGTCCAGCTCGGCCACTGCGAGGCCTTCCTGCAAGGCCTGATGGGTGCCGATGGCGCACCCGAGATCGCCGCCGATCTGGCGACCGAGACCGCCGCCGGTTCGCGCTGAGGCGTCCGGCGCCGCGAAATTCAGCGCCGCGAATTTCCGGCGCTGCAGACCTCCGGCGCTGTGAAGGTCCGGCACTGTGAACTACAGGGTCGCCGCCCCGCTGTTCCGGCCCTTGCCTGCGCAGCGTTGCGCCGAAGATGGTCCGCTCGAATCGCCACAAGGGCCGACGACCATGGAACGCAAGCTGCACATCGGTGGCAAACAACGCCGCGACGGTTGGGAGATCCTCGACGTCAACGCCGGGCCGCTGGTCGACCACATCGGCAACGCCATCGATCTGGGCCAGTTCGCCGACGACACCTTCGCCGAGGTCTACGCGTCGCACGTGCTCGAACACTTCGACTACAAGGAAGCGCTGAGCGCCGCGCTGCTCGAATGGAAGCGCGTGCTGGCGCCCGGTGGGTCGCTGCGCCTGTCGGTGCCCGACCTGGACACGCTGGCCCGGCTGGTCGTCGACCGGCGGCTGGACGTCAACCAGCGCTACCAGGTGATGCGCATGATCTTCGGCGGCCATGTCGACGCGCATGATTACCACCTGGTCGGCCTGAACCAGGAATTCCTGGCCGGCTTCCTGGCCCACGCCGGCTTCGGCCAGGTCTTCCGCGTCGCCGGGCACGGGCTGTTCGACGACACCAGCAACATGGTCGTCGCCGGTCAGCCGATCAGCCTGAACGTGGTGGCCGTCAAGCCCGCCGTCGTCGTCGGCGCGCCGCTCGCGACACGCGAGGCGGTCAGCGCCTGAATCGTCGTTGAAGCGGCGCTCGAATCGGCGCCTGAAGCAGCGCTTCGGGCAGCGCCTGAATCAGCGCCTGAGTCAGCGCCTGAGTCAGCGCCCGAACGCGCGCTGACGCCGACGCGGCAACGACCGGCCCACGCCCGCCAGCGTCGGTATCTGAGCCGATCAGCCTGCCGCGCCGAGATGCTCGGCCGGCAGGCCCGCCCGCCAGCGCTGCACCATGCGCTGCAGCAGCGCCTCGAAGTCGCGCGCATAGGCCGCGCTGTCGAACAGCGGCAGCGTCTGGCGCTGTGCGACGAGGTGCGCCCGGTAGCCCGCGCACAGCGCCGGGTCGCTGCCCAGCGCGACGACCGCGCAGACGTAGTCGTCGCGCGAGCTGAAGGCCAGGTCGCCGATGCCCGCCGCGTTGAGCACGCTGGCCGCCACCCGCGACGCGAAGCTGTCCTGCGCCAGCGTGACCACCGGCACGCCGGCCCACAGTGCGTCGCTGGCCGTGGTGTGGGCGTTGTACGGCCAGGTGTCGACGAAGACATCGGCCAGCGCCAGACGCGAGAAGTGGCGCTGGTAGGTCTCGGTGGCGGCGAAGACGATGCGCGCCGGGTCGACGCCACGCGCCGCGGCTTCGCGGCGCACGTTGTCGTGCAGCTGGCTGTTGGTCTCCTTCAGCCAGAGCACCGCGTTCGGCACATGCTGCAGCACCTGGCACCAGGCGTCGAAGGCCTCGGGCAGGATCTTGTAGGTGTGGTTGAAGGCGCACATCACGAAGGCGTCATCGGGCAGGCCGGCCTCGGCGCGGGCCATCGGCTGCGGCAGGGGCCGCCAGCGGCCGTTGGGCTGGAAGCACAGCGGCATCTGCGCCAGCTTCTCGCTGTACAGCGGGGCCAGATCCAGCGGCGTGACAGCGGGTCGCCGACCAGGTAGTCGATGAACGGCATGCCGGTGCTTGCCGGGTAGCCCAGGTAGGCCACCTGCAGCGGCGCCGGGCGGTGGGCCAGCACCGGCAGGCGGTGGCCGCGGGTGAAGCCCATCAGGTCGATCAGCAGGTCGACGCCATCGGCGCGGATGCGCTCGGCGGCCTGCCGGTCGGACAGCCCGCGGATGTCGACGAAGACATCGGCCGCGCCTTCGACACGCCGGCGCAGCGCCGTGCCGTCGTCCTCGCCCGACGAATACAGGCACAGCTCGAAGCGGCCGCGGTCGATCCGTTCCAGCAATTCGACCAGCAGCTGCGACACCGGGTGCTCGCGGAAGTCGTAGCTCAGCCAGCCCACGCGGATGCGGCCCCCGGCAGCGCGGTCCGCCTGGCGCACCGGCGGCAGCGGCACCACCCCGGCGGCCAGGGCCAGCGCTTCGCCGTGCCCGGCGTGGCGCTGCAGCGCGGCGGCCAGCGGCAGCGACAACAGCCCGAAGACCGCAGCGATGCGCGCCTGGCCGGGGCCAGCCTGCTGCAGCGACTGGGTGATCTGCAGGACATCCTCGTCGAGATCGGACCAGTCGCAGGTGTGGCGCTTCTCGAACGACATCCGCGAGCGCGTTTGCAGATGGCCCGGGTCGAGCGCCAGCACCGTGCGCATGCATTCGACGGCCTCGCGCTTCAGCCCCTGGTCGCGCAGCACGTCGGCCAGCAACGCGTGGCCGGCGACCAGCGCCGGCTGCAGCGACAGCGCGCGCAAGAGCACCGGCACGGCCTCAGCGGGGCGCATCAGCTGCTGCAGCATCGATGCCTGGCGGACCAGCGCCTCGGCGTCGGGCTGGCCGCTTCCCTCCAGGGTCTCGAAGACCTGCACGGCCTCGGCATAGCGGTGCATCTGCGCCAGGCTGTCGCCCAGCACCTGCAGCGCCAGCGCGTTCAGCGGCTCGATCGCCAGGGCGCGGCGCGCCGCGGCCTCGGCACGGTCGAAAGCCTGGTTGTGGCGTTCGGCGTTGGCCAGGTTGACCCAGTACAGCGCGTCGCCCGGCGTCGCAGCGGCAGCGCGGCCGAAGGCCTTGGCCGCACCGCGCCAGTCGCGCCGCCCGGCCAGCGCACGGCCTTGTTGCCAATGGGCCTGTCCGGCGTTGCGCGGGCGGTGGACGTTCGCAGTGGGGGTGGCGGTCATGGCCCCGATGATTGCGGCCGGGCCGCTGCGACAAGGCCGCGAGATGGGCCGGGCTTGCCCCGCAATTCCAGCGAGTTACGGATGGGCTTTGCGAAAAGAGCTAAAGGTTTCACCGGCGGCCGACGAAATAGGCTCAACGCGCCTCAGACAGCAAGGGGTGCGGGGTCCGGACCATCACGGGCCGAGCGGCCGCCCACTTGGATTCAGGGCGGACGGCATCGGCCGCGGGAGGCCCGGGCGAGATCCGCAAGCTGCGGTCGGAAGACCCAGGCAAGCGGAGTGGCAGGCAGCAGCGAGTCGCCCGGGTGGGCGTCCGTGACTGCCGGTCACATGCCTGTGGTCATCAACCCAACGGAGTCTTTCCATGCCCCAGACCATCAACACCAACCTCGTGTCCATGAATGCCCAGCGCAACCTGGCATCCAGTCAGGCTTCGCTGGCCACCGCCATGCAGCGCCTGTCTTCCGGCCTGCGCGTCAACAGCGCCAAGGACGATGCCGCCGGCCTGGCGATCGCCGAACGCATGAACGCCCAGACCCGCGGCATGACGGTTGCCATCCGCAACGCCAACGACGCGATCTCGCTGTCGCAGACGGCTGAAGGCGCGCTCGGCAAGGTCGGCGACATCTTCCAGCGCATGCGTGAATTGGCCGTGCAATCGGCCAACGGCACCAACACCGCCGCCGACCGCACCAGCCTGAACGAGGAATTCGTTCAGCTGTCGCAGGAAGCCACGCGGACGCTGGGCGGCACCAAGTTCAACGGCGTGACCATCCTGGCGTCGACGGCCGACTCGGTGTTCCAGATCGGCGCCAACAACGCCACCGACCTGGACCGCATCACCGTCACCGCCTTCGACTGGACGAGCAAGACCGAAATCACCGCCGTCATCGGCAACACCGTGATCGCCGGCACGTCGACGCCGACGGTCCAGGTCACCGACCAGGCCAGCGCGCAAGGCGCCATCGCCTCGATCGACACGGCGATCGACAAGATCAACAGCCAGCGCGCGACGTTCGGCGCAGCGCAGAACCGCTTCGAGAACGTGGTCTCCAACCTGATGGTCGCCACCGAGAACCAGGCCGCCGCGCGCAGCCGGATCATGGACGCCGACTACGCGTCGGAAACCGCCAACCTGTCGCGGTCGAGCATCCTGCAGCAGGCCGGCAACGCGATGATCGCGCAGGCCAACCAGCTGCCGCAGCAGGTCCTGGCGCTGTTGCGTTGATCTTGGTCTGATCTTGCGCTGACCCTGCGCCGAACTCTCGGCGCAGCGGGCTTCTCCCCTGCAAGGGCCCACCGGCAACGGTGGGCCCTGTTTCGTTGGCGGCAGCGAATTGGCCGGCTTCGCGGCCCCTTTTCGAGCGAGTGCGCAGCGGCCAGCGGCCCTAACCTGCTGTCCAGCGCTTCGGTCCCTTGGTCGGTTCGAACCGCAGCTGAACCGACGATCCCGACTGCCGCACCCCGCAAGGAGAAACTGCCGTGCCCCAGACCATCAATACCAATCTCGTCTCGCTGAACGCCCAACGCAATCTGGCGACCAGCCAGGCCTCGCTGGCCACGTCGATGCAACGCCTGTCGTCGGGCCTGCGCGTCAACAGCGCCAAGGACGACGCCGCCGGCCTGGCCATCGCCGAGCGCATGAACACCCAGGTGCGCGGCATGCAGGTGGCGATGCGCAACGCCAACGACGGCATCTCGATGGCCCAGGTCGGCGAAGGCGCGCTCGGCAAGGTCAGCGACATCTTCCAGCGCATGCGCGAACTGGCGGTGCAGTCGGCCAACGGCACCAACACCGCCGCCGACCGCACCAGCCTGAACGAGGAATTCGTCCAGCTGGCGCAGGAAGCCACGCGCACGCTGGGCGGCACCAAGTTCAACGGTGTCAACATCCTGGCGACGACCGCGACGTCGAGCTTCCAGATCGGTGCCAACAGCAGCACCGACATCGACACGCTGAGCATCACGCCGTTCGACTGGACGGCCAGCACCGAGATCACCAACATCCTGGGTGCGGCGATCATCAGCGGCACCGCGACGCCGACCCTGCAGGTCACCGACCAGACCAGCGCGCAGGGCGCGATCTCGTCGATCGACGGCGCGATCGACCGCATCAACAGCCAGCGCGCGACCTTCGGCGCGGTGCAGAACCGCTTCGAGAACGTGGTCTCCAACCTGATGGTCGCCGCCGAGAACCAGACCGCCGCGCGCAGCCGCATCATGGATGCCGACTACGCGGCCGAGACGGCCAACATGTCGCGCGCGCAGATCCTGCAGCAGGCCGGCAACGCGATGATCGCCCAGGCCAACCAGCTGCCGCAGCAGGTGCTGGCGCTGCTCCAGCGCTGATCTGCCGATGCGCTGATGCGCCGAAGCGCTGAAGCGCTGACACACCCGGCAACAGCGCCGGGCTGAAGCGGACGGCAGCGGGCTCAAGTTGGGCCGCCGGCGGCCGAAATAGGGTCCAAGAGGGTGGCATCCGGCCGCCCGACGGACCCTTTTTTCGCGTTCCACCGATCTCGCCGCAGGCCACCCTGGCGGCCCGCAACGACCTGGAGAGTCTCATGCCTGCGTTCACTTCACTCGGTGTCGGCAGCAACCTCGACATCAACACCATCGTCACGCAGCTGGTCGCGCTGGAGCGCAAGCCGCTGGAAGCGATGCGCAGCCAGGCGAGCAAGCTGCAGACCCAGGTGTCGGCCTACGGCAAGCTGCAAAGCCAGTTCAGCGGCCTGCAGGACGCGGCCAATGCGCTGAACAACCCCAGCCTGTGGCAGGGCACGGTAGCCACATCGAGCGACGACACCGGCGTGGCGGCCACCGGCGGCCTGGGCGCGGCCGCCGGCAGCTATGCGGTCACCGTGCAGAGCCTGGCGCAGAGCCAGACCCTGGTGTCCAGCACCAGTTTCGCGGCCAGCAGCGACCTCGTCGGCGCCGGCAGCCTGCGGGTCGAGCTCGGCAGCTGGGGCGGCATCCCGCTGGGCTTCAGCGGCAAAGTCGGCGCCACCGGCATCGACGTAACCATCACCGCCACCGACACCCTGGCCACGCTGCGCGACAAGATCAACTCGGCCAACGCCGGCGTCACCGCGTCGATCGTCACCGACGCCAGCGGCTCGCGGCTGGCGCTGCGCTCGACATCGACCGGTGTCGAGAACGGCTTTCGCGTGACGGCCACCGACAGCGACGGCAACAACACCGACGCGGCCGGCCTGTCGCGCCTGGCCTACGACCCGCCGAGCGGCGCCAACGGCCTGGAAAGCAAGCAGGCGGCGAAGAACGCCGAAGCCACGGTCAACGGCATCGCGGTGGTTTCCGCCAGCAACGACCTGAGCAGCGTCGTCGATGGCCTGACGCTGAAGCTGAAGCAGGAAAGCGCCACCCCGGTGACGATCACCGTCAGCAGCGACCGCGACAGCGTCGAGAAGGCCATCAAGGCCTTTGCCGTCGCCTACAACCAGCTGGCCACCTACATCGGCGACCAGACCAAGTTCGACCCGGCCAGCAAGGTCGGCGGGCCGCTGCAGGGCGACAGCGCGATCAACAGCGTCAAGGGCCGCATGCGCGCGGTGCTGAACATGACCTCGGGCGCGTCGGCCAACTTCCCGCGGCTGTCGAACATCGGCCTGCAAGTGCAGCGCGACGGCACGCTGAAGGTCGACCAGGCCAAGCTCAGCAGCGCACTGAACAACCTGCCCGAGCTGAAGAAGGCCTTCAGCAACAGCGACAGCGCGGTGCCGGCCAACGACGGCTTCGGCCGCCGCTTCGCCGCGCTGGCCAGCCAGCTGCTGGGCACCGACGGCAGCATCACCACCCACACCGAAGGCCTGCGCCGGCTGATCACCAAGAACAGCGACGACCAGACCAAGCTGAACGACCGCGTCGAGCGCTTCCAGGCCCGCCTGGTGCAGCAGTACACGGCGCTGGACACCAACATGTCCAAGCTCAACGCGCTGAGCAGCTACGTCACGCAGCAGATCAATGCGCTGAACAACACCGGCGCGTCGAAATAGGGCGGCGCAGCGGGTTTTCCCAGGCGATGGCGACGTCTCAAGTCGCTCGCTGCGGGGGCCGATAACAGGGCACCACCTGCCCACTGTCGAGAGCCCCCACGATGTTCGCCAACGCCTACCCCAGCCATTCCGCAGTGCGCCGTCTGCCGGTCGGTCTGTACCAGCAGGTCGGGGTCGAATCCCAGCTCAGCGGCGCATCGGCCCACCACCTGGTGCAGATGCTCTTCGACGGCTTCCTCGAAGCCGTCGCCCAGGCCAAGGGCGCGCTGCGCGCTGGCGACCCCGAAGCCAAAGGCCTGGCCGTGTCGCGCGCCGTGCGCATCCTCGAGGAAGGCCTGCGCGCCGGGCTGGACATGGGCGCCGGCGGTTCGCTGGCCCGCGACCTCGACGAGCTGTATGCCTACGTCGCCATGCGCCTGACGCTGGGCAACGTGCGCAGCGACGAAGCCGCCTTCGACGAATGCCTGCGCCTGGTGCAGCCGCTGCGCGACGCCTGGGCGTCGATCGCCGACCAGGCCCCGCGCACGCCGGCGCGCTGAACGACAGCCTGGTGCCGTCCTGATGTTGTTCAAACCCCGCAATCCGATCCGACCTGGAACCCCGATGGACCCGCAACTGCTGACCTATTACGAAGCCATCGAACGCGCCAGCGCCGACATGCTGGCCGCCGCCCGGGCCGGCAACTGGGACGAGGTCGTCAAGCTCGAAGGCGCCTGCGTGCTGCTGATCAGCCAGCTCAAGCACGAAGCCCAGCGCCCGGCCGCTGAAGTCACGGCCGCCGAGCTCGATGCTGCCCGAGCCAAGTCACGCATCATGCAGCGCATCCTGGTCAACGACGCCGAGATCCGCCAGCTCGCCGAGCCCTGGCTGCAGGACCTCGACGACACGCTGGCCGGCCGCCGGCAGATGCTGCACTGAGCCGCGCCACGCCGCCATGTACCAGGACACCCGGCCAGCCGATCTCGATTCCCAGGGCGACAGCGACGCCTGGGGTGAGTTCCGCGTCAGCCACCCGCAGGAGTGCCTGGCGCTGCTGCGCCAGCTGCGCGACAAGACGGTGCCGGTGATGCTGAACGCGCCCGACGGCGCGTCGATGACGACCAGCCTGTGGTCGCTGGACGCCGACCAGGGCAAGCTCAACCTCAGCGCCGACCCGGGACATCCGATGCTCGCCCGCCTGGTCGATGCCAACGAGGTGATGGCGGTGGCCTATCTCGACAGCGTCAAGCTGCAGTTCGACCTGCAGCACCTGGTGCTGGTGCGCAGCGCGAATGCCTGTGCGCTGCAGGGCGGATTGCCGCGCGAGCTGTACCGCTTCCAGCGTCGCAGCGCGTTTCGCGTGCGCCTGAGCGAACGTCACGCGCCGACCGCCTGCTTCCGCCATCCGTCGATGCCGGACATGATGTTGTCGCTGCGCGTGCTCGATGTCAGCGTCGGCGGCTGCGCCTTGTGGCTGCCGGGCGACGTGCCGTCGCTGCAACCGGGCACCAAGCTGGCGACGGTGGCGGTGGCACTGGATGCCGACACCCGCTTTGCCGCGTCGGTCACGCTGGCGCATGTCAGCTCGGTGTCGCGCGGCGACGGCGCCAGCGCACCGGGCATGCGGCTGGGCTGCGCCTGGAAGCCACTGAACAGCGGTGCCGAACGCACCCTGCAATGCTGGATCGACCAGGCGCAGAAGCGCCGGCGCACGCTGGTCCTGGACTGACATGGGCCACCCCCGCAGCGGCTTCGCCGCTTTCCCCTCAAGGGGGCGGCCGCCAGCGGCCCGGCAAAGCCGGTTCCGCAGCGGCTGCTCGGCTCAAGCCGGCCCTGCGGTGGCTGCGCAGCCGTACGCCGACATGCAGTCCACGCGACGCGCTGCGGGGCGGGGATTCACGTTGGTTGAGGTGATGGCGGTCTGCGCCGTCGCCGCCGTGCTGGCCGGCGTGGCCCTGCCTGCCTACCGCGGACAGCTGCTGCGCAGCGGGCGCGGCGATGCCGTCGAAGCGCTGACCCGCGTGCAGTTGATCCAGGAACGCTTCCACGCCCAGCAGGGCGTCTATGCCGACTCGTTGCTGCGCCTGCCCGGCGCGCCGCAGGGCCTGAGCGCGCAGGGTCGCTACCAGCTGCACCTGGCCGCGGCCGACGGCGGCTACCGCGTCGTGGCACGCCCCGTGCCGGGTAGCCCGCAGGCCGGCGACAACGACTGCCCCGAACTGACGCTCGACGTGCGGCTGGGCTTTTCGAGCATCGGGCCCGACGCCCGCTGCTGGAACCGATGAAGCCACACGCGGCGCCGCGCCGCCGCGGCTTCACCCTGATCGAGGTGATGGCCACGCTGGCCGTGCTGGCGGTGCTCGGCACGCTGGCCTGGCCGTCGCTGGGCGCGAGCGTCCAGCGCCAGCGCCTGGCCGCCGCGGCCGAGGCGCTGGCTGCCGACCTGGCGCAAGCCCGTTTCGAAGCCGCGCGGCGCGGCCAAGCCCTGCATGTCGAAGGCGCCGCCGGTGCCGGCTGGTGCTGGGCGGTGGCACTGGCCAGCGGCTGTGGCTGCGGCGACGCAAGCCCGTCCCCGTCCCCGTCCGTGTCCCCGTCCCCGGCCTGCCGGCTGAAAACCGAGCAAGCGCAGTTCCACCCCGGCGTGCGCCTGCTCGATCCTCTGCAGGTGCACCTGGACCCGCTGGGCGCCGCCAACGTCGCCGCCAGCGCGCGCTTCGAATCGCCGCGCGGCGACCAGTTGCGCGTCGAGCTGACCCCGCTGGGCCGGGCGCGCATCTGCAATCTGGTCGGCGACAACCACCGCTACCCGCGCTGCTGAACAGCGCATCTCCTGAACCCGCGGGTTCACACCTGCATGTTCATGATCTCGCGCAGCAGGGGGAAGCGAGCCTCCTGAACCCGCAGGTTCACACCTGCATGTTCATGATCTCGCTGTACGCCTGGACGAGCCGGTTGCGCACCTGCAGCGTGGCCTGGAAGCCGAGCTGGGCCTTGTTCATCGCCAGCATGGTCTCTTCCAGGCTGACGGTGGGGTTGTCGAGCGCGACTTCCTTCTGCAGCCGTGCGGCGTCCATCTGGCTCTGGCTGACACCTTTCAGCGCGTCAGCCATCGCCGCCTGGAAGCCGCCGGCGCCACCCGTCGCATCGGTGCGCGGCGTGCCGTCCGGACGCAGGCCGGCGCGGGCCACGGCCTGGTTGAAGTCGAACGGTTGGAGTCGCATGTCGTTCATGGGGGGCGCCCGGCAAAGGTGAGCACGACTGCACTGTAGGCGGCGGCGTCTGCGACAAAGGCGCGAACAGGCGAGTCTTTGGTGGCCTTCTCACCCCAATGGCGGCTCCCCCGGACCTCAAGAATGCGTCATCGGTCACTTCGCCGTGCAGCCCTGCGGGCGGCCGGTGCAGACCCCAGTCAACGCATTCGCCCCGCACGCATGGACAACGCCGTCGCCCAGCCCGTTCCGACGCCCCTGGTTCCTCAATCCCCGGGCCTGGCACAGCGCTGGGCCGCCCTGCCCGGCCGCGTGCAACTGCTGGCCGTCGTCGGCCTGCTGGCGCTGGTGGCCGTGTTGGTGGCGCTGTCCGGCAACGTGCGCCAAAGCGACTACCGCGTGCTGTTCCCCAACCTGTCGGAAAAGGACGGCGGCCAGGTCATCGAACGCCTGGCGCAGATGAACGTGCCCTACAGGTTCACCGACGGCGGCGGGACGATCATGGTGCCGGCCGCCCGGGTCCACGAACTGCGCATGAAGCTGGCCGCCGCCGGCCTGCCGGCGACGTCGAGCAGCGCCGGCTACGAACTGCTCGACAAGAACAGCTTCGGCCAGACCCAGGGCCCGGAACGCAGGTAGATGCAGCGCGCCATCGAAGGCGAGCTGGTGACGTCGATCCAGGCGCTCGAGTCGGTCAAGTCGGCGCGCGTGCACCTGGCGCTGCCGAACCAGAACGGCTTCTTCCGCGAACAGCAAAAGCCCTCGGCCTCGGTGGTGCTGACGCTGCACGCCGGGCGCACGCTCGACCGTGGGCAGATTGCCGGCATCGTCCGCGTGGTCTCGGGCAGCGTGCCGGAGATGACGGCCAAGGCGGTCAGCGTGGTCGACAGCACCGGCGCGCTGCTGTCGGGCCACGAGGACAGCGAAAACGGCCAGGGGCTGGATTCGCAGCAGCTGCAGTTCCGCCGCGAGATCGAGGCCGGCCACCTGAAGCGCGTGCTGGCCCTCCTCGAGCCGGTGGTCGGCCGCGACAACGTGCGTGCCAGCGTCACCGCCGAAGTCGACTTCTCGCAGGTCATGCAGACCGCCGAGGCCTACCGCCCGAACCAGGGCGGCGACGCCAAGGCCACCGTGCGCGAACAGCGCAGCGAAGAGAACAGCAGCCCCGGCGGCGCCACCGTCGGCGGGGTGCCCGGGGCGACCAGCAACCAGCCGCAGGCCGCCGCCAGCGCGCCGATCAGCGGCGCCGCACCACCGCTGCAGGCCGCGCATGGCGGCGCCGCAGCCGCCGCGCAGCGCCGCGAGGCGGCGACCCGCTTCGAGGTCGACAAGACCGTCACCGTGACGCGCAATGCGGTCGGCAACGTCAGGCGGCTGAGCGCCGCGGTGGTCGTCAACCACCGCAGCAGCACCGACGCCAAGGGCAAGACCAGCAGCGTGCCGCTGAGCGACAAGGACATCGAACAGCTGACCGCGCTGGTCCAGCAGGGCATCGGCTTCAATGCCGAACGCGGCGACGCGGTGCGCGTGATCAACGCGCCCTTCCGTGTCGACGCCGCACCGCCGGCCGAAGAGGTGCCGACCTGGAAGCAGCCCTGGCTGATCGATCTGGCGAAGAGCGCTGCCGCGCCGGCCGCGCTGGCGCTGGTCGCGCTGGTCATCGTCTTCTCGCTGCTGCGCCCGGCCATCAAGGGCCTGACGGCCACGCCCGCGCCGCTGCCCGGCGCGCAGCTCAATGAAGTCGTCGAAGACGACAACAGCCTGGCGCTGCCGGCCAGCCGCATCCCGGCTCTGGCCGCGCCGCGATCGACCGAGAAGCTCGACGCAGCGCGCGCGCTGGCCAAGCAAGACCCCGCGGCGGTGGCCAACATCGTGCGCGGCTGGGTCAACGGCGAATCGGCCTGACCGGCCTGATCGGAGCAAGCAGCGTGGCGATGGACGATCAAGGCCTGGAGAACGCGGCGATCCTGCTGATGTCGATCGGCGAGGAAGAAGCCGCCGAGGTCTTCAAGCACCTGGCGCCGAAGGAAGTGCAGCGCCTGGGCGAGACCATCGCGCGGATGAAGGCGGTGACGCGCGAACGCGTCGACGCGGTGATGGACAACTTCGAGAAGGTGGCGTCCAACGAAAGCATGCTCGTCGCCGACAGCAACGAATACGTCAAGAGCGTGCTGCGCAAGGCGCTGGGCGAGGACAAGGCCAACCTGCTGATCGACCGCATCCTGCAGGGCAGCGACGTCACCGGCATCGAAAGCCTGAAGTGGATGGACCCGGCGTCAGTCGCCGAGCTGCTACGCAACGAACACCCGCAGATCGTCGCGGCGATCCTGGTGCATCTGGAATTCGATCAGGCCGCCGACGTGCTGCGCCTGTTCACCGAACGCCAGCGCAACGAGGTGATGATCCGCATCGCCACGCTCGACGGCATCCAGCCGCTGGCATTGCGCGACCTCAACGAGGTGATGAGCAAGGTGCTGGCCGGCGGCGAGCGGACCAAGAAGAGCTCGATGGGCGGCGTCAAGTCGGCGGCCGAGATCCTGAACATGCTGGGCAACGCCGTCGAGACCTCGGTGCTGGACTTCGTGCGCGAGGCCGACAACGAGCTGGCGCAGAAGATCATGGACAACATGTTCACCTTCGACGACGTCGAGAAGATCGACGACAAGGGCATCCAAGCCCTGATGAGGGAAGTGCAGAGCGAATCGCTGGTGGTGGCGCTGAAGGGCGCGACGCCCGCGCTGCGCGAGAAGATCTTCAAGAACATGTCCACGCGTGCCGCGGATACGCTGCGCGAAGACCTTGAAGGGCGCGGCCCGGTCCGGCTGTCCGAGGTCGAGGCCGAGCAGAAGGAAATGCTGAAGATCGTCCGCCGCCTGGTGGACGAAGGGCAAATTGTCTTGGCGGGTGGTGGTGATGAGCAGTTCGTCTAAGGGCCCGGGGTTCAAGAACATCCCGTCGCCGCCGGGCAGCAAGGCCGGCAGTTCGTATGCGCGCTTCATCCCACGCGAAGAGCTGGGCAGCTTTGCCAGCTGGGATCCCGGCGCGTTGGGCGAACGGCGCAAGACGCCGCGCACCGCGCACCCGTCCAGCAACACCGACGGCCATCCGGCCGCGCCACAGGCGGCACCGGCCGAGACGACCGTCGACGAATGGCGCGCGCGCATCGCCGCCGGCCGCCAGCAGGGCTACCAGGATGGCTACCGCGATGGCACCGCCGCGCTGGAAAGCTTCAAGCAGGGCTTCGCCTCGCAGGCCACGGCGCAGATCGGCGCGCTGATCGAAGGCCTGGACGCCCAGTTTGCCGCGCTCGACGAGCGCGTCGCGCAGGCGGTGGCCGGCGTGGCGGTGCAGATCGCCCAGCAGGTGCTGCGCACCGAACTGCGCCAGCACCCGGAACTCGTCACCCGCGTGGCCACCGAGGCGATCAACGCAGTGATGCTCAGCGCGCGCCACATCAGCGTGCATGTCCATCCGGCCGATCTGCCGCTGGTCGCCGAGGGCGCCGAGGAAGCACTGCGCGCCCGCGGCGCGCGGCTGCTGCCCGACCCGGGCATCGAACGCGGCGGGGTGCTGATCGACTCCGAAGTCGGCGCGGTCGATGCCCGCATCGCCACGCGCTGGGCGCAGGCGGTGGCGGCACTCGGGGCGGCCCAACCCTGGGACGCTGCGGACTCGGCATCCTGATGTCCACACGCAGCGCCCCGCCGCCGACCATCGTCGAGCGCATCGAGCGCCGCGACCGCCACTGGTTGCGTTACCTGGCCGAACTGCAGGAGTTCTCGGCCGAAGCGCAGCCGCTGGAATCGGTGGGCACGCTGCTGCGCGTCACCGGCCTGGTGCTCGAAGCCGCCGGCATCCGCGTGCCGGTGGGCTCGGTCTGCGAAGTCCATTGCGATGGCCAGGCCCCGGTGCTCGCCGAGGTGGTCGGCTTCAGCGGCGACCGCGCCTTCCTGATGCCGACCGGCGAACTGCACGGCCTGACCAGCGGCGCGCGCGTCGTGCCGAGGCCGGCGCCGCGCGTGGCCCCGCAGTTCGCGCAGGACCTGCATCCCTGGCGGCGCAGCGAAGACCGCGGCCTGCACCTGCCGATGGGGCCGGGCCTGCTCGGCCGGGTCGTCGATTCGCACGGCCAGCCGCTGGACCGCCTGGGCCCGATCGCCGACGTCCGCGGCGAGCCGATGGTCCGCCGGCCGATCAACGCGATGGACCGCGACCCGGTGCGCCAGCCGCTGGACACCGGCGTGCGCGCGATCAACGCGCTGCTGACCGTCGGCCGCGGCCAGCGCATCGGCCTGTTCGCCGGCACCGGCGTGGGCAAGAGCGTGCTGATGGGCATGATGGCGCGCTACACCGAAGCCGATGTCATCGTCGTCGGCCTGATCGGCGAACGCGGCCGCGAGGTCAAGGAATTCATCGAGGACATCCTCGGCGACGAGGGCCGCGCGCGCAGCGTCGTGGTCGCCGCGCCGGCCGACGCCCCGCCGCTGATGCGCATGCAGGGCGCGAGCTACGCCACGGCCATCGCCGAACACTTCCGCGACCGCGGCCAGCATGTGCTGCTGCTGATGGACAGCCTGACGCGCTATGCGATGGCCCAGCGCGAAATCGCCCTGGCCATCGGCGAGCCGCCGGCGACCAAGGGCTACCCGCCGAGCGTCTTCGCCAGGCTGCCGCAACTCGTCGAGCGCAGCGGCAACGGCCTGCACGGCGTCGGCTCGATCACCGCCTTCTACACCGTGCTGACCGAGGGCGACGACCCGCAGGACCCGATCGCCGACGCGGCGCGCGGCATCCTCGATGGCCACATCGTGCTGTCGCGCGAACTCGCCGACAGCGGGCACTTCCCGGCGATCGACGTCGAGCGCTCGGTATCGCGGGTGATGGCCGCGGTGACCAGCCGCGAACAGCAGCTCGCCGCGCGGCGCATGCGCCAGTGGCTGGCCAAGGTCAACAAGGCCCGCGACCTGATCCAGCTCGGCGCCTACGCGCCCGGCGGCGACGCCGAACTCGACACCGCTGTGCGCCTGGAGCCGCAGATGGCCGCGCTGCTGCAGCAGGACATGCACGACAGCGCCGGGCTCGACGAGAGCTGCGCCCAGTTGCGTCAGCTGACCGGCATCTGACTGGTCACTGACCGACATCTGGCCGCCCTCTGACCGCCGTCTGACCGTCCATCTCACCGGCATCCGACCCATGACCGAATCCTTGCAGACCTTGCTGCAGCACACCGAGCGCCAACGCGACGAGGCCCTGGCCGCGGTGTTGCGTGCCGAGAGCACGGCGCAGCGCCTGCAGCAGCAGACCGAACAGCTGCTGGCCTACCGCGACGACTACCGCCGCCAGGCGCCGGCCAGCGGCGGACGCAGCGCCAGCATCGAGCTGCTGCGCTGCCATCAGGGCTTCATGCAGCGCCTGGATCAGGCGCTGGACCAGCAACGCGGCCAGACAGCGCAGGCCGGCCAGCAGGTGGCGCGCTTGCGCGCTGCGCTGATGGCGCTGGACATGCGCGTGGCCGCGGTGCGCAAGCTGCTGCAGCGCCGCGCCGCCGTCGCCCGACAGGCCGATGCGCGCCACGAGCAACGGCGCACCGACGAGGCCGCGATGCGGGCCCATCGGCGCGGGACGGCCGACGTGCCGACCTTGTCGTGATGACGTGATGGCGTGATGGTCAAGATCTCCATCCCTTCCCTGCTCGCTCCGGTCCCGGCCTTGCAGGCGGCGGTCGCTGCGCGGCCGGCAGGCAGCGCCGTCGGTGCGGTCCGGTCGAGCGACGGCGGCTTTGCCCAGCAGCTCCGCCAGGCACGTGGCAACGCAGCGCAGGCTGCGCCCGTTCCGCAGCCCACACGGCCACGTGGGAATGAGGGTGCGGTTGCGGCAACCGACGCCGACGGCGCAGCGACAGCGGCCCACCCGCACGCGGTCACGCCAGAGGTCGGCAACGACGGCGCAGCGGCAGCAGTCGTCAACCACGGTGCAGCGAAAGCGGCTGGTCGCCACGGCGCAGCGGCAGTGGCCGGTGCCAACGGCGCCGCCCCAGCGGCCGATTCCGGCGGTGCGCTGCGCCCGACGGCGGCCCCCGACCGCAGCAGCGCGGCGCCGATGGCCGCCACACCACGCGCTGGCGGGCGCGCCGCCGCGGGTCGGCTGGGCGAGGACATCGCCGCACGAATCGTCGCCCTCGGCGACGCACCCTGCGACGCACTCCGCGACGCACCGATCGATGCATCCGCCGACGTCCCCCGGGACGCCGAGGAAGCCAGCGACGCGGCAGGGTCTGAAGGGGCCAGCGTGTCGATGCAAGCGGCCCTGGCAGCGGCAGCGACGGTCGGAACCCCTGCAGCCGCGACGATCGCAGCACTTGCAGCGACCGCAGCAACGGCCGCAGCGCCATCGATCGACGTGCCGCGCAGCGACGATGCCGCACCGGCCGCCGGCACCGCAGCGCTGACGGCTCGCGCCACCAGCGCCGCCGGCCACAACGCTGCGCTCGCCGGCGACAGCCGAACGCGCCGCGCCGCCAGCGATGGCGGCGACCGCAGCGGCGCGGTCACCGGTCGTCCGGGCGGGGTCGCGCCTCCGATCGACAGCGGGGATGCCGCGGCCCCCCCGCCCGACGGAACCCGCGGCGCCGCTGCCGGCGCCGAACTGCAGCGCGCGGTGGCCAGCGCGGACAGC
>JANMAP010000414.1:0-13765 GCA_031359905.1 Burkholderiales bacterium | reverse complement strand
CCGCTGGCGGCACGAACGACGGCTGACAATGCATTGCATCGGCCCCCGGAGCCGGTTCCTGGAGGAACCGGTGCACTTCACTGCCCTTCGGCGCCGCTCGGGTGGGGCGGCCTCTCGGGGTCGGCTGTGTGCGGGAGGTGTACCTAGCGGCTTGGCGTTTCAGCCGAGCGCTTTGGATGCAACGTTTGTTTCCTGGCCGTCTTCAGGAAAGCCGGCGAGTATATCCGGGTTCGCCGAATGGGCAGGTAGCATTTGGCCGATGTCGTGCCCCGACCCGCGACTGCGGGGTGCCCGCGCGGACCCCCCGAGATAACATCGTAACCAGCTGATACGCGCTGTTTCCCTGCCAAGCGACACCCCATCGCGCCCTTGGCCTTACATGTTGCAACACCTTCCTTGGATCCTGGCCTCGATGTCGGCCGCCCTTCTCTTGGGCGCCGGCACGCTGTGGCTGCTCGACAAGCGGCGTCCGCAGGCGCGGCCGCTGCCGACCGAGTGGACGCTGACGGCGCGCCCGGTCTTCAGCAGCGACGAACGCCGGGTCTACCGCCAGCTGCGCGAAGCCCTGCCGCACCAGATCGTGCTGTCCAAGTTGCCGTTGGTGCGCTTCTGCCAGCCCACCGATCCGCAGCAAGTCCGCTTCTGGTACGAACTGCTCGGCGGCGTGCATGTGACCTTCGCGGTGTGCAGCGCCAACGGTCGCGTGCTCGCCGCGATCGACCTGGACACCGAACGCAGCCAGTCCAAGCGCAGCACCGAAATCAAGCAGAAGGTGCTCGCCGCCTGCCGCGTGCGCTACCTGCGCTGCGCTGCCGATCAGCTGCCTTCGATCCCCGAGCTGCAGCTGTTGGTGCCGCAGAGCGCAGCGTCGACGCGCGGCCCGCAGACCGCACCCACCGCGGTGGTGTCGCGCGATGGCGTCGGCGGCAGCGCATCGCGCCGGCGCGAGCGCACGACCCTGTGGCAGGACTCGGGCTTCCTGCAGGATTCCTTCTTTGGCGTCGACGCGCGCGACCTGGGACCGCCCAGCACCTTCGGCGCGGTACGCTCTGGGGTGTCGGTGCGCGACGTGCCTCCGTCGCCGGACGACGCGGGCGGCGTGGTCATCGATACACCGCCCCCGCCCCCGCCCGTTCGCCACTGATTGGACTACAGCGCCCTCGACCCCCAGCAGGTTCTTGCCGCCCTCGACGCTGTCAGTCTGCGCGGCGACGGGCGCGTGCTGCAGCTCAATTCCTACGAGAACCGGGTCTTCCAGGTCTTTCTCGAGGACGGCAGCGCGGTGGTCGCCAAGTTCTACCGCCCGGCACGCTGGAGCGACGCACAGATCCTCGAAGAACACGGCTTCGCGCTGGAACTCGCGGCAGCCGAGGTGCCGGTGGTGCCGCCACTGGTGCTGCGCGCCGAGACCGTTTCATCGCCCGGGCTGGTGGTACGCGGTGACCCACCGACGCTGGCCTGTCGCAGCGTCGACGGCGACGTCTACCGCTACACCGTCGCCACCCGCTGCGCGGGCCGCGAGCCCGAGCTCGAGGACCCGGCCGCGCTGCGTCAGCTTGGCCGCTTCATCGGTCGTCTGCACGCCGTCGGCGGCAAGCAGGCCTTCGTCCACCGCCACCATCTGAACGCCGGCGTCGATGGCCAGCGGGCGATGGCCCTGCTGATCGATGGCGGCTTCGTCCCGGACACCGAGCTGCCCGCCTGGCACAGCGCCTGCAAAAGTGCGCTGTCGGCCGTCGAGGCCGCCTTCGACGCTGCCTCGCCGCTGGCCACGCTGCGCCTGCATGGCGACTGCCATCTTGGCAACGTGCTCTGGCGTGACGGCGCGCCGCATGTCGTCGACCTCGACGACGCGATGCAGGGCCCGGCGGTGCAGGATCTGTGGATGCTGATCTCCGGCTACCACACGACGATGGCCCAGCAACTCAACACCCTTATCGAAGGCTACGAGCAGTTCAGCGATTTCGACGACCGCGAACGCGCGCTGATCGAGCCGTTGCGCACGCTGCGCATGGTGCGCCACAGCGCCTGGCTGGCCGAGCGCTGGGGCGACCCGACATTCCCGCTGAACTTCCCGTTCTTCGGCACCGCGGCCTACTGGAACCAGCAGACGGCCCAGCTGCGCGAGCAGCTGGAAGCCATGGCGTCGTGATCGGCGCGCCGGTCAGGCCGTCAGCAGTGCGTTGACGCGCCGCACGTAGGCCGCCGGATCTTCGAGCTGCCCGCCTTCGGCCAGCAAGGCCTGGTCGAAGATGATCTGCGCCAGGTCGTCGAAGGCCTCGCTGCCCTCCAGGCGCTTGAGCAATGCATGGCCTGGGTTGACCTCGAGGATCGGCATCGACGGTGGGGCGCTCTGGCCGGCCTGCTTCAGCAGCCGTGCCAGATGCGAACTCATGTCGCCCTCGTCAACCACGATGCAGGCCGCTGAGTCGACCAACCGCGTCGTCGCGCGGACGTCCTTGGCGCGGTCCTTCAGGCTGACCTTCAGACGCTCGAGCACCGGCTTGAAGGCCTCGGCGGTCTGCTCGGCGGCCTTTTTCTCGTCCTCGTCCTGCAACTGGCCGAGGTCGACACCGCCCTTGGCGACGCTGGTCAGCGGATGGCCGTCGAACTCGTACAGGTGCGACAACATCCACTCGTCGACGCGGTCGACGAGCAGCAGCACCTCGATGCCCTTCTTGCGGAAGATCTCCAGCTGCGGGCTGCTCTTGGCAGTGGCCAGGGTGTCGGCGGTGACGTAGTAGATCGGCTGCTGGCCTTCCTTCATGCGCGCGATGTAGTCGGTCAAGCTGACGCCCTCGTCGGCCTGCGTCGACGCGAAGCGCAGCAGCTTGGCCAGGCGTTCCTGGTTGGCGTGGTCTTCGCCGATGCCTTCCTTGAGCACCGTGCCGAACTGACCCCAGAATTCGGCGTACTTGTCCTTTTGGCTCTCGGCCACGTCTTCCAGCATCGCCAGCACCTTCTTCGTGCTGCCCTCGCGGATGGCCTTGACGTCGCGGCTTTCTTGCAGCAGTTCGCGGCTGACGTTCAGCGGCAGGTCGGCGCTGTCGATCACGCCTTTGACGAAGCGCAGATAGACCGGCATCAGCGCCTCGGCGTCGTCCATGATGAAGACGCGCTTGACGTAAAGCTTGACGCCGCCGCGCTTGTCGCGGTTCCACAGATCGAACGGCGCCTTGGCCGGCACGTACAGCAGTTGCGTGTATTCGGTGCGGCCTTCGACGCGGTTGTGCGTGTAGGCCAGCGACGCGTCGGTGTCGTAGCTGATCTGCTTGTAGAAGTCCTGGTACTGGGCGTCGGTGATGTCGCTTTTCGGCCGCGTCCACAGCGCCGCGGCCTTGTTCACCGGCTCCCACTCGTCGGTGGTGACCTGCTTCTTCTGTTCGTCGTCCCAGGTCTGCTTGGGCATCAGCACCGGCAGGCTGATGTGGTCGCTGTACTTGCCGATGATGCTTTTCAGCTTCCACGCCGACAGGAACTCTTCCTCGCCCTCGCGCAGGTGCAGGATCACGTCGGTGCCGCGCTGTGCGCGCTCGATGGTCTCGACTTCGAAGTCGCCGGTGCCTTCGCTGCTCCAGCGCACACCCTCGGTCGCCGCGGCGCCGGCGCGGCGGGTTTCCACGGTCATGCGGTCGGCAACGATGAAGCCGCTGTAGAAGCCAACGCCGAACTGGCCGATCAGGTTGGCGTCCTTCTTCTGCTCGCCTTCGAGCTTGGCCATGAACTCGCGCGTGCCGCTCTTGGCGATGGTGCCCAGGTGGGCCACGGCTTCCTCGGCGCTCATGCCGATGCCGTTGTCGCGGATGGTGATCGTCTTGGCCTGCTCGTCATACCAGACGCGGATGTCGAGGTTCGGCGTGTCTTCGTACAGCGCCGCCTTGTCCAGCGCTTCGAAGCGCAGCTTGTCGCAGGCGTCCGAGGCGTTGGAGACCAGCTCGCGCAGGAAGATCTCCTTGTTGGAGTACAGCGAGTGGGTGACGAGGTGCAGGATCTGCTTGACCTCGGCTTGGAACGACAGGGTTTGCTTGTCCATGGGATGGGTCTTGTTCGACAGAAGGAAGGTGGGGGCGTCGTGCCCGCAGCACTGCGACGCAACCCGGGACAGTGGGGGCAGCCACTGGTGTTTCAAGGTCCGGTTTCAACGTCACTCGGGTTCGATTTTCGCCGCGCGGATGACCTCGCCCCAGCGCTGGATCTCGCGTGTCAGCAAAGTCTGCAACTCAGCCGGACTGCTGGCCTGCACACGCATCCCCAGGGCGGCCAGCCGGGCCTGCACGCCCGAATCGGCCAGCGCCGCACGGGTGGTCTGGTTGAGCACGTCGATCACCGCCGGCGGCGTGCCGGCCGGCGCGGCCAGGGCATTCCACGAAGTCACGTTGTACGGCGCGATGCCCGTCTGCTGCACCGTCGGCACTTGCGGCAGCGACGGGTTGGCCTTGTCCGAGCTCACCGCCAGCGCCTTGACGGCGCCGGCTGCCACCTGCGCCAGCATCGGCCCGACGATCTCGAAGGCCAGGTCGATCTCGCCACCGCGCAACGCCGTCAACACCGCCGGGCTGCCCTTGTACGGCACGACCAGCGCGTCGATGCCGGCGACGGTCTCGAACAACTTGGCCGCCAGGTGCTGGGTGCTGCCGACCGCGATCGTGCCGATGTTGAGCCTGCCCGGGTTGGCCCTGGCGAATCTGACGGCGTCGCCCAGAGTCGCGAAGCGCGAGTTCGCGGCGACGAAGATGCCCAGGTCGAAGGCGCCCAGCGTGGAGATCGGCGCGAAGGCCTTCTGCGCGTCGTACGGCAGCTTCCTGAACAGGCCGACGCTGAGCGCATTGCTGTTGCTCATCAGCAGCAGCGTGTGACCGTCGGGCCGCGCGCCGGCCACCGCCTGGCTGGCGACGATACTCCCAGCGCTCGGCCGGTTGTCGACAACGATGGCCTGGCCGAGCGTCCTGGCCATGTGTTCGCCGACCGTGCGCGCCGTCAGGTCGGCGATGCCCCCCGGGGCGAAGGGCACGATCAGCGTGATCGGCTTGTCGGGGTAGCCCGCCGCGCGCGCCGGGCCCAGCCGGCCAGCGGCCAGCGCGACAGCGACCAGACCTTGCGACAGTGCTCGCCGCTGCGCGTCCACTCGGCTGGCTTCAGGCGATGCCGGTCTCGCGCAGGTAGCGCGGTGCGCGGCGGCGCTGGCTGGCTTGTTCGTAGGCGTAGCCCAGGCCGAGCACCTTGGCGTCCTGCCAGGCCAGCCCGGCGAACGACAGGCCGCTGGGCAGGTCGGCCACCAGCCCCATCGGCACCGTCAGATGGGGATAGCCGGCCACGGCGAAGGCCGAACCGAATCCGCCGCCGCCGTAGTGGTCGCCGAGCAGGTGGTCGATCGGCCAGGCCAGGCTGCCGGTGGGGCCGACGACGGCGTCCAGCGTCTGCTCGGCGAACAGCTTGTCGATGCCTTCGGCGCGCGCGTATTGCCGGCAGGTGGCCAACGCGTCCTTGTAGGCCGGCGTGTCCAGGCCCTGCGTGGCCTCGGCCTTGTCGAACAGCTCCTGGGCGAAGTGCGGCATGGCCTGCGCCGCGTGAGCGTTGTTCCAGGCGATGACGTCGCCCAGCGTCTTGACGGCGGCGTCGGGCTGGTAGTCGCGCAGATACTTGGCCAGGCCGTCCTTCAGCTCGCACAGCAGCACGGTCAGCTCGGCCTCGCGGTACTTGTCGCGGCCGGGGATCTGCAGGTTGTCGACCAGCACCGCGCCTTGCGCGCGCAGCACCGCCAGTGCCTGTTCGAACAGCGCGGCCACGCCGGGCTGCGTCGGCACGGCGCTGCGGATGACGCCGATGCGCGCGCCCTTCAACGCATCGCTGCGCAGTGCCGCGGCGGCGTCCACCGGGCCGGACGGCGGCGCGGCGCTGGCAGCGTCGCGCGGGTCGGCGCCGGCCAGCACCTGCAGCAGCAGCGCGGCGTCGCGCACATGGCGCACCATCGGGCCGGCCGTGTCCTGGCTGGCCGAGATCGGGACGATGCCGCTGCGGCTGACCAGCCCCACGGTCGGCTTGAAGCCGACGATGCCGCAGACGTTGGCCGGCGAGCAGATCGAGCCATCGGTCTCGGTGCCGACGGTCAGTGCCGCCAGCCCGGCGGCGGCGGCCGCGCCCGAGCCCGAGCTCGATCCGCTGGTGTTGCGGTTGAGCACATGCGGGTTGCGCGTCTGCCCGCCGCGGCTGCTCCAGCCACTGCTGCTGCGCGTGCTGCGGATGTTGGCCCACTCGCTGAGGTTGGTCTTGCCCAGGATCACCGCGCCGGCGTCGCGCAGGCGCTGCACGATGTGCGCATCGGCCTTGGCGTGCAGACCGGCCAGCGCCAGCGACCCGGCAGTGGTGGCCATCTTGTCGGCCGTGGCGATGTTGTCCTTGATCAGCACCGGCAGGCCGTGCAGGGGGCCACGCAGGCCCTGCTTGCGCTCGGCGTCGAGCGCCCTGGCCTGCGCCAGCGCATCGGGGTTGAGCTCGATGACGGCGTTCAAGCGCGGGCCGCGGCGGTCGATCGCGTTGATGCGCTTGAGGTAGTGGCGTGTCAGCGCCAGCGATGTCAGCCGGCCAGCGGTCATCTCGGCCTGCAGCGCTGCCGCGTCGAGCATGTCCAGCCGCTCGAGCCCCGGCGCTGCGGCCGCCGGACCACCGGCCGCACCCGCTGGTGCAGCCGCTCCGCTCAACGCGGCGCCGATGGTCGCCCCCAACGGAATCGAGCCTGCCACGAATCCACGCCGATTGACTCCATCGCTCATCTCATCCGCTCCGCGCCGGGGCATTGAAAGGCACGGATTGTGCGGTCGGCGCCCGGCGCGCGTTGTCACCGGCCTCGCAGCCGACCGCTTGCCGCGTCGCCGGAACGCCCCGCCGCAGACGATTCATCAAAGGCCTTGTCGGCCGATCAATCGGGCTTGACGTTGCCGGCCTTGACCACCTCGGCCCAGCGCGGCAGCTCGCGGGCGATCAATTGGGCAAAAGCCAGCGGCGTTGTAGGCGTCGGCACCGCGCCTTCGACGGCCAGTTGCTGCGCCACCTCGGGCAGCGCGAGCGCCTTGTTGATCTCGGCATTCAGCAGTGCAACGCGCGCCGCCGGCGTGCCGGCCGGTGCGACCACGCCGTACCACTGATCGGCCTCGAAGCCGGCGGTGCCGGGCACGCCGCTCTCGGCCACCGTCGGGATGTCGGGCAGCGCCGCGATGCGCTGCGGGCTGGACACCGCCAGCGCGCGCAGGCGGCCGCTGCGCACATGCGGCAGCAGCGCGGGCGCGCCGGTGAAGGTGGCGTCGACCTGTCCGGCAATCAGGTCGGTGACCGACGGCGCGGTGCCGCGGTACGGGATGTGCAGCAGGAAGATGCGCGCCTTCAACTTCAGATATTCGAAGGTGATGTGCGCCGCGCTGCCGTTGCCGCCCGACGAGAAGCTGAGCTGGCCCGGCCGGTCGCGGGCCAGGTCGACGAAGTCCTTGAAGCTGCGTGCCGGCGATGCTGCTGAGACCACCAGCACGTTGGGCACCCGCGCCACCCAGGCCACGGGGGCGAAGCTCTTGATCGGGTCGTAGCCCAACTTGGGGTACAGCGCCGGGTTGACGGCCAGCGTGCCGATGTGGCCCATCAGCAGCGTGTGGCCGTCGGGCTCGGCTTTGGCTGCTTCGGCAGCGCCGAGCGAGCCGCCGGCGCCGGGCTTGTTGTCGACGACCACGTTCTGCCCCAGCGCCAACCCGAGCTTGGGGGCGATGGCGCGGGCCAGGATATCGGTGCTGCCGCCGGGCGTGAAGGGTACGATCAGACGCAGCGTCTTGCCGGCCTGGGCGCGCGTCACGAGGGCGATTGGCGCGATGGCAACGCCGATGCCGGCGGCCAGCAGCCGGCGTCGCAGCAGGCGGCTTGCGGCGGCTTCAGTCGGGCTGGATGCGTGCATCGCGGATCAACTTTTCGTGGCGCGCGCTCTCGCTGCCGAGCAGCGTCGCGAAGCGGTCGGTTGTGTCGGGGCGACCCGGATGATGACCCGGGTCACCAGATCAGGCCACCGCATGCACCAGCGGCGCGCCGCGCAGCCAGCGGCCCAGGTTGTCGGCGAACAACGCCGCCACGCGCGTCGCGTGGCCCGCCGACTGGCCGGCGCTGTGGGGTGTGACGAGGACCTGTGGGTGCGACCACAGCGACGACGCGGCGGCCAGCGGCTCGTGCTCGAAGACATCCAGGTAGGCACCCCCCAGCTGCCCCGACAGCAGGGCCGCTTCAAGCGCCGCTTCGACCACCACCTCGCCGCGCGCCACGTTGATCAACTGCGCGCCGCGTGGCAGCCGGGCCAGCGCGGTGGCGTCGATCAGGCCGCGCGTCTGGTCGGTCAGCGGGCAGCACAGCAGCAGCCAGTCGGCGCGCGGCAGCACGCGCTGCAGGTCGGCGGCGGCCACCGTCTCGACGCCCGGTGCGGCCGCTTCGGCGCTGCGTCGCACGACGATCACCTGCATGCCGAAAAGCGCCAGGTGCGGCTGCAATGCCTGCGCGATCGGGCCCCAACCGACGAGCACCGCGGTCTGCCCGGCCAGGTCGGGCGGCAGCGGCCCGGCGCCGACCAGCGGTGCCCAGCGGCGTTGGTGCTGGGCGGCGATCAACTGCGGAAAGCGCCGCGACAGCCCCAGCAGCCCGGCCAGCGCCGAGGCCGCGACCACCGGGGCATTGGCGCCCGACGAGGTGGTGACTGTGACGCCGCGGGCGCGCAGTTCGGGGTAGATCGGCCGGTCGGCGCCGGCCGAATGCGCGTGGACCCAGGCCAGATCGGGCGAAGCCCGCAGCACTGCATAACAGGCCGCCAGATCGCGCAGCGGCTGCTGTTTGGTCGACAGGCCGGTGATGTCGCGCGAGATGAACGCGGCGTGCACCGGCGGCGGCGGGGCACCGTGCATGTCGTCGAGCACGTCGTCGAGAAGGATCCACTGCACGTCGTGGCCGGCGGTGGCGGCATCGAGCAGCGCGGCCTGGCTGTCGCGCGTCAGGCGCGAGACCAGCACCCGCGGTCGTGGCGGCGGCCGTGGCGGCGGCCGTGGAGGACAAGGCGGCGCGGCCTGCGCGCCGTTCATTCCGGCGTGGCGCCCGATTCGCGCACCACCACGCGCCACTTCTCGTGCTCGCTCTTCACGAAGGCGGCGAAGGCCTGCGGCGAGCCGCCCGCCGGGTCGGCGCCTTCCTTGACCAGCGAGGCTTCCATCGCCGGCACGCCGACGAACTCGTTGACGGCCTTGTTCAGCGTGGCGACGACCTCGGCCGGCGTTCCCTTGGGCGCGAAGAAGCCGAACCACGACCCGGCTTCGAAGCCCGGGTAGCCGCGCTCGGCGACGGTCGGCACGTCGGGCAGCGAACGCGAGCGCTTCAGGCTGCTGACGGCGATGGCGCGCAGCGTCCCCGCGTCGATGTGCGCCTTGACCGACGGGATGGTCGCGAACATGAACTGCACGCGCCCGGACAGCAGGTCGCGCAGCGCCTCGGCGCCCTTGTAGGGCACGTGCACGGCGTCGAAGCCGGCACGCTTGGCGAGCACGAAGCAGCTCAGGTGGCTGCTGGTGCCGATGCCCGTCGAACTGCAGTTCAGCTGCCCCGGGTGGGCCTTGGCGTGGGCCACGAACTCGTCCAGGGTCTTCGCCGGCACCGACGGATGGACCACCAGCACGTTGGGCACGTTGGCGATCTGCACGATGGGCACCAGGTCGGTCAGCGGGTCGTAGGGCAGCTTGGGGTACAGCGTCGGATTCACCGCCATCGGCCCGACCGAGTTGACGATCAGCGTGTAGCCGTCGGCCGGTGCGCGCACCACCAGTTCGGTGCCCAGGTTGCCACCCGCACCCGGCCGGTTGTCGACGATGAACTGCTGCTTCAATTTCTCGCCGAGCTGCTGGCTGACGCCGCGCGCCAGCAGGTCGCTGGTGCCGCCGGCGGTGAAGGCCACGATGACCCTGACGGGCTTGACCGGCCAGGCCTGGGCGAGGGCGCCGCCGGCGATCAGCAGGCCGCACAGCAAGGCAGCACCGCGGGATAGGATCGTCGTCATCGGGGGTTCTCCATCACCGGGCGTGCGCATCAGGTGCGGTAGCTCGGATCCAGACGGTCCAGCTTGCGCAACAGCGCCGGCCATTCCATCAGGCCGTAGGGCCGGCGCGTGCCGCGCTGGTAGTTGTTCCACGTCGCCTCCAGGACCGGCTGCGGCACCTTGACGAACGGCGTGTTGCAGGCCATCGCGGCGAGCTGCGAATGGCAGGCCAGTTCCAGTCGGTGCAGCCAGTTGAAGGCCTCGCCGACGCTGCGCCCGACCGTCAGCGCGCCGTGGTTGCGCAGGATCAGCGCCTCGCCCTGCCCCAGGTCGTGGATCAGCGAGGCCTTTTCGGTCGCGTCGAGGACCACGCCCTGGTAGTCGTGG
Source organism: Burkholderiales bacterium (assembly GCA_031359905.1). Classification (GTDB taxonomy): domain Bacteria; phylum Pseudomonadota; class Gammaproteobacteria; order Burkholderiales; family Burkholderiaceae_C; genus Rubrivivax. The sequence continues at coordinate 3,339 of JANMAP010000414.1, read as the reverse complement.
TAGCCGATCTTCAGGAAGCGCATCGCCGTCTGCGTCAGCGGCAGCAGGCCGCATTCAAGCGCGCTCACCGCCATCGACGCCCAGCTGTGGGTGTGGATCACGCAGGCGATGTCCGGCCGGGCTTCGTGGATCGCGCTGTGGATGACGTAACCGGCGCGGTTGATGCCGTAGTCGAGCGCGCCGAAGTCGGGGGCGCTCAGGATGTTGCCGGCCAGGTCGACCTTGATCAGGCTGCTGGCGGTGATCTCCTCGTACATCATCCCGTAGGGGTTGATGAGGAAGGCGCCGGGCTCGCCGGGCACGTGCGACGAGATGTGGTTGGCCATCATGTCGCTGAAGCCGTAGAGGTCGACCAGCCGGTAGCAGGCGGCCAGGTCGACGCGGGCCTGCCACTCGGCGGGGGCGCAGTTCGGCTGCATCGAGGCGATGTCCAGACGGCCGGTCGGCGGGCTGTGCATGGGCGGGCTCCGCGGTCCGTTCAGCTCTGTCGAGGTAACGTTCATCACTCCGACCCCAGTCGCAGCCGTGTCGGCAGGCGGCGTTCGATGGACCACTTCAACAGCGCCGCGGCGCGGTAGACGCCGTGCGCGAACTTGCCGTAGGGCATGGTCAGGAAGAACGCCATCACCGCGCCCAGGTGCAGGCACAGCAGCAGCGGCTGCGTCGCACGCCCCTGAGCCAGTGCGAGTGCCAGGCCGCTGGCGCCGGTCAACAGCAGCAGCGCGGCGAAGCCCAGGTCCATCGGCCGCTGCGTCGCCACGGCGTGCCCGGGGTCGCGGCGCCAACGCAAGCGCAGCAGCCCCGCCGTGCCCAGCACCAGCAGCACGCCGCCGGCGCTGCCCAGCAGCTTGGGCAGGCTGGTCCAGGCATACGGCGCCACCCAGCCGAAAGCGTAGTGGTACAGCGTGGCCACGCTGGTCGCGGCGAAGCACAGCATGAAGCCGTAGAAGGTGGCGTGATGGCAGGCGCGGCGTTCGTGCGTCCAGCGGTCGTCGGCTTCGTTGCAGCCTTCGCCGTGGCCGCCGTCCAGGTACTTCAGCGTCAGCGTGTTGACGGCTGCTTCGCGCAGTGCCGGTGCATTCGACGCGCCCGGCGGCGCCGCGCCCCAGAAGCGCGCCACGCCGATGCCCAGCGCCAGCAGCGCGAAGGCGAACACCGGTGCGAACAGCCCGACCATCAGCCCGTGCGGAAAGATGGCGTAAAAGCCGTCGGCGGGCGCGCGCCACAGGCTGCCGATGCCGCCCTGGCGCGCCGCGGCCAGCGCCAGGAAGAACGCCAGCCCCGCGGTCAGCGCCAGCGCCAGCGTCAGGCCGTTGCGTTGGTACAGCCCGCCGAAGCGCCGCGGCCAGGCATGGTCGGCATAGGTCGTGGCACGCACGGTGGCCAGGGCCTGCGGCAGGGCCACCGCGAACTCGTGCGGCGGCGCGTATTGGCAGGCATGCAGGCAGGCGCCGCAGTTGTGGCACAGGTTGGCCAGATAGTGGATGTCGGCGCGCGGGAATTCGAGCCTGCGCGTCATCGCCGGGAACACCGCGCAGAACCCTTCGCAGTAGCGGCAGGCGTTGCAGATCTGCAGCTGGCGCGCGACCTCGGCTTCGGCCGCCGTCAGCGGCGGGGCGTGGCCCTTCGCCGGGTCTGCCAGGGCCTGCGCCTGGCGGGCCAGCGCTTCAAGCTGCTGCATGCGTTGCTCCTGGGGCTTCGAAGTCCGCACGCAGCGGGCGGCCGGCGGCCACGGCGCGGGCCGCCGACGCGCCGGCGATGCGTCCGAAGACCGTGCCGATCGTCATGCCCACGCCAGCGGTGTAGCCCTGCCCGAGCACGTTGCCGGCCATCACCTCGCCGGCGGCGAACAGGTTGGCGCTGGGCCGCCCGGCGAAGTGCACCGCGGCCTGTTCGTCCACCCGCAGGCCCAGGTAGGTGAAGGTCACGCCGGGCTTGAGCGTGTAGCCGTAGTAAGGCGGCGTGTCGATCGGCCGCGCCCAGTGGGTCTTCGGCGGCATCAGGCCTTCGGTGTGGCAATCGTCGAGCACGGCGTGGTCGAAATGGCCTTCGCGGCAGGCGGCGTTGTAGTCGGTCAGCGTCTGCAGGAAGGTGGCCTCGGGCAGGCCGAGCTGGCGCGCCAGATCGGGCAGCGTGGCGGCCAGCGCGCCCTTGAAGACCGGCGGCATGAACCGCCCGACGGCCTTGGCGTCGATGATCGAGTGCCCGACCTGCCCCGGCTGCAGCGCCACCAGCCGGCCCCAGATGGCGTAGCGCTTGGGCCAGAAGTCCTCGCCCTCGTCGTAGAAGCGGCGGCCGTCGCGGTTGACCATGATGCCCAGCGACACGCAGTCCACGCGCGTGACGATGCCGCCGTCGTACAGCGGCGCGCGCGCGTCGATGGCCACCATGTGCGCTTGGGTGGCGTCGCCGATGGCATCGGCGCCCTGCGCGATCAGGTCCTTCAACAGCACGCCCTGGTTGAAGCGTGTGCCACGGATGGCGAAGTTGTCGGCCGGCCATTCGCCGCGCTCGTTGCAGCCCCACGCGTCGCGCAGCCAGTCGCGGTTGGACTCGAAGCCGCCGCTGGCGACGACGCAGCAGCGCGCGGCGATGCGCTGGCTGCCGATCCACGCGGCAGCGAAGCGGTCGCCGTGGAGCTCGATCCGGTCGACCGGCGCGTCGTAGCGCACGCGAACGCCGAGCGCCTCGGCACTGCGGTAGTAGGCATTGACCAGCGCCTTGCCGCCGCCCATGAAGAACGCGTTGGTGCGGCTCAAGTGCAGCGTGCCCGACAGCGACGGCTGGAAGTGCACACCGTGCCGGCGCATCCAGCCGCGAACGCTGGCCGATTCGCGGATCACGCGCCTGGCCAGCGCCTCGTCGGTCTTGCCGGCGGTGACCTTGAACAGGTCCTGCCAGAACTCCTCTTCGCGATAAGCCTCGGTCAGCACATCCTGCGGCGCGTCGTGCATGCAGCGGATGTTGCGCGTGTGCATGCTGTTGCCGCCGCGCCATTCGCGTGGCGCGGCTTCAAGCAGCAGCACCGACGCGCCGGCCTCGCGCGCCGTCAGCGCGGCGCACAGCGCGGCGTTGCCGCCGCCGATGACCAGCAGGTCGATGTCCGGTTCGCTCATGACGCCGATGCTAGGTCAGTGCGAACTCGCACCGTATGCGGCGCCGTCACGCCCGGCCGCTCAGCGCTTCAGCGGCTGGTCCGGCTTAGAGGTGCTTCTTGAAAAAGCGCACCGCACGTTGACGCGACGCCTGGGCCTGCACCGGGTCGGGAATGATGTCCACGCTCGGCAGCCGCCCGGTGGTGAAGAAGCTGCCTCGGTTGGCAAACGGGTCGAGCGCCGA
>JANMAP010000393.1:0-12625 GCA_031359905.1 Burkholderiales bacterium | reverse complement strand
GCGCCGTCACGCCCGGCCGCTCAGCGCTTCAGCGGCTGGTCCGGCTTAGAGGTGGTTCTTGAAAAAGCGCACCGCACGTTGACGCGACGCCTGGGCCTGCACCGGGTCGGGACTGATGTTCACGGTCGGCAGCCGCCCGGTGACGAAGAAGCTGCCCCGGTTGGCGAACGGGTCGAGCGCCGACACCGGGACCATGATGCGGTCCCAGGCGTGGTGCGCACCCGGATACTCGGCGACCTCGACAGCGTTGTTGTTGGACGGATTGACGAGTTGCGCCAGCGCACGGCAGGGGCCGACGCCGTTGTCGTAGCCGTCCTCGCTGCCGATCTGGATCAGCACGGGGGCGCCGGTCAGGTTGAGGAACTGCGTGCCTTTCTGCGAAGGCGGCGACAGCGCCGGGATCGAGGTGTTGTTGGCCCCCCAACACACCGGGTAGTGGGCCACGTGGGCGGCAAAGCGCCGGCCACCGCCGAACGCGCCGCTGTACAGCTTCTCGGCGGCTGCCAGGCTGACGACGCCGCCCCAGGAGAAGCCGAGAACGCCGATGCGGTCGGCGGCGATACGCGGATGGGCGCTGAGGAAGGCCAGCGCGCCGAAGGCATCGGGGTAGGTCAGGATCGGCGCCGCCGGCCGGTTGGCCAGGCCGGTGACGCCGCGCGCTTCCCACATGTCGATCTGCAGGGTGGCGATGCCGACCTGGTTCAGCGCCGATTCGTAGAAGTCGCCGCGGGCGTCGACTCCGGATGAGCCGTGCAGGATCAGCACCGCCGGAACCTTGGCTGCCGACGCCGAACAATGGGGCTTGCCGGAAGCGCCGGACGGCAGGCTGAGCTTGCCCTTCAAGCGCAGCATCGACACCGGCTGGGTAGCGATGTTGGGCACGGCGATCTCGATGAAGGAAATCGATGGGCTCGCCTCGTCGTTGCAGTTGCCGTCGTCGGCCTGCGCCACGCCAGAGCAGATGCCGAGTGCATTGGCGACAAGCGCCAGGATCCAAAGTGATCGGGTCATGGTCCCTCCTTTTGATCGGCCGGTCAGCCGTGTTGCAGATTAGCCGGCGCGGCGCGGCCCCACCAGTCGGGCCGGCCACGGCAGTTTGTGTCCAGTTGTTGTTGCCCGAGTCCGGTGACGCCGATGCGGCATCACTGTCAGGCGCTCGGCAGTGAATCGGCGCTGGCTGGGTCCGGCCCCCTGGGCACCCAGCAGCGTTCAAGTTAGCCTGAAACGGCTTCGGGCTGCCCCCGCGATCGCTGGAATGTCGTTGCCCCTGCCTGCCGTCAGCGTGCCCGCACCCGAGCCCTGGGGACGTGAAGTCCTCGGTGGCAGCATCGCCGCGCTGGTCACGCTGGCCCTGCTGCTCAGCCTGGGCGTGCTCGCCTTCTCTCCGCTGGGCGACGAGGCGGTGCGTGTCGGTGCCGCGGCGGCATTCACCACGTCCGCCGTCAGCGGCCTGATCTATGCGCTGGGGGCCGCGTCGCGCCTGCCGACCGGGGCGCCGACCGCGCCATCGACGGTGATCGTGGCCAGCCTGGTCGGCGGCCTGCTGCTCGACCCGGCCCTGCAGGCCGCACCCGCCAGCGCCGTGGGCTGGGTGATGGCGGCGGTGGGCGGGGCGGTGGTGCTGATGGGGATGATGCAGCTGGCCATCGCCTCGCTCGGCCTGGTGCAACTGGTGCGCAACGTGCCGCAGACCGTGCTGGCCGGCTTCCTCAACGCGATCGCCATGCTGGTGCTGCTGGCCCAGTTCGGCCCCCTGCTGGGCTTCTCGTCGTCGGCGCTGGCGCGGCAGGGCACCGCCGCATTGGCCCAGTTCCGCCCCGGCTCGCTGCTGCTCGGCCTGGGCACCGCGGCGCTGGTCTGGGGGCTGCTGCGCACCCACCCGCGCTGGCCGGCGGCGCTGATCGCGCTCGTCGCCGGCACCGCGGTCTACCAGCTCCTGCTGCTTGGGCTGCCCGGCCCGACGTGGGGACCGACCCTGGGCGCGATCAGCCACGACTTGCCGGTCACCGTGGCCTGGGCCGCGATCAGCGATGCGGGCGGCCGCGACTTCCTGGCTCGCCATGCGCTGACCATCCTCGGCACCGCGGCGGCGATGGCGGTCGTCGGGGTGCTCGAGTCGATGCTCGTGGTACTGGCGCTGGACCAGCAGTTCGGCGACCGCAGCGATGCGCGGCGAGAACTGGCCTCGATCGGCGCGGCCAACCTGATCGGCGGCCTGTGCGGTGCCCTGCCGCTGGGCACGGTGCGCTCGCGTGCGGTGGCGGTGCAGCAAGGCGGTGGCCGCGGCCGGCGCGCGGCGGCCGCGACAGCGCTGGCCTCCGGCATGCTGTTCTGGATCGGCTCGCCGCTGTTGCACTGGCTGCCCGCGGCGGTGCTGGGCGGCATCATGCTGACCGTCGCCTGGGCCCTTGTCGATCCCTGGACGCGCAGCCTGGTGGCGCGGTGGCGCGCCGGCGAGCGGGCGCCGGCGCTCGGCATCAGCCTGGGGGTGGTTGCCTTCGTCATGCTGGCCACGGTCTGGCGCGGGCCGTTGTTCGGCGTCGGGCTGGGCAGCCTGCTGGCGGCGGTGCTGTTCATGCGCCAGCTCAGCAGTTCGCTGGTGCGATCGCGCTATCGCGCCGCCGAGCAGCCATCGCGCCGCGTGCAGACCATGCACTGCGAACAACGCCTGAAGCGCCTGCGCACGGCGATCTCGGTGCTCGAACTCGAAGGCGCGCTGTTCTTCGGCAACATCGAACAGCTCAACCAGGCCGCCGAGAGCATGCCGCAGGGCACGCGCGTGCTGGTGCTGGACCTGCGGCGCGTGACCACCGTCGACGACACCGGCGCCCACGGCCTGGCCCAGCTCGGCCCGCGGCTGCAGCGGCGCGGCGTCCGACTGCTGCTGGCCCATGTCCAGACCAGCCAGGCGCTGGGGCGCCGGCTGCACCTGTTCGGCGTCGCCGGCGTCGACGGCGTCGACTGGTTCGGTGACGCCGACCGCGCCATCGACGCCGCCGAGCAAAGTCTGCTTGCCGACGAGGATTCGCCTGCGACCCTGCCGCTGGCGGAGCGGCCCGCGGTCCCGCCCGAGGCCAATGCGCTGCTGGCCGACCTCGACGCGGCCGACATCGAGCGTCTGCGGCATCGGCTGCAGCCGCTGCGTCTGGCGGCTGGCGAAGCCGTCTTTCGCCGGGGCGACCCGGGCGACGCCGTCTACCTGGTGACGCGCGGCTCGGTCAGCATCGTTGCCCCGGGCGATGGCGACCGCCCGCCGACGCGCTACGCGAGCCTGTCGCCCGGCACGCTGTTCGGCGAGGCCGCCGTGCTCGACGGCGGCGGGCGCACCGCCGACGCGGTGGCCGACAGCGACACCGAACTGCTGCGCCTGGACGCGTCTGCGCTGCTCGATCTGGCAGCGACGCACCCCGAACTCGGCACGCGGCTGTACCGCAACATGGCGCGCTACCTGGCGCAGCGGCTGCGCATCGCCAGCGCAGCCTGGGCGGCGGCGGCAGGTTGAAGGGCCCGCGGGCGGGCCGCCACGCCAGACGCTATGGCATCCGCGCCAGGACGCGATCGACCATCAGCCCGCTCTGTCCCAGGTAGTTGACCGGGTCGCACATCGCGGCGAGCTGCGCGCGGCTGACGTGCTGCATGATCTGCGCGTTCTCGCACAGCAGGTCGAGCAGCGGACGCTGCTGTTTCAGCGCCTCGCGGCAGATGTCGTAGACCAGGTCGTGGGCGACTTCGCGGCCGATGAACGGCCCCAGGCCCATCATCACCGCCTCGCTCATCACCAGTCCGTGCGTCATGTCGATGTTGCGGCGCATCGCCGCGGTGTCGACCTCCAGGCCTTCGACCACCGCGCGGCTTTGTTTCAGCGCCCCGGCGATCAGGCAGAAGGCTTCTGGCAGCACGATCCATTCGATTTCCCACGGGCCGGTGCTGCGCTCGTGGTCGGCGACCATCGCGTCCATCAGCGCGGCCGCGTGCTGGCGCACGACGCTGATCGCCGCATGGATGTAGCAGCTGCTGATCGGGTTGCGCTTCTGCGGCATCGTGCTGCTGCTGCCGCGGCCGTGGTGGTAGGGCTCGAAGACCTCGCCGACTTCCGTCTGCATCATCAGCTTGACGTCCATGCTGAGCTTGCCCAGCGTGCCGCCGATCAGCCCCAGCACCGCGCCGACTTCGGCGATGTTGTCGCGGATGGTGTGCCAGGCGATGACCGGCTGCTGCAGGCCGAGTTCGGCGCACAGGCCGGCCTGGGTGTCCATCGCGCCCGTCTGCAGCGACGCCAGCGTGCCCGCGGCGCCGGCGAACTCGCCGACCAGCACCCGTTCGCGCAGCTGCGCAATGCGTTCGCGGTGGCGCAGCACCGCACTCAGCAGGCCGGCGATCTTGTAGCCGAAGGTGACCGGAATGGCCTGCTGCAGGTTGCTGCGGCCGATCATCGGTGTGTCGCGGTGCTCCTTCGCCAGCTTGGCCAGCGCTGCGGCGATCGCCACCAGGTCGGCGTCGACCAGCTCCAGCCCCTGGCGGATCTGCAGCACGGTGGCGGTGTCGGTGATGTCCTGCGTCGTCGCGCCCCAGTGCACGTACTCGCCGAGCTTGTCGCGGCACAGCTGGTTGATCTGCGTGACCACGCCGAGGATCGGGTAGCCGATGCGCTCGGTCTGCTGGCGCAGCCGGGCCATGTCGATGTTGTCGATGTGGCAGTGGCTGACGATCTCGTCGGCCGCTTCCTGCGGAATGATGCCCAGGCGGCCCTGCACGATGGCCAGCGCGCGTTCGATGGCCACGTACTGCGCGGTGCGGTTCTCATCGCTCCACACCTGGCGCATCGCGTCGCTGCTGAAGATGCCCTGGAAGATGGCGCTGTCGATGATGGTGGATGGCATGCGGGTCTCCTGGAGGATCTAGCGTTGGGCGGTGCGGGCGATCAGGCGCCGCGCGCGTTCGATGACGGGTTTGTCGACCATCCGGCCGTCGATCTGCACCGCGCCGCTGGCGGCATCGGCGGCCTGCAGCACGCGCTCGGCCCAGGCGATCTCGGCGGCGGTGGGGGCCAGCGCGGCGTGGATCACCGCCACCTGCTTCGGGTGGATGCACAGCTTGGCGCCGAAGCCATGCGCGCGGGCGCGCGCCAGGTCAGCGCGCAGCGCGTCCGCGTCGTCGATGGCGGTGCTGACGCCGGCCACCGGCGGCGCGATGCCGGCGGCGCGCGAGGCCAGCGACAGGCAGGCCGCGGCGTGGTCGAAGCCGATCGGGTCGCCCGACAGGTCCATCTCCAGCGCGAAGTCGACGGTGCCGAAGACCAGCCGCTGCACCCCCGCCAGCGCCGCCAGCTCGACGGCATTCAGCACGCCGCGCGCGGTCTCCAACAGCGGCAGCAGCGCGGCCTGCGGGCACGCGTTGCGCAACTGCAGCAGCGCGCGAGGCGACTCGGCCTTGGGCAGCATCACCGCGCCGACGCCACGCGCCGCGAGCATCGCCACATCGTCGGCGAACCACGCCGTGCCGGCGTCGTTGATGCGCACCACGATGCGCGCCAGCGCGTCGGTCGTCTGCAGGAACGCTGCCACCGTTTCGCGCGCCGCCGGTTTGGCGACGGGCTGCACGGCGTCTTCGAGGTCGATGACCACCGCGTCGGCGCCGCTGGCCAGGGCCTTGGCAAAGCGTTCGGGCCGGTCGCCAGGAACGAACAGGTAGGTGCGGGGTGACATCTCAGTTCTCCATGGCGGCCATTGCCGCCTTCACAGAGCGCCGCTGGCTCAATCCAGCGGACGCCGCGGAACCGGCTTCGCCGGGCGGCTGGGGTCGCCCCCTTGGGGGGAGGTGCCGAAGGCGCTCCGGGGGGTTCATCAAACTGCCTCGGCGGCGCGCAGATCGTGGATCTGGGCGCTGCTCAGGCCCAGCTCGCCGAGGATCGCGTCGGTGTGCTGGCCGAGCGCTGGCACGCCGTCCATGCGCGGCTCGCCGCCGGCGCCCGGCCCCCAGCTGCCCGGCGGCAGCAGCGCCGGCACCTTGCCGGCCGGCGTGTCGACCTCGCGCCAGCGGCCGCGGGCCTGCAGCTGTTCGTGGCGCCACAGCCCGGCCATGTCGCGCATCTCGGCGTTGGCGATCTGCGCGTCTTCCAGCCGCTGCACCACCTGCTCGGCGGTCAGCGTCGAAAACGCCTCGACGATCCAGGCACGCAACTCGTCCCGAGGCCGCGTGCGCTGGGCGTTGCCGGTGTATCGCGGGTCCTGGGCGAGCGCCGGTTGCAGCAGCACCTTGTCGCAGAAGGCGACCCACTCGCGTTCGTTCTGCAGGCCGAGCATCGCCGTTTTGCCATCGCCGCAGGGGAACGGCCCATACGGATAGATCGTCGCGTGCGCGGCGCCGGCGCGCGGCGGCGGCGGCGCACCGTCGTAGGCGTAGTACAGCGGATAGCCCATCCATTCGCCCATCGCCTCGAGCATGCTGATGTCGATGCGCCGGCCCTGGCCGTCGAGCTTGCGTTGCAGCAGCGCGGCCAGGATGTTGCTGTAGGCGTACATGCCAGCAGCGATGTCGGCGATCGACAAACCGGCCTTGCTCGGCTCGTCGGGCGTGCCGGTGATGCTGACGAAACCGCTTTCGCTTTGGATCAGCAGGTCGTAGGCCTTCTTGTCGCGGTAGGGACCGGGGTGCTGCGCGTCGTCGCCGTAGCCCGAGATGTCGCAGACGATGAGATCGGGCCGCCGCGCCTGCAGCGCCGCGTGCGACACGCCGAGCCGCGCCGCAGCGCCAGGGGCGAGGTTCTGCACCACCACGTCGGCCTGGTCGACGATCAGCTGGATCAGCAACTCGGCCGCCCGCGGGTGCTTGACGTCCAGCGTCAGGCTTTCCTTGCTGCGGTTGGTCCACACGAAGTGCGAGGCCAGGCCTTTGACGCGCTGGTCGTAGCCGCGGGCGAAGTCGCCGACGCCGGGGCGTTCGATCTTGATGACCCGCGCGCCGAGGTCGGCGAGCTGGCGGGTGGCGAACGGCGCGGCGATGGCGTGTTCGAGGGTGACGACGGTGATGCCTTGCAGCGGTTGCATGGTCGTGTTCCCTCGTTCAGCGCAGCGTGGCCACGGCGTCCATCGTCAACCAGCCTTCGTGGTCCTGGGCCCAGAGCTTGACGGTGTTGCCGTCGCGCTGGCCATTGACGCGGAAGGCATGGGGATCAAAGGTCGGTCGCACGGCCTTGAACCTGAAGCTCGCGACATCGGCGTCGGGCAGGCTGCGTCGCAACAAGTCCATCAACAGCGTGGCGATCAGCGGGCCATGAACGATCAGGCCCGGATAGCCCTCGACCTCGGTGACGTACTTGCGGTCGTAGTGGATGCGGTGGCCATTGAAGGTGAGTGCCGAGTAGCGGAACAGCAGCACGTCGTCGGGCACGATGGTCCGCTGCCAGGCTGCGCCGCTGGCCGCGGCCTGCGGCGGCGGCTCGACGTCGCCCGGCTGCCTGGCGCCGCGGTAGACGATGTCGTGGAACTCGACGATCGCCGGCTGCTCGGCGCCGTTGCAGCGCAGTTCGTGGCGCACCTTGACGAAGACCAGCTTGCCGGTGCGCCCGTCCTTGGTTGTGACGTCAGCGATGGTGCTGGTCCGCGCGACCTCATCACCGACCCTGACCGGGGCGCGGAACTCGAAGCTGCTGCCCGCCCACATCCGCCGCGGCAGCGGCACCGGCGGCAGGAAGCCGCCGCGCCTGGCGTGGCCGTCGGCGCCGATCTCGCTTTGCCGGTGCATCGGCAGGAAGTACAGCCAGTGCCACAACGGCGGCAGCGGCATGCCGCGCTCGACCGGCGCGGCCGGGTGGTCCAGCGTCGCGGTCAGGCCGCGCAGCGGCGCGGGCGTGATGGTGTCGTGCAGCGTCTCGCTGCGGCCGATCCAGGCTTGCAGGTCGTCGTCCATGGGTCTCTCCTCGGGAACGGTCGCAGGCGCCTTGGCCATCAGTCGGCCGTGAGTTTGGCCTTTTGCACGACGCCCTTCCATTTCACCAGCTCGCTCTTCACCAGCGTCCCCAGTTGCTCGGGCGTGCTGGTCTCGACGTCGGCGCCATGGTCCTCGATGCGCTTGATCATTTCCTTGTCGTTCAGGACCTGGTTCAGCGCCTTGTTGATCTGCTCGACGATGGCCTTGGGCGTCTTGGCCGGCGCGAAGAAACCGTACCACTGCTGGACGTCGACGCCGTCAACGCCGGCTTCCTTCAGCGTCGGCACGTCGGGCAGCAGCGCCGAGCGCTTCGGCCCGGCCACCGCCAGCGCGCGCAGCTTGCCGGCCTTGACATGCGGCAGTGCGGTGAACAGGCTGGGGAACATGAACTGCGTCTGCCCGCCGATGGTGTCGCTGATCGCCGGCGCCGACCCCTTGTACGGCACGCCGAGCATCACGACGCCCGCGTTGAGCTTGAAGAGTTCGGCGGCGAACTGCGGCGCCGTGCCGTTGCCCGCGCTGGCGTAGGTGTACTTGTCGGGCTTGGCGTTGAGCTGGGCGACCAGGTCTTTGACGTCCTTCACCGGCACCTGGGCACTGGCGACCATCAGCGTCGGCGAGTAGCCGACCAGGCCGATCGGCTCGAAGTCGGCCACCGGGTCGTAGCGCAACTTCTGCAGGGCCGGGTTCATGCTGTGGGTGGCGATGTAGCCGAACATCAGGGTGTGGCCGTCGGGGGTGGCACGGGCCACGAATTCGCTGGCGATGCTGCCGTTGGCGCCGGCGCGGTTGTCGATGATGATGGTCTGGCCGAGGATCGGCCCGAGTTTGCCCGCGATGGTGCGTGCCATCGCGTCGTTGCCGCCGCCGGCAGCGGTGGGCACGACGATGGTGATGGTCTTGGTCGGATAGGCGGCCCAGGCCAGCGGTGCGGTCGCGGCCAGGGCGGCGGCGATCAACGGGGCGGCCAGTGTCTTGCTCGGGGTCATGGTCTTGTCTCCTTCGATGGGTTGTGAGAACACGTAGTCGGGGATGTGCAGGTCGCCCTGCAGGATCTTTCGCGCGGTGCGGACCAGCGCCGCGCGGCGGATGGCGGCCTGCGCGCCATGGCCTTCGATCTCGACGGCCACGTCGATTCGCCCCTGCGGGTGCAGCACGGCCACGTTGCGCTGCCCGGCCGACGGCAGTTGGCTGCTGGCCACCGTGCCCGGCAGCGCGAAGGCAGTGGCCACGCCGATGGCGCCGGTCACCGCGTGCGATGCGTGGCAGCGCCGCGGCGTGAAGTAGCGCGAGGTGATGCTGTGCGCGTCGTCGCCGGGGCTGACGATCACCGGCTTGGGGATCACGCTGGCGCTGACGTCACCCAGGCCCATCGCCAGCCCGGCGGCGCGGCGCATGGCTTCCAGGCGCGCCATCAGGGCGCGGTGGGCGTCCAGATCGATTGGCGACTCGCGGCCGCTGATGCCGAAATCGGCGAGATCGGCGGCACGCACGATCATCAGCGGCATCGCCGCGTCGATGCAGGTCACGTCGACGCCGAGCAGGCTGTCGATGCGCCGCCCGGTCGGAAAGACCGACCCGGTGACCGCGCCCCAGGCGTCGAGGAAGTCGAGCTGGATCGGCGCCGCCGTGCCGGCCACGCCGTCGATGCCGGTGCTGCCGTCGTAGGTCACGCGGCCGCCGGGCGTCTGCACCGTGACATCGATGCGCGAACGGGTGTTGACGTTGTAGACCCGCACGCGCGTCGTTCCCGGCTGCGCGGCGACCAGCCCCTGCTCGATGGCGAACGGCGCGACGCCCGACAGCATGTTGCCGCAGTTGGGCCGCGTGTCGACGCTCTTGTCGCCGACGCCGACCTGCGCGAACAGGTAGTCGACATCGCAGTCGGGCTGGCTGCTTTTCGAGACGATGGCCACCTTGCTGGTCAGCGTGCTGCCGCCGCCGACACCGTCGACACACAGCGGGTCGGACGCGCCGATCGCGCCGATCAGCGCCTGGTCGCGCGCCGCGTCGCCGGCCGGCAGCCAGTCGCGCAGGAAAAACGGGCCGCGGGATGTGCCGGCGCGCATCAGGACACAGGGAACGGTCAGCGATGTCATGGAACGGGATGCTGCGCTTGCCATCCATGCATGTGAATTGCATAGTTGCGATCGATTCATCCATCAAACACATCAATCGGACGGTATGCGAATGGCCATCGCCTTCGACCTCAACGACCTTCAGGCCTTTCGCGCGGTGGCCGAACTGGGGAACTTCGGCCGGGCGGCCGAGGCCGTGCACATCTCGCAACCGGCCTTCAGCCGGCGCATCGACAAGCTCGAGCAGGCGCTGGGCGTGCGTCTGCTCGACCGCACGACACGCCGCGTCAGCCTGACCGCGGTGGGTCGCGACTTCGCGCGCAAGGTGCAGGGTCTGCTCGACGATCTCGACGGAACGCTGCTGACGATGCGCGGCGTCGCCGCCACGCGCATGGGCGAGGTCACGCTGGCCTGCGTGCCGTCGACCGTCTACTACTACGTGTCGCAGGTAGTGCAGCGCTTTCGCGGCGAGTTCCCGAAGATCCGCGTCAAGGTCTTCGACGCCGGCGCCAACGAGGTGCTCGGCGCGGTGGCACGCGGAGAAGCCGACTTCGGCCTGAACTTCATCGGCAGCCAGGAGCCGGGGATCGAGTTCGTCTCGCTGCGCGAGGAACGGTTCGTCGCCGCCTGCCGGCGCGACCACCCGTTGGCCAGTCGCCGCCGCGTCGCCTGGGGCGACCTGGCCGACCACGCCTTCATCGCCGTGGCCCAGAGCTCGGGCAATCGCTTGCTGCTCGACCAGGCCCTGGCCGGGCTGAAGGTGCGCCCGGTGAGCGTCTGCGAGGCGCAGCACGTGACGACCATGCTCGGCCTGGTCGAGGCTGGCCTGGGCGTGGCCGCGGTGCCGGCAATGGCCATGCCGGGCAAGGACCACCCGCTGCTCGTCAGCGTGCCGCTGGACACCCCGGTGGTCACCCGCCATGTCGGGCTGATCCGGCGCAGCGGCCGCACGCTGGCGCCGGCAGCGCAGCAGCTGTGGGGCTTTTTCGCCGAGATGGCGCCGCCGCGACCCCGCCGGCGAAAGGTTTGAGGCGGCCCACTACACTCGCGGCCGCTCCCTCGCTACGACATCCGCCCCGCCATGGCAGCCCCGATTCACGAAGAACGCGTGTTGAGCGTCCACCACTGGACCGACCGCCTGTTCACCTTCACGACCACCCGCGACCCCGCGCTGCGTTTTTCCAACGGCCATTTCACGATGATCGGGCTGCGCGTCAACGACAAGCCGCTGCTGCGCGCCTACAGCATCGTCAGCGCGAACTACGAGGACCACCTCGAGTTCCTGAGTATCAAGGTGCCCGACGGCCCGTTGACCAGCCGGCTGCAGCACATCCAGGTCGGCGACCACATCATCGTCGGCCGCAAGCCAACCGGCACGCTGGTCGTCGACTACCTGCTGCCCGGCAAGCGCCTGTACCTGCTGTCGACCGGCACCGGCCTGGCGCCGTTCATGAGCATCGTGCGCGACCCCGAGACCTACGAGAAGTTCGAGCAGATCATCCTCGTGCACGGCGTGCGCCAGGTCGACGAGCTGGCCTACCACGACGTGCTGGTCGAGCACCTGCCGCAGCACGAATTCCTCGGCGACCTGGTGACCAGCAAGCTGCGCTACTACCCGACCGTCACGCGCCAGGCCTACCGCAACATGGGCCGCGTCACCGAGTTGATCGAAAGCGGCAAGCTGGCCACCGACCTGCAGGTGCCGGCGATGGACCCGGCGAACGACCGCGTGATGATCTGCGGCAGCCCGGGCATGCTGCGCGACCTGAAGCATCTGCTCGAAGGCCGCGGCTTCAAGGAAGGCAACACCACGACGCCGGGCGACTTCGTGATCGAGCGGGCGTTCGCTGAACAGTAGACGGCGGACCGTGTACCGCGGACCGCGCGGTCGCGGCCGCGGCAGGACAGCACGGCGGTAGGACGCGTCCGACAGCAGGTCGGCGCTCCCCGCCCTGGTCTGTGCGCCCCGCGTTGCCTACGCTGGCGGTGTCCAGGGAACCCGATGCAGCGTACGGGCGACCTGGCTTGGGGGCCCCATGCGTCACCTCGATCCGCACACCGATCATTCGTCTCTCTCGATTCGCCCGATGCGTGTCCTCGTTTGTGGGCCCGTTTGGTGGGTCGGGCTTGTCGTTCGCAGGCTGATTCATGGGCTTCATCCGACGCACCACCTGCCGACTGCAACCGGTGGCGTCCCGCGCGGCGCGCTGAGGTGGTCGCTGGTCTCGCGCGGCATCGTGCACATCGTGGTGCTGACCTGCTGTTCGCTCCCTGGGTTCGCCGTGGCCCAGTCGACCGCGAGCCTCCCCACTTGGCGCGCTTCGGCGTCTCCATTCGGCAATCCGGCGCGCGCGCCCGAGCCGGCGGAATTGCGCCTGAACCTGTCGCAACGCACGCTGCTCGTGGTCGAACCGGCCGGGCTGCAGCCGGCCAGCGCCTGGGCCCATGGCCAGCCACTCGAACCGCCGCGGTCGAAGGTCGGCCTCGAATTCAAGGCCGCGCCGCGCGACGGCGGCGCGCGCAGCCTGCTGCGGGTGCAACTCGACGGCGGATCGACGCTGAACCTGCGGCCGCGCGGCGGCGGTGTGGTCGTCAGCTACCGCTCGGAGTTCTAGTTA
>JANMAP010000392.1:0-2658 GCA_031359905.1 Burkholderiales bacterium | reverse complement strand
GTTGTGACGGCCCAGATCACCTCTTTCCAATCGCGCACGTCGACGTCGTCGTCGGTGACGATGATGAATTTGGTGTACATGAACTGGCGCAAAAAACTCCAGACGCCGAACATCACCCGCTTGGCATGGCCTGGATAGGTCTTCTTGATCGAGATCAGGGCCATGCGGTAACTACAGCCCTCGGGCGGTAGATAGAAGTCGACGATTTCCGGAAACTGCTTCTGCAGGATCGGCACAAACACCTCGTTCAGCGCGACCCCCAGAATCGCCGGTTCGTCAGGCGGTTTTCCGGTGTAGGTGGAGTGATAGATCGGGTCGCAACGGTGCGTCATCCGCGCGAGTCGGAAGACAGGAAACCAGTCCTGCTCGTTGTAGTAGCCGGTGTGGTCGCCGAACGGGCCTTCCAGCGCGTGCAGGTATCCGCCCTGCTCTTTCAGCTTCACGCCGTGCTCGGACTCGCCGCGAAAGCCAGGCTCGGCGGGCGGGATGTGCCCCTCGAGCACAAATTCTGCGCTGGCTGGCACTTGCAGTAGAAGCCCGCGCTCACCCACACTGGATTCCACGACTTCGGTCCGAGCCCCGCGCAGCAGCCCGGCGAACTGGTACTCGGACAAGCTGTCGGGCACCGGCGTGACCGCGCCGAGGATCGTCGCCGGGTCGGCGCCCAGCGCCACCGCGATCGGGAACGGCTGGCCCGGGTTGGCCTGGGCGAACTCGCGAAAGTCCAGCGCGCCGCCGCGATGCGCCAGCCAGCGCATGATCAACTGGCGCCGGCCGATCACCTGCTGGCGGTAGATACCCAGGTTCTGCCGCAGGCGCGGCTGGGCCACGGACTGCGGCCCGCGCGTCACCACCAGGCCCCAGGTGATCAGCGGCCCGGCATCACCGGGCCAGCAGGTCTGCACGGGCAGCGCACCCAGGTCGATGTCGTCGCCCTCGAAAACGATCTCCTGGCAGGGCGCCCGGCGTTGCAGCTGCGGCTTCATGTCCCAGACCGCCTTGGCCATCTGCAACAGCTTTCCTGTGTCCTTCAAGCCTTTTGGCGGCTCGGGCTCCTTCAGGCTGGCGAGCAACCGGCCAACGTCGCGCAAGTCGGCCAGCGAATCGGCGCCCATCCCGAGGGCCACGCGTTTGGGGGTGCCGAACAAGTTCATCAGGCAGGGGACGGTGTGGCCGATCGGTCGGGTGCACAGCACCGCTGGTCCGGCGGATCGGAGCAGCTTGTCGCCAATAGCCGTCATTTCAAGACGTGGGGACACCGGTTGGTCGAGCTTGCGCAACTCGCCCAGCCGTTCGAGCTGGGCCATGAAGTCCCGCAGATCACGATATTTCATTGGATTTTCGAATTAGAAAACACTTTGTTATTCTTGACTGCGTATGAAGCGCTTCCTAGAATCGCGGTTTTGCGGAAATTTCAGGGTTAACCCGAATATTTGGCGATTGGGAAGTTCCCGCCTTTGGCGGATTGGGACGCCCGCATCGCGAGCCCTTGCCTGTCTTCACTCCAGCGGCGGAGTCGACAGGCACACCACGTTTCGATGACCCGCGAACGATTATCACCACGCGCCCTTGGTCGCAAGCACCGCCCCTGCAGGGACC
Source organism: Burkholderiales bacterium (assembly GCA_031359905.1). Classification (GTDB taxonomy): domain Bacteria; phylum Pseudomonadota; class Gammaproteobacteria; order Burkholderiales; family Burkholderiaceae_C; genus Rubrivivax. The sequence goes on along the minus strand of JANMAP010000392.1, from coordinate 1,059 downwards.
CCTGGAGGGCTGGTGCCAGGAGAGAGAACCACAATGCAAGTCATGTTCAAGCTGGACCGCGCTCGGCGCGCCATCTCCCTCGCGCTGGGAACCTTCACTCGCGACGTCGGGCACGGACTGCTCGAGGTCAGCCACAACACGCTGGCCCTGCTCGGGTTGGTCGCGGTCGCCGTCCTGGTCTTCACGTTGGGTCGTGCCGACATCCGGCACCAGATGGAGGTGGTCGCGCTGGACTGGCTTCAGGAACGCCAGGAACAGCGCGATGTCGCGTCGGGCAACTTGCTGACAGCGGTCGCCGAACCTGACGCCGTCAGCCGCGCCACCGCAACCGACCCATCCGTGCTGAGCCGCGAGCAAGCGTCGGTGGCCCGCTGGATCGCCCGCCGCTACAAGGTGGCTCCCGAGCCGATCAGCGCCCTGGTCCAGGAAGCCTGGTCGATCGGCCAAAAGGCTGGGCTGGATCCGACGCTGATCCTGGCCATCATGGCCGTCGAGTCGAGCTTCAACCCGTTCGCGCAGAGCGCCGTGGGCGCGCAGGGATTGATGCAGGTGATGACGCGCGTGCACGACGACAAGTACGAATCCTTCGGTGGCACGCGCGCCGCGTTCGACCCGATCAGCAACCTGCGGGTCGGCGTCCAGGTGCTCAAAGAATGCATCGCCCGCGCCGGCAGCCTGCAGGCAGGCCTGCGGTTTTACGTCGGCGCTGCGCTGCACGACGGCGACGGCGGCTACGCCGGTCGGGTGCTGATGGAACAGGCGCACCTGCGGGCGGTCGCGAACGGCAAGTCCGTGCCGGTCGGTGCTTCGCGCCAGCCGTCCGTCGTCAAGGACGCCGCAGCGCCTGGCGCCGCCGAGGCTCCGACGGCTGCACCGTTGGCTGAAGCAGCCGTCGAGCAGGTGGCAATGATCCGCGTCGTTGCGGGCCACTGAAGGCGCTGGGTCTGAAGGTCCCGGGCATCGGCCGCCAGCCGGCCGCCGGATACACTTTGAGCTCATGCTGCTGGCGACGGCTGGTGCCCAACTGGTGATCGCCAGCAGCCGAGACCCCGGGCCGCC
>JANMAP010000388.1:0-3355 GCA_031359905.1 Burkholderiales bacterium | reverse complement strand
GCCGCGCCCATGCCGCCGCCGATGCACATCGTCACGCAGACTCGCTTGGCACCGCGCCGTTTGCCTTCGATCAGCGCATGCCCGGTCAGCCGCTGGCCGCTGACGCCGTAGGGGTGGCCCACCGCGATGGCCCCGCCGTTGACGTTCAAGCGGTCCATCGGGATGCCCAGCGTGTCGGCGCTGTACAGCACCTGCACGGCGAAAGCCTCGTTGAGTTCCCACAGGTCGATGTCGGCCACCGTCAGCCCCAGGCGCTTGAGCACCTTGGGCACGGCGAAGACCGGGCCGATGCCCATCTCGTCGGGCTCGCAGCCGGCCACCGCAAAGCCCAGGAAGCGGCCGAGCGGCTTCAAGCCCTTGCGCTGGGCGACGGTCTCGTCCATCACCACGCAGGCACCGGCGCCGTCGCTGAACTGGCTGGCGTTGCCGGCGCTGATCACACCACCGGGAATGGCCGGGCGGATGCCACAGATGCCTTCGTAGGTCGTGCCGGCGCGGATGCCTTCGTCGTTGGCGACCGTCACTTCCTTGCTGCGCAGGCCGAGCACCGCATCGGCCACGCCGGCGGTGACGGTGATCGGGGCGATCTCGTCCTTGAAGCGGCCGGCTTCGAGCGCCGCGCTGGCCTTCTGCTGGCTGCCAGCGCCGTAGTGGTCCATGCGTTCGCGGCTGATGTTGTAGCGCTTGGCCACCTGCTCGGCGGTCTGCAGCATGTTCCAGTAGATCTCGGGCTTGTGTTCGAGCAGCCAGGGGTCGCGCAGCATGTGCGTGTTGGCTTCGCTCTGCACGCAGCTGATGCTTTCGACGCCGCCACCGATGAAGATCTCGCCTTCGCCGGCGATGACGCGCTGCGCGGCCATCGCGATGGTCTGCAGGCCGCTGCTGCAGAAGCGGTTGACGGTCATGCCGCTGGTGGTGATGGGCAGGCCGGCGCGCAAGGCGATCTGCCGCGCGATGTTGCTGCCGGTGGCGCCTTCGGGCGTGGCGCAACCCATGATGACGTCGTCGACCTCGCCGGGCTCGATGCCGGCGCGTTCGACCGCCGCCTTCACGGCGTGGCCACCGAGGGTGGCGCCATGGGTCATGTTGAAGGCGCCCTTCCAGCTCTTGCAGAGCGGGGTGCGGGCGGTGGAGACGATGACAGCCTTGCTCATGGAGGGCTCCTCAGCTCAACAACTTGGATGGAAGACGGTGCGTGCGACCAGCGGCAGCGGCCACCGGTTGTGCCGGGCCGCCGGCCGCGGTGGTCATGTGAACGACTTTCCTTCGGCGGCCAAACGCGCCAGCAACGGCGCCGGCTGCCAGAAGCCGGCATCGTCCAGCGGGTTGGCGGCAAAGCGCTTCATCGTCTGCACGACGTTGAACAGGCCCTGCTGATCGGCGTAGCACATCGGCCCGCCACGGTGCAGCGGGAAACCGTAGCCCGTGAGGTAGACCATGTCGATATCGCTGGCCTTGCTGGCGATGCCCTCGTCCAGGATCTTGGCCGCTTCGTTGACCAGGGAATAAACCAGGCGGTGAACGATCTCGTCGTCGGCGATCTTGCGCGGCTTGACGCCCAGCGTGGCGCGATGGTCCTCGATCATCTTGACGACGACCGCGCTGGGAATCGCGTCGCGCTTGCCGGGCACGTAGTCGTACCAGCCGGCGCCCGTCTTCTGGCCGTAACGGCCCATCTCGCACAGCAGGTCGGCCGTCTTGCTGTAGCGCATGCCGGGCTTTTCCTGGTAGCGGCGCTTGCGGATCGCCCAGCCGATGTCGTTGCCCGCCAGATCGCCCATGCGGAACGGGCCCATCGCGAAGCCGAAGCGTTCGACCGCCTTGTCGACCTGCTCGGGCGTGCAGCCCTCTTCCAGCAGAAAGCCGGCCTGGCGCGAGTACTGCTCGATCATGCGGTTGCCGATGAAGCCGTCGCAGACGCCGGAGACCACCGCCGTCTTCTTGATCTTCTTGGCGGTGGCCATCACGGTGGCCATCACGTCGATCGCGGTGTGCTTGCCGCGCACCACTTCCAGCAGCTTCATCACGTTGGCCGGGCTGAAGAAGTGCAGGCCGACGACATCCTGCGGCCGCTTGGTGAAGGCGGCGATCTTGTCGACGTCCAGCGTGCTGGTGTTGCTGGCCAGGATGGCGCCGGGCTTCATCACTTCGTCGAGCGTCTTGAAGACCTTTTCCTTGACGCCCATCTCTTCGAACACGGCTTCGATGACCAGGTCGGCCTGGGCGATGTCGGCATAGTTCAGCGTCGACGTCAGCAGGGCCATGCGCTGCTCGTACTTGTCCGCCTTCAGCTTGCCCTTCTTGACCTGCGCCTCGTAGTTCTTGCGGATGGTCGCGATGCCGCGGTCCAGCGCGTCCTGCTTCATCTCGAGCATGGTCACCGGGATGCCGGCGTTGAGGAAGTTCATGCTGATGCCGCCGCCCATCGTGCCGGCGCCGATCACGGCCACCTGCCCGATCGTTCGCTGCGGCGTGGATTCGGGCACGTCGGCGATCTTGCTGGCCGCACGTTCGCCGAGGAACGCGTGGCGCAGGGCCTTGCTCTCGGGGGTCAGCATCAGCGTGGTGAAGACCTCGCGCTCATAAGCCATGCCGTCGTCGAACCTGCGCTTGACGGCGGCCTCGACCGCGTCGACGCACTTGGCCGGCGCAGGGAAGTTTCTGGCCATCGCCTTGACGGTGTTGCGCGCGAACTGGAAATAGGCGTCCGGATTGGGGTGGCTGGCCTTCAGGTTGCGCACCAGCGGCAGCGTGCCACCGGCGGCCGCCTTGGCCCGCCCCAGCGTGGCCGCAGCGCCGACCACGTCGCCATCGACGACCTCGTCGAACAGCTTCTGGCCGGGGATGGCGGCGAGCAGTTCGCTCATCACCGCGTCGCCGCTGACGATCATGTTCAGCGCCGGCTCGACGCCCAGCACCCGCGGCAGGCGCTGCGTGCCGCCGGCCCCCGGGATCAAGCCGATCTTGACTTCGGGCAGGGCCACCGGCACGCCCTTGGCGGCGACGCGAAAATGGCAGCCCAGCGCGAGTTCCAGCCCGCCGCCCATGCACACGCCGTTGACCGCCGCGACCACTGGCTTGGTGGTCGCTTCGAGCAGCTTGATCAGCGACAGCAGGTTGGGTTCGGCCACCGCCTTCGGGCTGCCGAATTCGCGGATGTCGGCGCCGCCCGAAAACGCCTTGCCGCCGCCGGTGATGACGATGGCCTTGACGGCCGCATCGGCCATCGCCCGATCGACACCGCTGGCGATGCCGACCCGGGTGTCGTGGCCCAGGCCATTGACCGGCGGATTGTTCAGCGTGATGACGGCCACCCCGTCGCGCACTTCGTAGCCTGCACTCATGTTGTCTCCTG
>JANMAP010000387.1:0-9261 GCA_031359905.1 Burkholderiales bacterium | reverse complement strand
GCCCAGGCCCAGGCCGATGACCTGCTGCGCCAGGCCGCAGTGCCAGCCCGTGGCGCCGCAGCACGCGGTTGAACCGTCTGAACCCGTCTGAACCCTTCTGAACACCACCCATCACGACGGAACCCACCCGCCCATGCTCTGGCTTGCCCTGCACCTGCCGTTGCTGGCGCTGGAATCCTTCAGCGCCACGCTGCCGGACGGCGATCGCCAGCGCCCGCTGGTGCTGGTCGTCGAGCACCGCATCACGGCTGTCAACGCCGCGGCGGCACACGCCGGCATCCAGCCCGGGCTGAAACGCGCCACTGCGCTGGCCCTGGCCAGCGACCTGCTGCAGGCCGAAGCCGATCCCGCCCGCGACGCGGCGGCGCTGCTGGCCGTGGCCCATGCCGCGCTGGCCTTCACGCCGGCCGTCACGCTGCACGACACGCAGACCGTGCTGCTCGACGTGCGGGCCAGCCTGCGCTGCTTCGGCGGCCTGGCGGCGCTGCAGCAGCGGCTGCGCGCCGCGCTCGCCCCGCTGGGCCACCGGGTGCAGCTGGCGGCTGCACCCACCGCATTGGCCGCTGCGCTGCTGGCACGCTGGTGGCCGGCCGGCCGCGGCGACATGGCGCTCGGCGCCCATGCCACCCAGCTGCCCGCGCTGCAGGCCTTGCTGGCCGAGGTGCCGGTGCGGCTGCTGTGTGCCCCCTGGAATCGGCAAGCCGATTCCGCCCCCCAAGGGGGTGTGAGACCCTTGGGGCGGCCCGGTGGTTCTCACGGACCCGGCCGCGAACACTGGGACGCGCTGCAGGGCATGGGCCTGCAGACCTTGTCCGACCTGCGCCAGCTGCCGCGCGCCGGGCTGGCGCGGCGCTTCGGCGAAGCCCTGCTCGACGACATCGACCGCGCCTTCGGCCTGCAGCCCGACCCGCGGCGCTGGCTGGCCTTGCCCGAGGTCTTCGACAGCCGGCTCGAACTCTTCGCCCGCGCCGACACCACCGATCAGGTGCTGCACGCCGGCAGCGTGCTGCTGGCACGGCTGGTCGCCTGGGCGCAGGCGCGCGGTGCACGCGTGGCGGCCTTCACGCTGCAGATGCGCCACGAGCCACAGCGCCACGCCACCACCGCCGAAGCCACCGACCTGCTGGTGCAACTGGCCGAGCCGGCGCTCGACCCGGCCCATCTGCAGCTGCTGCTGCGCGAGCGCCTGGCGCATTGCCAGCTGGCCGCGCCGACGCTTGAACTGCGTCTGGTCTGCCGCCATCTGGTGCAAGCCGGTGCGCCGAACGGCGAACTCTTTCCGACCCGGGCGAGCGACAACGAAGGCCTCGCGCGGCTGCTCGAACGCCTGCGTGCGCGGCTGGGCGACACCCAGGTGCTGCGCCTGCAGCCGGTGGCCGACCACCGGCCCGAACAGGCCAGCCGCACGGTGCCGGCGCAAGGCCGCGGGGCCGACGGCGTTCGCGGCCCAGCCTGGGCGGCGGCCGCTGGCGTGCTGGCCGCCAGCAGCGCCGTGGGCCGCGTCTTGCCGCTGCACCGCCCGGCCTGGCTGCTGCCCGATCCGCAGCCGCTGGCCCAGCGCGACGCGCTGCCGCTGCTGGCCGGCCGGCCGCTGCAGTTGCTCAGCGGCCCCGAACGCATCGAAGCCGGCTGGTGGGACAGCGCACCCGCGGCGCGCGACTACTTCATCGCCCAGGCCAGCGACGGCGCGCTGGTCTGGGTCTGGCGCAGCCGGCTGCCGACCGCCCCGACCGCGGCGGCCGAAGTCAGCTGGTTCCTGCAGGGCTTGTTCGCCTGACCCGGCAGCGCGCTGCCGGGCCGCGACTCAAGGCGCCGCCTTGAGGTACTTGTCGAGGAAGCCGACGATGCGCCGGTCGGCCTCGATCTCGTTCTTCTTCTTGCCGAAGCCATGGCCTTCGTCGTCGAACACCAGGTACTCGACGGGCACGCCGTTCTTCTTCACCGCCTCGACGATGTCGTCGCGCTCGGGCTGCCCAAGGCGATGCGGAAGCGCAGGCCCGGTTGGTGCCCGTACACCGGGCCCTTGTCGAAGGTTTCGATCAGCACGCCGCCGTTGGCGCGGATCACCCGGTGCGAGGCTTCGTTGTCGGGATCCGAGGTCAGGTCCACGCTGGCCAGGCCCTGCGCCCGGGCGATCGGCAGCAGCAGTGCCAGCGCGCGCGTCGCGTGCCCCTGCTGCCGCCGCCACGGCACGATCGCGTAGCCGATGTGGCCGAGCACATGCGGCGGCAGCGGCCCGCCGCCGGCGACCCAGCGCAAGTTGATGCTACCGGCGAAGCCATCGTCGGACCAGATCCTGTAGCGCAGCCCAGGCTGGCGCGGGCGCTGCGTGCCGTCAGCCAGCGTGACCGGCGGGCCGAGGGCCTGCGGGTCGTGCATCCCTGCCAGGAAGTCCGTCGGGTCGGCGGCGATCCTGGCCAGTTCTTCCTGGGCCGCTGTGGCGCCGCGGACGGTGTCTGCCGACCAGCCGCGCTCGAGTTCAGCGCGGTAGTCGGCCAGGTGGTCGGCGGCCGGGCGGACGAGGCGCGGGGTGGCGTGCATGCTGGCGTCAGCGATGGCACGCGGAGATGCCGGCCTGGCCTGGCTTCAAGCGGCAGCCGTCAGCACCCGCACCAGCCAGCGGTTGAGCGCCTGCACTTCATCGGCGCAGACCGAGTGCTCCATCGGATAGTCGTGCCACTCGACGCTGTAGCCCAGGCCCTGCAACAGGTCGCGGCCGGCGCTGCCGCGCGCCATCGCAACCACGCCGTCGCTGCGGCCATGGGCCTGGAATACCGGTGTCCCGTGGTTGACCGCGTGGCGTTCGGCAGCCGTGGTGTCGGCCAATGGCAGGTAGCCCGACATGCCGGCGACACCGGCCAGCCGCTGGTGGTGGCGCAGCCCGGCGCCGAAAGCGACGGCGCAGCCTTGCGAGAACCCGGCCAGCACGATGCGATGGGCAGGGACGCCCCGCGCCACCTCGCGTTCAACCAAGCGTTGCACGTCGCTGAACGATTCGCGCAGCCCGGCCTCGTCTTCGCGCCGCACGAGATCGGCGCCGAGGATGTCGTACCAGGCGCGCATGCGGTGCCCGCCGTTGATGGTCACCGGGCGCACCGGCGCGCGCGGCAGCACATAGCGCACCGGGCCGACGGCCGACAGGTCGAGTTCGTCGGCGAAGGGCAGGAAGTCGGTGCCGTCGGCGCCCAGACCGTGCAGGATGATGATGCTGGCCACCGGCTCGGCGCCGGGGTGGACTTCGTAGGTCTGCAGGTTCATGCTGATGCTGGCGATCCGTAGTTCAGGCCCATCGCGGTGCGAACATCTTTCATCGTCTGACGTGCAACCGTGCGCGCGCGCTCGGTGCCCATCTCGACGATCCAGTGCACCTGTTTCGGGTTGGTCAGGTACTGCTCGGCGCGCTCGCGCCAGGGCTGCTGCTCGCGGACCACCGCGTCGATCACCGGCTGCTTGCAGTCCAGGCAGCCGATGCCGGCACTGGTGCAGCCCTGGACCACCCAGTCCTGCGTCGCAGCGTCGGAGTACAGCTTGTGGAATTGCCAGACCGGGCACTTCGCCGGGTCTCCGGGGTCGCTGCGGCGCACGCGCGCGGGGTCGGTCGTCATGCCGCGGATCTTCTTGGTCACGACCTCGGGTTCGTCGCGCATCAACACGGCGTTGCCGTAGCTCTTGCTCATCTTCGTGCCGTCCAGCCCGGGCAGGCGCAGCACCTCGGTGTGCAGGGCCTGCGGCTCGGTCAGGATCGACTGGCCCGCGCCCTTCAGGTGGCCGCCCAGCAGTTCGCTGTCGTCGGCCGTCCAGCCGGCCACCGCGCCGGCGGCCTTGGCCAGCAGACTTTCTCCCTTGGCCAAGGCCTCGGCGCTGCCGGTCTCGCCAAAGGTCTTGCGCTGCTTGTCGTAGTAACGCGCGTCGTCCTTGGCCAGCTTGGCCAGGGCCGCGGCGATGCGCGCTGCGGCGTCGCTGCTGCGGCCGTACAGGTTGTTGAAGCGTCGCGCCACTTCGCGCGTCAGCTCGACATGCGACGACTGGTCTTCGCCGACCGGCACGTAGCTGGCCTTGTAGATCAGGATGTCGGCGGCCTGCAGCAGCGGGTAGCCGAGAAAGCCGTAGGTCGCCAGATCGCGGTCCTTGAGCTTGTCGATCTGGTCCTTGTAGGTCGGCACGCGTTCCAGCCAGCCCAGCGGCGTGCCCATGGCCAGCAGCGTGAAGAGTTCGGCGTGCTCGGGCAGCCGGCTCTGGATGAACAGCGTGCATTGCTCGGGGTCCAGACCGGCGGCGATCCAGTCGATGACCATGTCGTAGACATAGCGCTCCATCACCTCGCGCTCTTCGTAATGCGTGGTCAGCGCGTGCCAGTCGGCGACGAAGTAGTAGCAGTCGTAGTCGGCCTGCAGGCGAACCCAGTTCTTCAGGGCGCCGTGGTAATGGCCGAGATGCAACGCGCCGGTGGGGCGCATGCCGGAAAGGACTCTTGCTCGCATGGGGGCGGCTGACGAAGGCAACGGGGCCGCAGATTCTGGCAGGTCGCACGCTGGCTACACTCTCGCCGCCCATGCAGCGCATCGTCGTCCTCGTCTCCGGCCGCGGCTCCAACATGGAAGCCATCGTGCGGCGTTGCGCCGAGCAGGGTTGGCCAGCGCAGGTGGTGGCGGTGCTGGCCAACCGGGCGGACGCTGGCGGGCTGTTGTTCGCCGCCGCACAGGGCATCGCCACCGGCGTCGTCGACCACCGGGACTTCGCCAGCCGCGACGCTTTCGATGCCGCGTTGGCTGCAGCCATCGATCAGCATCGGCCCGATCTGGTCGTGCTGGCCGGCTTCATGCGCATCCTCGGCGCCGGCTTCGTCGCGCATTACGCCGGGCGGCTGCTGAACATTCATCCCTCGCTGCTGCCTGCCTTCCCGGGGCTGCACACGCACCGCCGTGCGCTGCTGGCCGGCTGCAAGGCGGTCGGCGCGACGGTGCATGTCGTCACCCCCGAACTCGACCACGGTCCCATCGTCATCCAGAGCGTGGTTCCGGTGCGCCCCGATGACGACGAAGCGCGCCTGGCGGCCCGCGTGCTGGCCACCGAGCACGTCATCTACCCGCTGGCGGTGCGCTGGTTCGTCGAAGGGCAGCTCGACATCGCCGCTGGCGTCGTCCGCCACCGCGGTGGCGCGTCGCAAGTGTTGATGTAGCCGACGGCTTTCAGCCCGCAGCGCCGATCCAGGCGAAGCGAGGCTGGCGCACCCCGTCCACCACGACATCTTCGAAGAACATGGCGTGCGGCCGGACCCAGAGGCCATGCGCGCCATACAGCGCACGGTAGAGGACGAGCGCCTCCAGCGTTTCGCTGTGGCGCACGACGCCGACGACCTCGTACTCGCCGCCCTTGTAGTGGCGGTAGCGGCCGGGTGGGGCGGCGGGCAGGGTGTGCAGGGCGTCGACCATCGGGCCAGCATACCCGGGTCAGATAATCGAGCGATGCATCCCAACGCCTTGCTCGACCTGACGACCGAGTTGCTGCGCGCCGTCCTGCGCCTCGAATCGCCGGCCGACAGCGTGGTGTCGGCCTATTTCCGCCAGCACCGCGGGCTGGGTTCGCGCGAACGCCACACGCTCGCCGAAACGGTGTACGCGGTGCTGCGCCAGCGGCTGCTGTTCGAGCATTTGGCCCGCAGCGTGAACGAGTCGAAAGGTGCCGGCGGCGGCGCAGTCGAACGGCGGCTGGCGATCCTCGCCTGGCAGGGCGGCGAGAATTTCCTGCGCGGCGCGCTGTCCGCGCATGAGACGCAATGGCTGGCCGAGGTCGACAAGATCGACCGCAACAACCTGCCCGACAAACTGCGCCACAACCTGCCCGACTGGCTGGCCGCGCCGCTGAGAGACGAACTGGGCGACGAGTTCTGGCCGCTGGTCCAGGCCTTGTCCGAGCCGGCGCCGCTGGACCTGCGTGTCAACACCCTGAAGGCCAAGCGTGGCGATGTCCAACGTGCGCTGCAGGATGCCGACATCGATGCCCGGCCGACGCCGTTTTCGCCCTGGGGCTTGCGCGTGCAGGGCAAGCCGGCCATCAACAAGCTGGCCTTGTTCACCGATGGTGCGATCGAAGTCCAGGATGAAGGCAGCCAGCTGCTGGCGCTGCTGACCGACCCCAAGCGCGGCGAGATGGTCGTCGACTTCTGCGCCGGCGCGGGGGGCAAGACGCTGGCGCTGGGCGCGGCGATGCGCAGCACCGGGCGCCTGTACGCCTTCGACACTTCGGGGCACCGGCTGGACGCGCTCAAGCCGCGGCTGGCGCGCAGTGGGCTGTCCAACGTCCACCCGGCGCAGATCGCCCACCAGCGCGACGAGCGCATCAAGCGCCTGGCCGGCAAAATCGACCGCGTGCTGGTCGACGCTCCGTGCTCGGGCCTCGGCACGCTGCGCCGCAACCCCGACCTGAAGTGGCGCCAGTCGCCGCAGTCGGTGGCTGAACTGCAGGCCAAGCAAACGGCCATCCTGACGAGCGCAGCGCGGCTGCTGAAGCGCGGCGGCCGCCTGGTCTATGCCACCTGCAGCCTGCTGCGGGCTGAGAACGAGGATGTGGCCGAGGCCTTCAGCGCCGCCCATTCAGCCAGTTTCGAGCCCATGCCGGCCGCCCAGGCTCTCGAGGCAGCCCGCATCGACGGCGCGGCCGGTCTGGTGGCCGGGCCTTACCTGCGCCTGTGGCCGCATCGCCAGCAGACCGACGGATTCTTCGCGGCGGTGTGGCAACTGCGTTGATGTCTGCCGGTTAGCCGCAAGATCAGAGCGGTAGACGGTGAATTGGTGAAAGTCGACGGCACCCGATCGCGGCGATTGGGCAGCTTCCACTACGTCTTTACCGCAACGCCCTGCCTCCCATGCCGCTTACAATCGGTGTTCGTCAATTTGCAATAAGGAATCTCGATGGATCAGCTGTGGCTGGCGCACGACGCGCTCGTGGAGTGGTTTTCTCACGGGCTGTTGGCGGCGTCCTGGTGGCAGGTGGTGCTGTACGCGCTGGCCACGACCCACGTGACCATCGCAGCTGTCACGATCTACCTGCACCGCTCGCAGGCCCATCGGTCGCTGGAACTGCATCCGGCCATCGCCCACTTTTTCCGCCTCTGGTTGTGGCTGGGCACCGGCATGGTGACCAAGGAGTGGGTGGCTATCCACCGCAAGCACCACGCCAAGTGCGAAACCGTCGACGACCCGCACAGCCCGCAGACGCGCGGGATCAAGACCGTGTTGCTGACCGGCGCCGAGTTGTACCGTGCCGAGTCCAGGGTCGAGGAGACGATGTCCAAGTTCGGCCACGGCACGCCCGACGACTGGGTCGAGCGGAACGTGTACAGCCGCTACTCGTGGCAGGGCGTGGGCCTGATGCTGCTCATCAACCTGTTCCTGTTCGGCGCCGCGGGCGCGGCCGTCTGGGCGCTGCAGATGGCCTGGATCCCGATCACGGCCGCCGGCATCATCAATGGCCTGGGCCACTGGTGGGGCTACCGCAACTTCGAAGCTGCTGATGCGTCGACCAACCTGTCGCCCTGGGGCATCCTGATCGGCGGCGAGGAACTGCACAACAACCACCACACCTACCCGACGTCGGCCAAGCTGTCAGTCAAGCCCTACGAATTCGACATCGGCTGGATGTACATCCGCCTGTTCGAAATGGCCGGGCTGGCAACCGTTCGCAAGACGCCGCCGCGGCTGGAACTCGGCGCCGTCAAGGCGGTGGCCGACGGCCAGACCCTGGAAGCCATCATCACCAACCGCTACGAAGTGATGGCCAAGTACGCCGCCGAACTCAAGCGCGCGGTAGCCGGCGAGCTCGATCGTCTGAAGGCGCAGGGCGCCGGCAAGACCGAAGGCTTCCGCCGCATGTTGCTGGCCAAGGACTGGCTGCACCGCGACGACGACAAGATTCCGCATGGCGTCAAGCCCAGTCTGGCGCTGACCTTGGGCGAAGCCCCGCGGCTGGCCAAGCTGGTTGCCATGCGCGAAGAGCTGCGGCTGTTGTGGACGCGCACCAACGTGTCGGCCGAGCAGCTCGTCAGCGACTTGCAGGTCTGGTGCCACAAGGCCGAGGACAGTGGCATCGCTGCGCTGCAAGACTTCTCGCGCAAACTGCGTGCCGCTCACGCCTGACGAGACAGATCGCGCTGCACGGCAGCCGGCAACGACAAAGCCCGCCATCGGCGGGCTTTTTCTTGTCTGGTGTCGGTGCGCACCAGCGGCCCCGAAGAGCCATGCCGTGCGCCGGCGTTCAGCCCTTCTTGGCGTATGCGCTGCACCAGCCCTTGGTCGCCACTTGCTTGCCGGCAAACAGCGGGCAGCCGCCAGCGGCGTCGCTTTCCTTGCCCTGGAACAGCGCGCAGTTGCCGCAAATCTGTCCCGCGGCGTAGTTCTTGTACTTGGCCTTGTCGGCCTTGGTCGCGTCGGCCACGTAGCCCAGAGCGGTCGCCTGCGCGTCCTTCTCGTTGACCATGGTGGCCTGGGCGGTGGCTGTGCGACCGGCCAGCAGCGCGGCGCCGGCAACGGGAACGATCTGGATGAATCGACGACGTGACGTCATGGGAAGACTCCGGGGTTGTTGATGTGAATGGCGCGATGCCAAAGAAAAAGGCGGCGGCCAGGACCGGGCAAGCATAAGCCTAACGCTGCGGGTGGATGCTTGGCTGACAGGCGAATCCTGGCCACCGTGCTCAAGTAATCCAGCAAACGCGTTGTCCGGCACTCCATGCATCCCGCACTCAAGTGACACGGCCGGGAGCCGAAGACCCGTCTGACGCGCCGGGCGCCAGGCGCGTTCGCGTGAGTCAGCCCCGGGGTGGCCCGCCACCGCCCGGACCGGCAGCGGCGCCGGGCGTCTGCAGGCAAGATCAAGCATGTCGATGACACGTCGGGCGGTGTTGCTGTGGCTGGTGGCCATGTTGCCGCTGCTGCTGGGCGGCTGGGTGCTGCATGTCGCGGCGTTGCGCGACACGCTGTCCACGCAGTGGCAGACGCGCAACCAGGACGCTGCCCGCGGGTTAGCCGCCGCGCTGGCCGCTCAGCCGCGCGACAACACCCAGCTTGCCGCCATCCTGGCCGTGCAGTTCGACCTCGGCCTGTACCAGCGACTGAGCCTGGGGGCGAGCGGGCAGTCGGCACTCTTCGAGCGCCGCCGCAGCGATCCACCCCTGGACACGCCCCGGTGGTTTGTCGCGGCCTGGCCGCTGTCCGCGCCGGCAGGCACCGCCGCCGTGGACCGGGCCGCGGGCCAGGCCGCCCT
>JANMAP010000333.1:0-13689 GCA_031359905.1 Burkholderiales bacterium | reverse complement strand
TCAAGAAGTGATGTGGCCCCGATGACCTGAACCAGCCAACGCCATGAACGAGGTCTTCGGCATCCCTCTGCCCGCGCTGCTCGGGCAACTGCTGCTCGGCTTGGTGAACGGATCGTTCTACGCGATCCTTTCTCTCGGCCTGGCGGTGATCTTCGGCATGCTCAACATCATCAACTTCGCGCATGGCGCGCTGTACATGATGGGTGCGATGCTGGCCTGGATGGGGCTCGAGTACCTCGGCCTCAACTACTGGGTGATGCTGATCGCGGCGCCGCTGGTGGTGGGCGTGCTGGGCATCCTGATCGAGCGTCTGTTGCTGCAGTGGCTGTTCAACCTCGACCACCTCTACGGGTTGTTGCTGACCTTCGGCATCACGCTCGTGGTCGAGGGCGTGTTCCGCTCGTTCTATGGCGTCTCTGGCCAACAATACCCGGGGCCCGAAGCGCTGCGCGGCGCGACGAACCTCGGCTTCATGGTGCTGCCGAACTATCGCGCCTGGGTGGTCGTGGCCTCGCTCGTGGTCTGCCTGGGCGTGTGGGCGCTGATCGAGCGGACTTCGCTCGGCGCCACCCTGCGTGCAGGCACAGAGAACCCGAAGCTGGTGCAGGCGTTCGGCATCAACGTGCCGCGCATGATCACGCTCACCTACGCTGGCGGCGTGGCGCTGGCGGCGTTTGCGGGCGTGCTCGCCGCGCCGGTGTTGCAGATCTCGCCGTTGATGGGCAGCAACCTGATCATCGTCGTGTTTGCGGTGGTGGTGATCGGCGGCATGGGATCGATCCTCGGCTCGATCCTCACCGGCCTGGGGCTCGGCGTGATCGAGGGCCTGACACGCGTGATCTACCCTGAGGCGTCGGCCACGGTGGTGTTCGTGATCATGGTGATCGTTCTGTTGGTCCGCCCCGCCGGCTTGTTCGGCAAGGAGAGGTGATTTGGCTTCCACCGCAAGCGCTGCAGTACCGCCGGTGAGGGCAGAGGCCCCTGCCGCGCGCTCGCCGCTCATCGGCTACGCGCTGATGTTGGCCGCCCTCGCGGTGCTGCCGTGGATCGGCGCCTACCCGATCTTCGTCATGAAGGTGATGTGCTACGCGCTGTTCGCGTGCGCCTTCAACTTGTTGATCGGCTACACCGGCCTGCTGAGCTTCGGCCATGCGGCGTTCCTCGGCGCCGCGGCCTACGCCGCCGGTCATGCATTGAAGGTCTGGGGCCTGCCTGCGCCGCTGGGCCTGTTGTTCGGCACGCTGGTGGCCGCGATCGTCGGGCTCGGCTTCGGTTGGCTCGCGATCCGCCGCAGTGGCATCTACTTCTCGATGATCACGCTGGCGCTGGGCCAGATGCTGTTCTTCCTGTTCCTGCAGGCGCCCTTCACGGGTGGCGAGGATGGCCTGCAATCGGTGCCGCGCGGCAGCTTCCTGGGGCTGGACCTGAGTAACGATCTGACGTTGTACTACGTCGTGCTCGGCATCTTTATCTCGGCTTTCTGGCTGATCTACCGCACGGTGCATTCGCCCTTCGGGCAGGTGCTGACGTCGATCCGCGAGAACGAGGCGCGTGCCACCTCGCTCGGCTACGACGTCGAACGCTTCAAGCTCGTCGCATTCGTTTTGTCGGCTGCGCTCGCCGGCCTGGCCGGCGCCACCAAGACCCTGGTCCTCGGATTCGCGACGCTGACCGACGCCGTTTGGACGACCTCCGGGGCCGTCATCTTGATGACGCTGGTCGGCGGCATGGGAACCATGGTGGGCCCCATCGTCGGCGCGCTGATCGTCATCGCGCTCGAAAACAAGATTGGCGACCTGGGCAAGGCTTTGGCCGAGGGCACGGGCATCAACTGGTTCAACGGCCTCGGCGAGTCGGTCAACCTGGTGACCGGGCTCATCTTCATCCTGTGCGTGCTGGCGTTTCGACGCGGCGTGGTGGGCGAGATCCTGCACCGGCTGCCTGGGCGACACTGAGCGGGCGGACAAGGCCGCGAAGACGGGCAAGAGGCTGCGCGCGCTCGGCGCGCACCGCCGCCTTGCTGAAGAGCCTGACGACCCCGACGATCCAGAAGCGCAGGACCTGACGCGCACCGCCGCGCCGGCCGCGCGCGGCGGCCCAGGCCGTGCGGATGGGGACCATGGGGACCATGGGGACCATGGGGACCATGGGGACCATGGGAACCGTGGCCATAGCGCTTCGGCGCTCGACGACAGGCCACCACCTTTCCATACACTCGGGACAACCCGGGCGTTGTGGCCGTGCATCGACAGCTTGTCGCGGCACGCTGCAAGCGCCGGAGTTCCCTTCAACGTCTTGCCTTGCGGGCCTTGCCATGTCCCAGTGGATTTCTTCGTCAGCAGCACTGCTGATCCTGTCTTCGGCCGCTCTGCTGGTGGCCTGCGGTCCGGGCAAGGACGCGGCAGCTGGCCCGGGTGGTCCCGGCGGCCCGGGCGGCGCGATGCCGGCCATGCCGGTGACGGTGCGCAGCGTCAGCCAGCAGACCGTGCCGGTGCTGATCGAAGCGGTCGGCCAGGCCGAGGGGTCGCGCGAGGTCGAGGTGCGGGCCCGCGTGCCCGGCCTGATCGAGCGCCAGCTGTACAACGAAGGTGAACGCCTGCGCGCCGGCGCGCCGATGTTCGCCATCGAACGCGCGCCGTTCGAGATCGCCTTGGCGCAGGCCCGTGCCTCGCTGGCCCAGGAGCAATCGCGCCTGGATCAGGCTCGGCGCGAGGCCCAGCGCCTGAAGCCGCTGGCCGACATGCAGGCCATCTCGCAACGCGAAGCCGACGACGCCGCGACGGCGTTGAAGGGCGCTGAAGCCACGCTCGCAGCCGCCCAGGCCCGCGTGCGCGAGGCGGATCTGAACCTGTCGTACACCGCGGTGGCCGCGCCGATCGCCGGCGTCAGCGGCCGGGCCGAGAAGTCCCAAGGCAGCCTTGTCGGGCCCACCGACAGTCTGCTGTCGCGCATCACGCAGACCGACCCGATCTGGGTCCGCTTTTCGTTCAGCGAGGCCGAGCACGCCATGCTCAAGGGCCAGCGTGGCGCCCGCGTCAACCTGCTGTCCAGCGCCGGCCAGCCGCTGGCCGCGGCCGGGCGCCTGAACTTCGCCGGATCGACCGTCGACGCCCGCCTCGGCACCGTGCAGTTGCGCGCCGAATTCGCCAACCCCGATCTGGCCGTGCTGCCCGGGCAATTCGTCAAGGCCCAGGTCCAGGCCGGGCAGGAACGTGCCTGGCTGGTGCCGCAGGCTGCGGTGCTGACCAACGAAAGCGGCAAGGCGGTGTGGACGGTGCAGGGCGGCAAAGCGGTGCCCACGCCGGTGGAAGTCGGCGGGTGGGTCGGCGCGGACTGGGTGGTCCGCAAGGGACTGAAAGACGGCGACCAGGTGATCGTCGACAACCTGCTCAAGCTGCGGCCCGGTGCACCGGTGCAGGCCAAGGTGCCAGGCGCATCGGGTGCACCGGGCGCACCGGGCGCACCGGGCGCACCAGGCGGGCCGGGTGCATCGGGACCGGGCGGTGCCGCTGGCGCGGGGGATGCGCCGGCGCCGGCGCCGGCACAGGCATCTGCCGCGGCGCGTTGTTGCGGCCGGCCGCCCCATGAACTCACGCTTCTTCATCGAACGGCCGGTGTTCGCGGCCGTGCTGTCCATCGTCATCGTGCTCGCCGGGCTGGTCTCGCTGAAGATCCTGCCGATCGCGCAGTACCCCGAGATCGCGCCGCCGACGGTCAGCATCACCGCGACCTACCCGGGTGCATCGGCCGAGACCCTGGCCACCACGGTGGCCGCGCCGATCGAGGAACAACTGTCCGGCGTCGAGAACCTGCTGTATTTCAGCAGCGGCTCGTCGAGCAACGGCCAGACCACGATCACCGCCACCTTCGAGGTCGGCACCGACATCGACAAGGCGACCTTCAACATCAACAACCGCGTGCAGCTGGCCACCCCGCGCCTGCCGGACGAAGTGCGGCGCAACGGCGTGGTGGTGGCCAAGCGCAGCAACAACTTCCTGCTCGTCGTTGCGCTGAATTCGCCGAAGAGCAGCTACGACTCGCTGTTCCTCAGCAACTACGCGACGCAGAACGTCGTCGACGACCTGAAGCGCGTTCCCGGTGCGGCCGACGTGCAGATCTTCGGGGCCCGCGACTACTCGATGCGCCTGTGGCTGCAGCCCGACCGCATGGCGCGGCTGGGCGTGACGACGGCCGACATCGCCTCGGCCGTCAATTCGCAGAACGCGCAATTCGCCGCCGGCAAGATCGGCGCCGAGCCGGCGCCTGCCGGCCAGCAGCTGGTCTACACCGTCACCGCGCGCGGGCGGCTGGTCGAAGCCGAGCAATTCGGCGAGATTGTCATTCGCGCCGGTGGCGCGGGTGGGGTGCTCAAGCTGAAGGACGTGGCGCGCATCGAACTCGGCGCGCAAAGCTACGACGCCAGCAACAGCGTCAACGGCCAGCCAGCGATTGCGCTGGCGGTGTTCCTGCAATCCGGCGCCAACGCGCTGGACACCGGCGACGCGATCAAGAAACGCATGGCCGAACTGAAGGCCGAACGTTTCCCGCCCGACCTGGATTACCTGATCCCTTACGACACCACGCGCTTCGTCTCCGCGTCGATCAAGGAAGTGGTGCACACCATCATCGAGGCGGCGATCATCGTCGTGCTGGTGGTCTTCGTGTTCCTGCAGACCTGGCGCGCCACGCTGATCCCGATGCTGGCCGTGCCGGTGTCGCTCATCGGCACCTTCGCCGGCCTGTGGCTGGCCGGCTTCTCCATCAACACGCTGACCCTGTTCGCGATGGTCCTGGCCATCGGCATCGTCGTCGACGACGCCATCGTGGTGCTGGAAAACGTCGAGCGGCTGATGCGCGAAGAGCACATGCTGCCGATGCCGGCGGCCATCGAGGCGATGCGCGAGGTCTCTGGCGCCGTCGTCGGCATCGTGCTGGTGCTCTGCGCGGTGTTCATCCCGGTGGCTTTCCTCGGCGGCATCGCCGGGCAGCTGTACCGCCAGTTCGCCGTGACGGTGGCCATTGCGGTGGTCATCTCGGGTGTGGTCGCGCTGACGCTGACGCCAGCGCTGTGCGCGCTGCTGCTCAAGCCGCACAACCCCGCCGACGATGCCAAGCCGACCTTCGGCCAACGCGCGTTCGCGCCGTTCAACCGCGGCTTCGCGTGGATCACCCGGCGCTTCGTCGGCGCGGTCGACCTGGCACTCGGCCACCGCCTGCTGGCGCTGCTGGCCTTCGCCGGCCTGCTGGCCGTGGCCGCCTTCCTGTTCACCCGTGTGCCGGGCAGCTTCGTGCCGGCCGAGGACCAGGGCTACATCATCGCCGTGGCCGCCTTGCCCGACGGGGCGACGCTGGAGCGCACGTCGCGCACCACCGAGCAGTTGCGCAAGATGATGGACGGCAACCAGGCCAAGGAAAACTTCTTCATCGTCAACGGCTTCGACCTGATCGGCGGCGGCAGCAAGGCCAATTCGGCGACCATCTTCGTGCCGATGAAGCCCTGGGATCAGCGCAGCCAGTCGTCGCAGCAACTCGCCGCCGAGGTCAGCGGCAAGGGCTTCGGCCTGGCCGACGGCATCGCCTTCGCCTTCAACCCGCCGGCCATTCTCGGCCTCGGCCAGGCCGGCGGCTTCGAGGTCTACGTGCAGGGCCGGCTGGATTCCGACACCCAGCGGTTGTCCCAGGTCACCAACGACTTCATGAACGCGTTGCGCGCACGCCCCGAGCTCGACGGCGTCAACACCTTCTTCCGTCCGACCGTGCCGCAGCTGCGCGTGGAGGTCGACCGCGAGAAGGCGCTGGCCTTGGGTGTGCCGGTCACCGACGTCTTCGCCGCGCTGCAGGCGCAGATGGGGTCGCTGTACGTCAACGACTTCAACAAGTCGGGCCGCACCTACCGCGTGACGATGCAGGCCGACGCCCCGTTCCGCGCCAAGCCCGAGGACATCGGTGCGATCCACGTGCGCAGCGGCACCAGCGGCCAGATGATCCCGCTGAAGGCCCTGATCAGCGTCAGCTCGCTGATCGGCCCGGAGCAGATCGAGCGCTACAACAGCTACGTGGCGGCCAAGGTGCTGGGCGGGGCCAAGCCGGGTTACAGCTCGGGCGAAGCGCTGGCGGCGGTGGAGGCGGTGGCCCAGCAGGTGCTGCCGCCGGGCTACAGCATCGCGTGGACCGCCCAGGCCTTCCAGGAAAAACGCACCGGCAACGCCAGCGTGTTCGCCTTCGGCTTCGCGCTGATCATGGTCTACCTGATCCTGTCGGCGCTGTACGAACGCTGGGGCGTGCCGCTGGCGGTGCTGCTGGCGGTGCCGTTTGCGGTCACCGGCGCGCTGCTGCTGGTCTTCCTGCGCGGCATGAGCAACGACATCTACTTCCAGATCGGCCTGGTGGTGCTGATCGGCTTGGCGGCGAAGAACGCCATCCTGATCGCCGAATTCGCGATGCAGGGGATGGCCGCCGGCAAGACCGCGGCCGCAGCGGCGCGCGACGCGGCGCGGCTGCGCTTTCGGCCCATCGTGATGACCTCGCTGGCTTTCGTGCTCGGGGTGGTGCCACTGGTCATCGCCACCGGCGCGGGTGCCGCGGCACGGCAGTCGATGGGCACGGGGGTGTTCGGAGGCATGCTGGTGGCGACCTTCGTCGCGCCGGTCTTCGTGCCGCTGTTCTTTGCGCTGTTGACGCGCAAGCCGCGGCCGGTGCACGGCGCCGCGATCACGCACGACGAAGGAGGCGTGTGATGTGGCGCTGGATCTGCCTGACCAGCCTGATCAACCTGACAGCCGCAGCGCTCGCGCTGGCCGGCTGCTCGGCCGTCGGCCCCGACTACCAGCGCCCCGACGTGACGCTGCCGGCGCAATACGCAGGTGCCCAGCCGGGCGGCCCGGCGCTGTCCAGCGAGTGGTGGACAGCCTTCGGCGATGGCGAGCTGAACGCGCTGGTGCAGCGCGCCCTGGCCGCCAACAGCGACCTGGCGCAGGCTGTCGCCCGTGTCGAACAGGCCGACGGCGTGGTGCGCGAAGCCGGCGGGGCGCGGGTGCCCAGCGTGAATGCCAACAGCAGCGGCAGCCGCGCACGGACCAGCGGGCAGGCGCGCGGCAACCCGACCGGACGGCCGCTGGAAGGCAACGACTTCCTGGTCTCGCTGAGCACCTCGTTCGAGGTCGACTTCTGGGGCAAGCTGCAGCGCACCACCGAAGCAGCGCGGGCCCAGCTGCTGGCCAGCACGGCGGCGCGCGACACCGTCGCGCTGACGCTGGCCGGCGCGGTGGCCCAGGCCTGGTTCGCGCTGCATTCGCTGGACGAGCAGATCGCCGCCGCTCGCGGCACGCGCAAATCGCGCGAAGACAGCGCCGGCCTGATCGCCCGCCGCCTGCAGGCCGGCACCGGCAACCGGCTGGAGGCCGAACAGGCCGAGATCCAGCGTGCCGACGCGGCGCTGGCGCTGCGCGAACTGCAACGCCAGCGAGCGCTGGCAGCGTCGCAACTCGGGCTGTTGATCGGCGAGCCCGGTGCAAGCTTCCCCGAGGCGCCGCTGGCCGCGACGCCACCGGCGCTGCCGGCCAGCGGCCTGCCGTCGCAGCTGCTCGAACAGCGGCCCGACGTGCGCCGCGCCGAAGCGTTGCTGGTCTCGGCCAACGCGCAGATCGGCGTGGCCAAGGCGGCGATGTTCCCGACGCTGACGCTCAGCGGCGCGCTCGGCGGCGAGAGCACCGCGCTGCGCAGCCTGCTCGACGCCCCGGCGCGCTTCTGGTCGCTCGGCTTCGGCCTGGCGCTGCCGTTGTTCGACGGCGGGCGCAATGCCGCGCGGGTCGACCAGGCCGGCGCCCGCCAGCGCGAGGCCGTGGCCGCGTACCAGGGCGCGGTGTCGGCCGCCTTCAAGGACGTGGCCGACGCGTTGGCCGGCAGCGCCGCAGCCCGCGAATCGGCCACCGAGCTGGTCGGTCGCGCCGCCGCGGCCGATCGCGCGCGCAGCCTGGCGCAGGCGCGCTTCGACGCCGGCTACACCGGCTTCCTGGAACTGCTCGACGCCCAGCGCACGGCGACCGCGGCGCGCACCGACGTGCTGCGCAACCGCCAGGCGCAACTCAACGCCAGCGTCGACCTGGCCAAGGCGCTGGGCGGCGGCTGGGCGGGCTTGCCAGCGCGCTAGAAGCGCTGGAAGTCGCAGGCCGGCGACCCGCCGGGTTTGCCCGCAGCGCGCGCCGCGCACGCGCTGCGGGCCGTGCCCGCACAATCCGCCGCTTTGCAGTCATCACCCGGAGCCTGCTGTGCCGCTGAGCGACATCGAGATCGCGCAATCCGCCCATCTGCGGCGCATCACCGACCTGGCCCGCGACCGCCTGGGCATCGCCGACGAACACCTGGTGCCCTACGGCCACCACAAGGCCAAGATCCGGCTCGACTACCTGGAGACGCTGGCCGACCGACCCGACGGCAAGCTGGTGCTGGTCACCGCCATCAGCCCGACGCCGGCCGGCGAGGGCAAGACGACGACCACGGTGGGCTTGGGCGACGCGCTGAATCACATCGGCAAGAAGGCGGTGATCGCGCTGCGCGAACCGTCGCTGGGCCCGGTCTTCGGCATGAAGGGCGGGGCGGCCGGTGGCGGCCATGCGCAGGTGGTGCCGATGGAGGACATCAACCTGCACTTCACCGGCGACTTCAATGCCATCGCGCTGGCCAACAACCTGCTCGCCGCGGCCATCGACAACCATGTGCACCACGGCAACGAGCTGGGCATCGACGTGCGCCGCATCGCCTGGCGCCGCGTGATGGACATGAACGACCGCGCGCTGCGCCAGCTGACCGTCGGCCTGGGCGGCCCGGGCAACGGCTATCCGCGGCAGGATGGCTTCGACATCGTCGTGGCGTCGGAAGTCATGGCCATCCTGTGCCTGGCGACGTCGCTGCAGGACCTGAAACAGCGCCTGGGCCGCATCGTCGTCGCCGAGACGCGCGACCGCCGCCCGGTGCGCGCTGCCGAGCTGAAGGTGCACGGCGCGATGACCGTGCTGCTGAAGGACGCGCTGGCGCCGAACCTGGTGCAGACGCTGGAGAACAACCCGGCGCTGCTGCACGGCGGGCCGTTCGCCAACATCGCCCACGGCTGCAACAGCGTGATCGCCACGCGCGCGGCGCTCAAGCTCGGCGACTACGTGGTGACCGAGGCCGGCTTCGGTGCCGATCTGGGCGCCGAGAAGTTCATCGACATCAAGTGCCGCAAGTCTGGCCTGCGCCCGGCGGCCGCGGTGGTGGTGGCCACGGTGCGCGCGTTGAAATACCACGGCGGCGTCGACATGCAGGCGCTGGGCAGCGAAGACCTGCCCGCGCTGGGCCGCGGCCTGGCCAATCTCGAGCGCCATGTGCACAACCTGCGCGAGGTCTTCGGCCTGCCCTGCGTGGTCGGCATCAACCACTTCGCGGCAGACAGCGACGCCGAACACGCGCTGCTGCGCCAGCGCATCGGCGGGCTGGGCGTGCCGGTCGTCACCGCCCGCCACTGGGCCGACGGTGGCGCCGGCGCCGCTGCGCTGGCCCACGAAGTGGTGCGGCTGTGCGACCAGCCGAGCACGCTGCGCTTCGCCTACGACGACGACGACCCGCTGTGGGACAAGCTGTGCAAGCTGGCCACGCGGACCTATGGCGCCGCCGACATCAGCGCCAGCAGCGAAGTGCGCACGCAGATCGACCGCCTGCAGGAAGCCGGCTACGGCCACTATCCGGTGTGCGTGGCCAAGACCCAGTACAGCTTTTCGACCGACGCCAAGCTGCGCGGCGCGCCGGGCGGGCATGTGATCAACGTGCGCGAGGTGCGGCTGGCCGCCGGCGCCGAGTTCGTGGTCATGATTTGCGGCGACATCATGACCATGCCCGGCCTGCCCAAGGTGCCGTCGGCCGAGTTCATCGACATCGACGACGACGGCCGCGTCGTCGGCCTGTTCTAGCCCGCCGCGATCGCCCGACGCCAGGGTCGAGCATGGCCAACACCGCGCGGCTGTACCGCATCGAGACACTGATCCGCGCCCGCGGCTGCGTCAGCTTCCAGGCGCTGCTCGACGAAATGGAAGTCTCGCCGGCGACGCTCAAGCGTGATCTGGAATACCTGCGCAGCCGCCTGGGCGCGCCGATCGAGTACGACCGCGAGTCCAACGGCTACCGCTTCGCTGCAGGCCACGCGGCAACGGCCGGACCGCGCCATGAATTGCCGGGCCTGTGGTTCGACGAAGCCGAGCTGTACTCGCTGCTGATGGCCCAGCAGCTGCTGGGCAGCCTGGACAGCGACGGCCTGCTCAGCCGCCACCTGCAACCGCTGCTCGACCGCATCCACCATCTGCTGAGCAGCGGGCAAGGCGACGCCGCGGCGGCGCGGCTGATGAAGCGGGTGAAGATCGTCAGCGCGCAGCGCCGGCCGGTGGCCAGCCGCTTCTTCGAGCGCGTCAGCGCCGCGCTGTTGTCGCGCCGGCGGCTGCACCTGCGCTACCTGACGCGAGCCCGGCGCGAGGTCAGCGAGCGCGAGGTGTCGCCGCAGCGTCTGGTCCATTACCGCAACACCTGGTACGTCGACGCCTGGTGCCACCGCGTCGACGGCCTGCGCCGCTTCGCGCTCGATGCGATCGAAGAGGCCAAGGTGCTGGAGACCGCGGCGCGCGACGTGGCGATGAAGCAGGTCAGCGCGGCGATGGACGCCGGCTACGGCATCTACGCCGGCGGCACGCGGCGCGAAGCCGTGCTGCTGTTCGACGCCCAGGCCGCGCAGTGGGCCAGCCGCGAGGAATGGCACCCCGAACAGCAAGGCCGCTGGCGCGACGACGGCGGCTACGAACTGCGCCTGCCTTACGTCGACGACACCGAGCTGCTGATGGAGGTGCTGCGCCAGGGTGATCAGGTGCAGGTGCTGGCCCCGCCGCCGCTGGTTGCCGCGGTGCGCCAGCGGCTGGCCGCCGCCAGTGCCCGCTATGCCGCCACCGACGCGCCCGGCTGACCAACGCTGCCATGGGCCATTGCCGCCGGCCCGGCCAGGCGCTAAGGTCCAGCGGCGTTCACCTGCGGAGCACGTCATGACGCCTGTATCCCCGCCCGACCCGCCATCGCCGTCGCGCCGCACAGTTTTCAAAGCCACCGGCCTGGGCCTGGGCGCCGGTTGGCTGATGAGCGCCGCAGTGCCGGCGTATTCGCAAACGGATTCGCAGGCGCAGGCCGCTGCCAGCCCGCCCGCAGCGCGGCCCGGTGATGGCCCGCTGTGGAGCGCCGAATACTGGGCCCGCAAGGGCAGCACGGCGCTGAATCTGTGGCGCAAGCGGGCGTCGGCGCCGCGCCCCGGCGAGACACCCGCACCGGTGCTGTTCCTGGTCCACGGTTCGTCAAACTCGGCGCGCTCGTCGTACGACCTGCAGGTGCCGGGCAAGGGCGAGTACTCATTGATGAACGTCTTCGCCCGTCTCGGTTACGACGTCTGGACTGTCGACCACGACGGCTACGGACATTCCGGCAGCTCGGGGAACAATTCGGACATTGCCAGCGGTGTGCTGGACCTGCAGGCGGCGGTGCCGGTGGTGATGCGCGAAACCGGCCAGAGCCGCTTTCACTTCTACGGCACATCGTCGGGGGCGATCCGCGCCGGCGCGTTCGCGCAGGCCGAGCCTGACCGCGTCGCCCGCCTGGTGCTGGTGGCGTTCACTTACAAGGGCACCGGCGCGCCGGAGATCGGGCGCCGCGCCGCGCGTGTCGATGAACTGCGCGCGCAGCCGCGGCGTCTGCGCGACGCGGCGATGATCCGTTCGATCTTCACCCGCGACGGCCAT
The DNA here is from genome assembly GCA_031359905.1 of Burkholderiales bacterium. Lineage (GTDB taxonomy): Bacteria > Pseudomonadota > Gammaproteobacteria > Burkholderiales > Burkholderiaceae_C > Rubrivivax. The sequence continues at coordinate 1,888 of JANMAP010000333.1, read as the reverse complement.
GCGTCCAGCTACGACCCGGCGGTGCCCGAGGCGATCGCCGCCTTCGAGTTGAAATTCGGCGACCAGATTCCTACCGGCACGTACCTGGACATGGCCGCCCATCTACCGCTCGTCGACCCGCGCAAGGTGCTGTCGCCGGTGCTAATGCTGCGCGGCGAGCACGACGGCAATTCGACCACCGACGATCTGCTGGATTTCTTCCGGCAGTTGCCCAACGGCGATCGCCAGTTCGTGATCCTGCCGAACACGGCGCACAGCGCGGGGTACAGCAACAACCGCCACCTGCTGTGGCAGGCGACGCAGAACTTCCTGGCCGTGCCGCCGGCAGCGTCCGCAGGCACATGAACGCGGCCGCCGCCGCGGCGCCGGTCTTCGACGATCCTCTGCTCGCCGCCATCGCAGCGCGCGGCACCGTCAAGCGGTTCCCCGCGCACACCGTGCTGATCACCGAGGGCGACGATGCGAACGCGCTGTACATCATCGTCAGCGGCCGCCTGCGCGCTTATGCCAGCGGCGCTGCGGGCAAGGAAGTCATCCTGGGAGTCATGGGGCCTGGCGAATACGTCGGCGAACTGGCGCTCGATGGCGGCAAACGCAGCGTGTCGGTGGTCGCGTTGGAGCCGACGAACTGCGTCGTCGTGACCGGGGCCACGCTGCGCCAGTTCATCGTCGACCACCCCGACTTCGCCCAGCGACTGATCCTCGACTTGATGCGCCGCGTTCGCGCGCTGACCGCCAGCGTCAAGAGTCTGGCGCTGGATGATGTCTACAGCCGCATCGTCAAGCTTGTCCTCGACCTGGCCGTGTCCGAGGGCGCGTATCGAGTGTTGCCGCAGCGCCTGACGCAGCAAGACATCGCCAAGCGCGTGGGGTCGTCGCGCGAGATGGTCAGCCGGGTCTTCAAGGAACTGGTCGGCGGCGGTTACCTGCGCAACGACGCTGGTCGCATCGTGGTGCTGAAGACGCCGCCCGCCGCCTGGTGAGGGCACGCGGCGCTGTCGCGCCGTTCAGCGTGCGTGTGTGAGTGCGAGTGCGAGTGAGAGTGGCGTGTGGAAGCGCGTGTGAAAAAGTCGCATCGGCGGCGGGCTTGCTTCACTGCGCCGCCGCACCTGGCTGGCAACACTGGGCGACCTGCAAAAGCCCATGCAGAACACCCAACGCCCCGAGGAGCCCACGATGAAATCCACCACCGAAGTCACCGCCCGGCAGTACCGCCAGTACTCGCGCGGCGCCGAACTGATGTCGCTGGCCACCGGCCTGCTGGCCGTCGTCACCTGTCTGGTCATGCTCGCCGAACTGCCGGCGGCACAGCAGACAGCCTCCCCGGCTGCCGTGGCAATGATGCTGCCGTTCGACGTCAGCCTGCCCGAGACGCGCAGCGACAGCAGCGCCCCGCCCGACGACCCGGTGCCCACCTTCTGACCCGACCCGCAGGGGCGGCCGGCCGGCGGCGCGAGGCGCCAGTGTTCACTGTGCCGGCTTGAACCCGTCCTTGCTGACCTGCACGCGGGACACCGACAGGCTGCCATCGGCAGCCTGTTGCACGACGGCGTACAGCGTTTCGCCCGGTTGCAGGCTGGCTCGCGTGCCGGTGTAGACCAGTAGCGACGCCCACCGACAGGTCGTCGGCCAGGCGGACTTCGACGGTCTTGGATTCGCGGGCACGGTCGTCGAACCCTGCAGCGGCATCGTCTGGCGGAAGGGGCGGGATTCGAACCCGCGGGGGGCTGTTAACCCCCACATGCTTTCCAGGCATGCGACTTAAACCGCTCATCCACCCTTCCGAGGAGATCAGAATTTCTAGCCGTCGGCCAGCGGCGCCACGGCGTGGCGGCGCAGCCAGTCGACGAGCACGTACTCCAACGCCTTGGCGTGGGTGCTCTCCAGC
>JANMAP010000317.1:0-2892 GCA_031359905.1 Burkholderiales bacterium | reverse complement strand
CGATCGCACTGATGTCGGCCTGCGCCGTCGGGCATTCCAGCGCCACGTGGCCATGCGACAGGACGACCAGGCGCGAGGCCAGGGCCAGCAGCTCGTCGAGGTCTTCGCTGACCAGCAGCACCGCCGCACCGCCGTCGCGCGCCGCGCGCAGCCGGGCGTGGATCTCGGCCGTGGCCGCGAAGTCCAGCCCGAAGCAGGGGTTGGCGACGATCAGCAGGCGCGGCGGGTCGTCGTTGATGGCGCTGAGTTCGCGCGCCAGCACGGCGCGCTGCACGTTGCCGCCGGACAGCGTCTCGATGGCCGCCGCCGGCCCCGACGTCTTGACCTTGAACGCGGCGATGCCGGCCACCGCCTGGGCCTTCAACGCCGCGGCCGACAGGAACCAGCCGCGGCGCAGCGGCGCGCGATCGAAGTTGCGCAGCGCCAGGTTCTCGCCGACGCTGAGCTTGCCGACGCAGGCGTTGTGCAGCGGCTCTTCGGGCAGGCTGCGCACCTGCAGCGCGGTCATCGACCGCCGGTCGGGTACATAAGGCAGGCCATCGACGAAGACACGCCCGGCGCGGATCGGCAACGCGCCGGTGAGCGCGGCGACGAGTTCGCGCTGGCCGTTGCCCGAAACGCCGGCGACGCCGACGATCTCGCCAGCGTGCAGGCGCAGGTCCAGCCCGTCGACCGCCGAGCGGCCTTCGCTGCCGGCCACGTGCAGCGCTTCGATGCGCAGGCGCGGCGTCGAGCGCATGTCCGGCCGCGCGGCGCCCGGTGCGCTGGCCGCCACCGGTGCGGCAGCGGCGTCTGCGGTGGCCACGCCCATCATCCAGCCGGCGAGCTCGTCGCGCGTGGTGTCGGCCACGCGCGCGTGGCCGGTGCGGCGGCCGCGGCGCAGCACCGTCACCGCGTCGCAGAAGCCGAAGACCTCGCGGAATTTGTGCGTGATGATCAGCACGCTGAGTTGGCGGGCCGCGCACAGCGCCTTCATCTGGCCGAGCACCTCGTCGGCTTCCAGCGGCGTCAGCACCGACGTCGGCTCGTCGAGGATCAGGAAGCGCCGCCGCGTGTACAGCGCCTTGAGGATCTCCAGCTTCTGCTTTTCGCCGGCGGCGAGTTCGGCGACGCGCGCATCCAGGCGCAGCGGGAACGGCGCGCTGCGCATGAACACGGCCAGCCGTTCGCGCTCGGCGCGCCAGTCGATGAAGGGCCTCAGGTCGCGGCCGGCGAGCACCAGGTTCTCGGCCACCGTCATGCCGGGCACCACGGTGAAGTGCTGGAAGATCATGCCCAGGCCCAGCGCGCCGGCGTCGCGCGGGCTGTGGATCGCCTGCTCGCGGCCGTCGACGATGACGCTGCCCGCATCGGCGCGGTAAAAGCCGATCAGCGACTTGACGAGGGTTGACTTGCCCGCGCCGTTCTCGCCGAGGAGCGCATGGACGCTGCCGGCCTCGACGGTCAGCGAGACATCGTCCAGCGCCTGCAGGCTGCCGAAGCGCTTGGAGAAGTTGAGCAGCTCGACACGCGCAGCGCCCTGCGGGTCGGCATGCGGCGGGATCAAGGTCGTCATCGGGGCACCGACCGGGGCGCGTCGAACGACCGCAATGGCGGGGCGTCGATCCGCGCCAATGGGTGACTGGTCATGCGATCGTTCCCTCAGCGGTTCAAGGACAGCTCGCCGGGCGCGCCCTGGCTGGGCCCGGGCCGGCCCAGGCCGATCAGCAGCGCCAGCGTCAGCACATACGGCAGCGCGCCGAACAGGTAGTAGCCCTGGGTGTAGCCCAGCGCCTGCAGCGCCGGGCTGATGGCGCTGGCGCCGCCGAACAGCAGCCCGGCGGCGATGCAGCGCCGCGCGTCCCAGCGCGCGAAGATCACCAGCGCCACGGCCATCACGCCCTGGCCACTGCTCAAGGCTTCGCTCCAGGCGCCCGGATAGACCAGCGACAACGATGCCCCGCCGACGCCGGCACAGGACCCGCCGAAGGCCGTCGCCAGCACCCGGTAGGCGGCCGACGACAGGCCCAGCGCGCGCGCCGCGTTCTCGCTGTCGCCGACCACGCGCAGGCGCAGGCCGAAACGGGTGTGGCCGAGCGCCCAGTGCACGACGAAGGCCAGCAGCACGCCGATCACGAAGAGCGGGTTGATGGCCAGCGCCGCCTGCACCGCGGGCTGGTCGGTGAACCCGCCCAGCGGGATCGCCGGCAGGTTCGGCGCACTCGGCTGGATCAGCGGCTTGCCGAGCCAGAAGGCCAGGCCCGAACCGGCCAGCATCATCGCGATGCCCATCGCCGTGTCGTTGACGCGCTGCAGGCTGCACAACAGGCCGTGCAGCGAACCGAAGACCAGCCCCGCCGCCGCCGCGGCCCCCACCGCCAGCCAGGGGTTGCCGCTGGCCAGCGACACGGCATAGGCGGTCATCGCACCGATCAGCAAGGTGCCTTCGAGGCCGAGGTTGATGCGGCCCGATTTCTCGGTCACCGTCTCGCCCAGGCTGACCCACAGCAGCGGCGTGCCGACGCGGATCGCGCCACCGGCGATGGCCAGCGGGACGCCCCACCAGCCGAGGTCACTGGCGTCCATCGACACGCGCTCCGAGGCCTTTGGTGTTCGTCTGCATGGATCGCGCATCGCGGCAGGCGGTGCCCGGTCGGGGCGCAGGGCGGGGCGGTCGGCCTTGCAGGCCGACTCCGCTGCGCTGCTCGGACTGAGGTCGCAGCGCATAACTCGCTGCGCGACCTGCGGTCGCTCCGCTCGAACACATGCGCTGGGTCAGTTGACGAAGCGCGCTGCGCGCGCCGACCTCAGGCCTGCGCTGCGCACCGCTCCACAGTGAGCCGCCGCCGCCCCCCCCCAGCCGCGAAGGCCGCCAGGGGGGGTCACGCCCGCCCGCCCCCCCCGGGTCGGCAA
>JANMAP010000303.1:0-1533 GCA_031359905.1 Burkholderiales bacterium | reverse complement strand
GCAGGCCGCGATGACTGCGCAGGCGCTGGCCGATCTGATCGCCGCTGCCGACCGGACGCGGCTCGTCGAGATGGCCACCCGTGCCCGCGCCCTGGCCCGCCCGCAGGCCGCTGCGCGCGTCGCCGACGAGATCGAATTGCTGATGAAGCCGCGCGCATGAAGCACGCGGTCAAGCACATCCACTTCGTCGCGATCGATGCGATGCCGGCGAAGGATCGGCGTCCCATGGAGATGGCCGCATGAAACACGCGGTCAAGCACATCCACTTCGTCGGCGTGGGCGGCGCCGGCATGAGCGGCATCGCCGAGATCCTGCATGCGCAAGGCTTCCGCGTCAGCGGGTCCGACCAGCAGGCCAGTGCGGCGACGCGTCGTCTGGCCGAACTTGGCGTCACCGTCTTCATCGGCCACGACGCGGCACACATCGCCGGTGCGCAGGCGGTGGTCACGTCCACCGCGGTGCAGCCCGACAACCCGGAGGTGGTCGCCGCGCGCGCGCAGCAGGTGCCGGTGGTCCATCGGGCCGTGCTGCTGGCCGAGCTGATGCGGTTGAAGCAGGGCGTCGCCATCGCCGGCACGCATGGCAAGACGACGACGACCTCGCTGGTGGTCAGCGTGCTGGCCGAAGGCGGGCTGGACCCGACGTTTGCGATCGGCGGCCGGCTGCTGTCCGCGGGCACCAATTCGCGCCTGGGCAGCGGCGACACATCGTCGTCGAGGCCGACGAGAGCGATGCCAGCTTTCTGCTGTTGACCCCGGTGATCAGCGTCGTCACCAACATCGACGCCGACCACATGGACACCTTCGGCCACGACCTGGCCCGCCTGCACGCCGCCTTCGTCGACTTCCTGCACCGCCTGCCGTTCTACGGCCGGGCCATCGTCTGCAGCGACGATGCCGGCGTGCGCGCCATCCTGCCGGCCCTGCAGCGCCCGCGCACGACCTACGGCCTGGGCGCCGATGCCGAGTTGCGCGCCGTCGACGTGGTGGCCCTGCCCGGTGGGCGCATGCAGTTCGTCGCCCGCCAAGCCGGCGCGGCTGACGTGCCGGTGACGCTGAACCTGGCCGGCGTGCACAACGTGCGCAATGCGCTGGCGGCGATCGCCGTCGCGCGCGAACTCGAGTTGTCCGACGCGCCGATCCAGCGCGCGCTGCAAGGCTTCGACGGCGTCGGCCGGCGCTTCCAGCGCTGCGGCGAGCTGCCTGCCGCGGGCGGTGGGGCCTTCACGCTGATCGACGACTACGGCCACCATCCGGTCGAAGTGGCCGCGGTGCTGGAGGCCGCGCGCGGCGCGTTCCCCGGCCGGCGCCTGCTGCTGGCCTTCCAGCCGCACCGCTACACGCGAACCCGCGACTGCTTCGCCGACTTCGTCGCCGTGCTGGCGCGCTTCGACGGCGTGCTGCTGACCGAGGTCTACCCGGCCGGCGAAGCGCCGATCGCCGGCGCCGACGGCGCGGCACTGGCCGAGGCGGTGCGCGCCGCCGGGCGCAGCGACGCCGCGTTCGTCGCCCGCCTGGCCGACCTGCCGGCCGC
>JANMAP010000271.1:0-2128 GCA_031359905.1 Burkholderiales bacterium | reverse complement strand
GCCAGCGAGAACACACGCGGCACGTTGATGCCCACCGCATAGGCCGCCAGGTGGTCGGATGCGGTCGCGCGCAGGGCCACGCCGCCGCGCCACAGGCGGAACAGCAGCAGGACCGCGGCCATCAGCGCCATGGCGATCCAGAAGCCGTAGAAGATCTTCGGCGCGACCAGCACCGGCCCCAGGAGGACCGGATCGCCGGGCAGGAAAACGGGCAGGCGCTGCTGGTCGGCGCCCCACACCAGTACGACCACCCCGACGAACACCGACGACAGGCCGACGGTGACCATGAACGTCGAAGTCGGCGATTCGCCGAGCATCGGGCGGATTGCCGCGCGTTCGACCAGTGCGCCGAGCGCCCCGCTGGCCAGCAGCGCGCCAGGCAGCGCCAGCCACAGCGGCAGCGCCAGCGCGGTGGCGAAGGCGAAGAACAGGTACGCCCCGAGCATCATCATCTCGCCGATGGCCAGGTTCACCACCCGCGTTGTCTTGTAGATGATGACGAAGGCCAGGCCGCTGAGCGCATACAGCCCGCCGGTGCCCAGCCCGGCCAGCGTGACTTCCAGCAGCAGCAGCCAGTCGAAGTTCATGCGGCTGCGGCTGCGCTGGACGCGTCGATGATTGCCGCACCGCCGCGCAGCTTCTGGCGCAGGCTGGCGATGTCGCCCGAGCCGAGATAGGCGCGCACGACCTCGGGATCGCTCTGCACCTCGGCCGGCCGGCCGCGGGCGATGACCTGGCCGAAATTGGCGACCACCACATGGTCCGACAGGTCCATCACCAGGCCCATGTCGTGCTCGACCATCAACACCGTGACGCCCCATTCGCGGCGCACGTCGAGGATGAAACGCGCCATGTCGTCGGTTTCTTCGCGGTTCATGCCGGCCACCGGCTCGTCGAGCATCAGCAGGCGCGGCTTCATCGCCAGCGCGCGCGCCAGCTCGACGCGCTTCTGCAGCCCGTACGAGAGTGCCGACACCGGCGCGTGGCGGATGTGGTCGATCTCGAGGAAATCGATGATGCGTTCCTCGATCTCGGCGCGCAGGGCTTCTTCCTCGCGGCGGGCGCGCCGCGAATAGAACAGCGCGTCGAGCAGGTTGCTCTTCAGGTGACAGTGGCGGCCGAGCTTGATGTTGTCGAGCACCGTCAGCCCGCGGAACAACGCGATGTTCTGGAAGCTGCGGGCCAGCCCCAGCGCGGCGCGCGCCGGCGAATCCAGCCCGTCGAGTCGCCGGCCGTCGAAGCTGATGTGGCCGGCGGCCGGCTTGTAGAAACCCGAGATGGTGTTGAAGACCGAGGTCTTGCCCGCACCGTTGGGGCCGATCAGCGAAGTGATCGAACCCGGCAGCACATCGAAGCTGATGCCGTCGAGCGCCTTCACGCCGCCGAACGACAGGCTCAAGCCCTGCACGCTCAACAGCGGCGGCACCAGCAACGATGGCTCGTCAGCGACATGCACGCCCACACGGTCTCCTGCGGTCTACTTTTGAGTAACCTTCCGAAGACTAAGTCAAACACCGACCTGCAAACAAGGATTGCCGCGACATCCCGCGGGCTTGCGAGATGAGGACTTACACCGAGGCGTGGCCCTGCCGCGGATGCGACGGCGGTCACGCGGCGGCCAACGAGCGGAAGAACAGCGTTGTGTCGCACAGCCCGCCGCGCGGCCACAGGGCGTAGCCCGGGATCACGCCGCAGCGCTGCCAGCCCAGGCGCGCATACAGCCGCTCGGCATCGCTGCCGGTGGCGGTGTCGAGCACCAGCAGGGTCCTGGTGCGTTCGCGGGCCACCGCCTCCGCTTCACGCAGCAGCGCCGCACCGAGACCGCGCTGGCGGGCGCGGCGGTGGACCAGCATCTTGGCCAGATCGGCGCGGTGCGCTTGATTGGGCATGCCAGCCCAGACCAGCTGCACCGTGCCGACGATGCCGGCCTCGTCTTCGGCCAGCAACAGCGCACGATCGCCCTGCGCCAGGCCGTGCGCAACGCGCCGCCAGAAGGCCAGCGCGTCGGCAGCGGCGAGCGGATGCATGAAACCGACCGAGGCGCCGCCGTCGACGCAGTCGATCAGCACGTCGGCCAATTGGTGCAGCTGCGCAGCGTCCAGCCGCAGGGCGCGCTGGATTCGAAACG
>JANMAP010000445.1:0-13864 GCA_031359905.1 Burkholderiales bacterium | reverse complement strand
CGCATCGCCCCTTCAAGCCCGGCCAGCGTGAGAGGGAACATGCGTTGGTTCATCAACTGCTGGACCACGGCGATGCTCTGGCGGTAGCCCCACACGCCTTGCGGCTCGGGGTTGATCCAGGCGAACTTGGGGAACGCGCTGGTGAGCCGCGCCAGCCATTCGGCGCCCGGCTCCTCGTTGTTGTATTCGACGCTGCCGCCGGGCTGGAGGATCTCGTACGGGCTCATCGTCGCGTCGCCGACGAAGATCAGCTTGTAGTCCTTGTTGTACTTGCGGATGATGTCCCAGGTCGGGAACTTCTCGCTGTAGCGGCGCCGGTTGTTCTTCCACATGAAGTCGTACACGCAGTTGTGGAAGTAATAGAACTCGAGGTGCTTGAACTCGGTCTTGGCCGCCGAGAACAGCTCCTCGACGCGGTGGATATGCTCGTCCATGGTGCCGCCCACGTCCATCAGCAGCAGCACCTTGACCTTGTTGTGGCGCTCGGGCACCAGCTTGATGTCGAGCAGGCCGGCATTGGCGGCGGTGCAGTGGATGGTGTCTTGCAGGTCCAGCTCGGTCTCGGCGCCCTCGCGCGCAAAACGCCGCAGCCGGCGCAGCGCGATCTTGATGTTGCGCGTGCCGAGTTCCCGGGTGTCGTCGTAGTCCTTGTAGGCGCGCTGGTCCCAGACCTTGACGGCGCTCTTGTTGCGCCCCTTGTCCTGGCCGATGCGGATGCCCTGCGGGTTGTAGCCGTAGGCGCCGAACGGGCTGGTGCCGCCCGTGCCGATCATCTTGCTGCCGCCTTCGTGGCGGTCCTTCTGCTGTTCGAAGCGCTTCTTCAACGTTTCCATCAACTCGTCCCAGCCCATCTTCTCGATCGCCGCCTTGTCCTCGGGGCTGAGCTCGAGTTCGAAGGTCTTGCGCAGCCAGTCCAGCGGCACGTCCTGGGTGAAGTCGGTGAGCAGTTCGACGCCCTTGAAATAGGCCGCGAAGGCGCGGTCGAACTTGTCGAACTGGGCTTCGTCCTTGACCAGCACAGTGCGCGCGAGGAAATAGAACTTGTCGATCGTCGGCCCCCCCGCGTCGTCGATCACGCCGGCCTGCAGGGCTTCGAGCAGGCTCAGGTATTCGCGCACCGACACCCGCAGCTTGGCCGCGCGCAGGGTGTAGAAGAAGTCGATCAGCATGGCTTGCGGTCGATGGGGGTCGCTGGCGGTATTGTGAGCCGCCGGATTCCTCAGCGCGAGGGCGCGACCGCCGGGTCGTGGCGGCGCAGCCAGGCGAAGAACTCGCTGTACCAGAGCTGGCTGTTGCGCGGCTTCAGGATCCAGTGGTTCTCGTCAGGGAACCAGAGCAGCCGGGCATCGACGCGGCGCGCCTTCAGCGTGTTGTAGTAGGCCAGGCCCTGGGCGTCGGGAACGCGGTAGTCGAGCGCGCCGTGGATCACCAGCGTCGGCGTGCTCATCGTGCCGGCGAAGGCATGCGGGCTCTGTGCATGGATCTTGGCCATGTCGTCCCAGTACCAGCTGCCGAGTTCCTTGGCATGCCAGGTGTACGCGTCGTCGGCGAACATGCCGACCCAGTCGAAGCAGCCGGCATGGCAGATGTAGGCCGCGTAGCGGCCGGGCTTCACATGCCCGTTCATCCACGCGACCACGAAGCCGCCGTAGCTGCCGCCCGTGGCGAAGACGCGCTTCCTGTCGATCCACGGCTTCTTCAGCAGCCAGTTCGTTCCGGCCTCGATGTCCTGCAGTTCGAGTTCGCCCCAGCGGTGGGTGATGCTGTCGAGGAAGGCGTAGCCGAAGCTGCTGCTGCCGTGGTAGTTGACACTGGCCACGACATAGCCCTGGGCCGCGAAGGCCTGGGTGTTCCAGCGGTAGTGCCAGTTGTCACCGGCGGCGGTGTGCGGGCCGCCGTGGATGTTGTGCATCAGCGGGTAGGTCTTCTTGGCGTCGAAGTCGGGCGGGTAGACCAGCCACATCTGGACACGGTCACCCCCGGCGGCGCCTGTCTTCGGACCGGCGCCGGCCATCGGATCTGCGCCCTTGACCCAGACTTCCTCGACCCGGCCGAGCGCCAGCGGCGCCAGCAGCTTGTCGTTGAAGCGTTCGATGCGCTGCGGCGGCTCGCCCGGCAGGTGGGCGCGCAGCTGTGCCGGATGGCTGGCCGAATCCATCAGCGTGACCAGCGTGCCCGCGGCCTTGTCGAAGTTGCCGACCCAGCCGCCAGCCACCACCACCTCGGCGCGGCGGTCGGGCAGGTCGAAGCGCCACAGGTGCTTGCGTCCCTTCTGTTCGGCGACGAAGAGCACCGCCTGGCCATCGTCTTCCCAGTGCAGCGGGGCGATGACCTCGTGGTCCCATTCGGCGCTGACCACATCCCACGCGCCGCCGTCGCGGCCCCACACCGCCAGCTGCGACGGCATGGTGTGCTTGATGCCCTGCTGGCTGGCCAGGAAGGCGATGCGGCCGCCGTCCGGGCTGTAGCGCGGCGCGCCGAAGTCCCAGGCCGCGTCCTGCGCGATGACCTTGACCTTCCCGCTCTTGATCTCCATCTCGGCCAGCGCGAAGCGGCCGTCGGATCGCTTCTCGGGCTGCGGGTCGAAGGCGAAGACCAGGCGCTTGCCATCGGGCGAGATGTCGAAATGGTTGGCGTCGGGCTCGGCACGGCCGAGTTCATAGGTGGTGCCCTCGAACAGGTCGCGCACCTTGCCGGCGCTGCCATCGGCCGCCAGCTCCAGCAGGTGCAGATGCGCGACGCGGCCCATCGGCAGGTTGCGGTCCCAGTGGCGGTAGTGCGATTCGCTGGTGACGTAGCCGCTGTCCTTGCGCTCCTTGAAGGTCTTCAGCTGCTTGGCCTGCGCGGCGCCGCCCTTCAGGTTCGGCCAGACCCACGACACGAAGACCAGCCGCCGCCCGTCGGGGCACCAGCGGAAGGCGTCGACGCCGGTGGCCACTGCCGCGGCGCGCCGCGCCTCGCCGCCATCGGGGGCGATGACGTAGAGCTGCGCCTCGTCGTCCTTGACGCCTTCCTGGTCGCGCTTGGCGGTGAAGGCGATCAGGTCGCCGTGCGGGCTCCAGCGCGGGTGGGCGTCCTTCTCGCCGCCGGTGGTCAACAGGCGCGGTGCGCCGCCGAGCGTCGACAGCAACCACAGCGCCGAGCTCGTCTTGTTGTCGTCCATCGAAAAGCGCGACAGCGTGGCCACGACCTGCGCGCCGTCGGGCGACAGGCTGGGGGCGCCCAGGCGTTCGATCTTCCACAGGTCGTCGACGGTGATGGTTTTCTTCTTGGCCATGGCGCGCTACAGCGGGTGGAGAAAGTGGAAAAGACGGGAACGGGTCAGCGCGGCTTGACGAGCTGCCAGTCGAGGTGGGCGCGCACCGCCGGCCATTCGGGCGCGGTGATGCTGTAGACGGCGGTGTCGCGCACGATGCCGTGGCTGCCGATCTGGTGCGCGCGCAGCATGCCGTCGAACTGCGCGCCCAGCCGTTCGATGGCCCGCCGGCTCTGCGTGTTCAGGCGGTGGGTGCGGAACTCGACGGCGATGCAATCCAGCGTCTCGAAGGCATGGCCGAGCAGCAGGCGCTTGCACTGCGTGTTGAAGGCCGTGCGCTGCAGCGACGCGGCAGTCCAGGTGCTGCCGATCTCGACGCGGCGGTGCGCGGCATCGATGTTCATGTAGGTCGTCATGCCGGCGATGCGGCCGCTGCTGTCGATGCTGGTGAAAGGCAGCATCGAGCCGCTGGCCTGCAGGCCCAGCCGGCGCCCGATCTCGGCGGCCATGGCATCGGGCGCGGGCACCGCCGTGTACCAAAGACGGAACAGTTCGCCGTCGTTGGCCGCGGCGCACAGCCCGTCGTGGTGGGCCTGCGACAGCGGCTCGATCCGGGCCTGCGGGCCGGCGAGCGTGACAGGAGCAGGCCAGCCCAAGGCCGTGCTCAGCGGTTGTTGCGTTGCATGAAAACGAGCTTCTCGAAGAGGGTGACGTCCTGCTCGTTCTTCAGCAGCGCGCCGACCAGCGGCGGCACCGCCACCTTGTCGTCGCCGCTGTGCAGGGCTTCGACCGGGATGTCCTCGGCGACCAGCAGCTTGAGCCAGTCCAGCAGCTCGCTGGTCGATGGTTTCTTCTTCAGGCCGGGCAGGTTGCGCAGGTCGTAGAAGGTCTTCAGCGCGGCGCCCAGCAGCTGCTTCTTGAGCCCCGGAAAGTGCACGTCGACGATCGCGCGCATGGTGTCGGGGTCGGGGAACTTGATGTAGTGGAAGAAGCAGCGGCGCAGGAACGCGTCGGGCAGTTCCTTCTCGTTGTTGCTGGTGATGAAGACGATCGGGCGGTGCCGGGCCTTGACGAGTTCGCGCGTCTCGTAGACGTAGAACTCCATGCGGTCGATCTCGCGAAGCAGGTCGTTCGGGAATTCGATGTCGGCCTTGTCGATCTCGTCGATGAGCAGCGCCACCGGCTGCTCGGCGGTGAAGGCCTGCCAGAGCACGCCCCGGACGATGTAGTTGCGGATGTCGCGCACCCGCTCCGAGCCTTCGACCCCGGCCAGCTGGCTGTCGCGCAGGCGGCTCACTGCGTCGTATTCGTACAGGCCCTGCTGGGCCTTGGTGGTGCTCTTGATGTGCCACTGCAGCAGCGGCATGTCGAGTGCCGTGGACACTTCCTCGGCGAGCATCGTCTTGCCGGTGCCGGGCTCGCCCTTGATGAGCAGGGGGCGCTGCAGCGTGACCGCGGCGTTGACCGCCAGCATCAGGTCGGGCGTGGCCACATAGTTCTGCGAACCCTGGAATTTCATCGTGCGGCAGCCACGCGCGTGGCCTCGTTCAGGCGGTTCGACCCAGTATAAGGGGGCCTATAATTATGTTGATTCGCTGGTCGCCGGGCTGCTGTCGGGCGCCGCCATCCGACGGCCCGCCGTCATCGATTCCCCGCCCTCGACGATGATCAAGTCACTCCCCCTTGCGCTGGCGCTCGCCGCTGTCTTCGCGGTTCTGCCCGCCGCCCAGGCCCAAGACGCCGCCAAGGGCCATGACAAGGCGGCGATGTGCATCGGCTGCCATGGCATCGCCGGCTACCAGGCCAGCTTTCCCGAGGTCTACAAGGTGCCGAAGATCGCCGGCCAGGGCAGCAAGTACATCGCCGCCGCGCTCGCCGCCTACAAGAAGGGCGAACGCAAGCATCCGACGATGCGCGGGATTGCCGCCTCGCTGAGCGATCAGGACATGGCCGACCTCGGCGCCTTCTACGAACAGATCGGTACCGCGTCGGTGAAGACGGTGGCCGACGATGCCGCGGTACCGGCGCCGTCTGCCGAGGTCGCCGCGCTGCTGACGAAGGGCGCCTGCGTCTCGTGCCATGGCGCGAACTTCAACAAGCCGATCGATGGTGGGTACCCGAAGCTGGCCGGCCAGCATGCCGACTATCTGTACGCCTCGCTGCGCGCGTACGCCACCGAAGGCAAGGCGCAGGTCGGTCGCGGCAACGCCATCATGGGCGGCCAGGTCAAGCAGTTCAAGCGCAGCGAGTTGAAGGCCATGGCCGACTACATCGCCACGCTGCCCGGCGACGTCAAGACCGTCGCGCAGTCCCGCTTCAGGTAGCCGTCGGCGTCGCGCGGGCCGACCGCGTCGACCTCACGACGCCGGCGCGGAGCGCGGCAGCTTCACAAGGCCGGTGGCCAGGCCGGTTCCGAGCAGGATCACGCCGGCGCCCGCCAGCATCGCCGGCGTCGGCCATTCGCCCAGGAACACCAGACCCCACAGCATCGCGAAGGCCGGCACCAGGAAGGTGACCGAGATCGCGTTGGTGGCGCCGGCGTTGGCGAGCAGTCGGAAGTACAGCACGTAGGCCAGGCCGGTGCAGACCAGCGCCAGCACCAGCGCCGCGATCCAGGCGCGCGCGCTCGGCGGCGTTGCCGGCCACCACCACCATGCGGGCAGCGCCATCAACAGCGTTGATGCGACCTGGCTGCCGGCGGCCACCGCCATCGGCGGCACGCCGACCAGTCGGCGCCGCGACAGGATGGCGGCCAGGCCGTAGAGCACCGACGCGCCCAGGCAGGCCAGCACCGCCAGCGCCGGGCTGATGCCGGCCGCGCCAGCGCGCAAGTCGGCCTGGCCCCAGCTCAACCCGAGCACGCCGGCGAAGCCCAGCGCCAGTCCGGTCAGGCGCGGGCCCGCCGGGCGTTCGCCCAGCCAGGCCCAGGCCAGCAGCGCGGTCCACAGCGGCGCGGTGGCGTTGAACACCGCCATCAGTCCGGCGCCGAGCACCAGCGAGCCGAGCGCGAACAGCGTGAACGGCAGCGCCGAGTTGAGCACGCCGATCACCGCGATGTCGCGCCAGTGCGCGCGCAGCGCGCCGAGTTCGCCGCGCCAAAGCAGCCAGGGCAGCAGCAGCAGGCTGGCGCCGGCCACCCGCAGGAAGACCAGAGCCAGCGGGCCGAATTCGTGTGCGCCCAGGCGCATGAAGAGAAACGAGCCGCCCCAGATCGCGGCCAGCAGCAGCAGGTCGGCGCTGTCGCGGCGGGTCATGATGTCCGCTCCGCCTCGCAACGCGACGAGCGACGCACGCTCCTGCGGCGATCGAGCAGCCGCCACGGATCTGGCTCCGCCAGGCCGCCGGCGGCGCCCCCCTTGGGGGGAGGCGACCGAAGGTCGCATCGGGGGGTCATGTCAGTAAGCGCCTTCCAGCCGCAGCAGCGCTTCCTTGCGCTGCAGCCCGCCCGCATAGCCGGTCAGCGATCCATCGCGGCCGATGACGCGGTGGCAGGGCACGATGATGGCGATCGGGTTGCGGCCGACCGCCGCGCCGACAGCGCGCGCCGACTTAGGCACGCCGGCCTGCTCGGCGATCTCGCCGTAGGTGCACAGGCGCCCCGGGCCGATGGCGCACAGCAGCTGCCAAACGCGCTGCTGGAACGGCGTGCCGGGCGGGTCCAGCGGCACGCTGAACGGCGCGTCGGGATCGTCGAAGTACGCGCCGAGTTCACGCGCCGCCTGCCGCAGGTGCGGATGCCGCGGATCGTCGGCCACGCGCAGCGCGCCCGGGTGGTGCGACTGCGCGTCGAACAAGGCCGCGGCCAGGCCGCGCGCGGTGGCGGCCAGGGTCAGCGGGCCGATCGGCGTGTCGATGCGGCATTGCGCCTGCAGGGTTGGATGGTCGGCGTTCATTCGGTGGTCTCCACGAAGTGCCACAGCCGCATCAGGGCATAGGCGCGCCACGGCCGCCAGGATTCGGCCAGGGCATTGAGGTGCTTGGGGTCGCGCGAGCCGAGCGCGTTCATCAGGCCGATGTCGGTGCTTGGCCAGGCGTCGGGCCAGCCGAGCGCGCGCAGCGCGATGACCTGCGCTGTCCAGTCGCCGATGCCGGGCAGCGCGCGCAGCGCGTCCAGCGTGGGCTGCAATGGCGCGCCGCGTTCGAGCACGATGCGGCCCGCCGCCACCTCGCTGGCCAGCGCCTGCAGCGCGCGCACGCGCTGGCGCACGATGCCGAGCTTGCCGATGACCTCGGGGTCGGCGGCGGCGATCACCGCGGCGCTGGGGACCACATGCGTCAGGTCGGTGTGCGGTGTTTCGATCGGCGTGCCGAAGCGGTCGACCACGCGCTGCACCAGCGTGCGCGCGGCCTTCACGGTGACCTGCTGCCCGAGCACCACGCGCAGCGCGGTGTCGAAGCCGTCCATCGATCCGGGCAGGCGCAGGCCGGCGCGCGGCGGGTGCGGCAGCCGGGCCAGCACCGGGTCGATCCGCGTCGGCTCGGCGTCCAGGTCCAGCAGATGGCGCACGCGCTGCAGCAGCGCGCCGAGCACCGGCGACAGGCTGGCCGAGGCATGGACATGCACCTCGTGTCGGTCGGGCTCGAAGCGCAGCGACAGCCAGCCGGCCAGCGCCGCGCCGCCCGGCAGCGGCCCCAGCAGCGTGCGGCGCAGGTTCAGGCCGGCGCCGGACACGACGCCGCGCACCACGCGGCGCTCGAAGAAGCCGAGCACGCCCGCCACGTCGTAGGGCGGCCGGTAGGCCAGGCGCAGCGCCGGCTCGGGGCGTGGCGCGCGGCGGCGCGCCGTGGTCGGGGATGCCGTGGCATCGGCGCGCTGGGCGCGGCGCAATTGCGTCGGCTGCAGCCGGTAGCGTTCGACGAAGGCGGCGTTGAAGCGGCGCAGGCTGTCGAAGCCGCTGGCCAGCGCCACCTGGGTCACCGGCTGCGCGGTGTCGGTCAGCAGCTGCTTGGCCAGCAGCAGGCGCTGCGTGGTCAGGTAGTCGTGCGGGGCCACGCCATGCGCGGCCTGGAAGATGCGGCGCAGGTGGCGGTCGGTGATGCCCAGCCGCATGGCGATGGCCGGCAGCGCGATCGGCTGGCCGCTGTGCACGGCGTGCTCGATCCAGCGCGCCGCGGTGTCGGCCAGGGCCTGCGACGAGTCCATCTGCGACAGCCCGGGCGCGATCTCCGGCCGGCACTTCAGGCACGGCCTGAAGGCCGCGGCCTCGGCCTGCGCGCGGGTGTCGAAGAAGCGGCAGTTCTCGCGCCGCGGCGTGCGCACGCGGCACACCGGGCGGCAGTACACACCGGTCGACGTGACCCCGACGAACAGCCGCCCATCGAAGCGCGCATCGCGCGCCATCAGGGCCAGATAGGCAGCATCGGGGTCGAGAACCATGCGGCCATGATAGGTCGCACGGTGGCGCGGACTCGCCGTTTTCGGACCTGTGCCTCGGCCGCTGTCGGCCGCTGGCAGCACGCCGACAACGCGCAACAGAACCATGGCGGCGCGGCTCCCCGGCGACTCGACATCGGCGCCGGCGGCGCACCGACCGGCCGTGGACCGCTGCCTACAATCGCGCCACTTTTGCCAGCCGAGCGCGCTTCATGCAGATCGATCCGACCATCTTCAAGGCCTATGACATCCGCGGCATCGTCGGCAGGAACGTCGACGAATCCTTCGCCGAGCATCTCGGCCGGGCCTTCGGCAGCCAGGCCGTGGCCGCCGGCGAGAAGGCCGTGGCGGTGGGTCGCGATGGCCGGCTGTCGGGCCCGGTGCTGGCCGCGGCGCTGATCCGCGGATTGAAGAGCACCGGGCTGGATGTGGTCGACATCGGCATGGTCACCACGCCGATGCTGTACTACGTTGCCGCGACGCGCGGGCGGCAGGGCTGCAACAGCGGCATCCAGGTCACCGGCAGCCACAACCCGAAGGACTACAACGGCTTCAAGATGGTGATGAGCGGCCGCGCCATCTATGGCGAGGACATCCAGGCGCTGAAGCGGCGCATCGAGGCCGAGGACTATGTGTCGCGGCGCGGGCGCAGCGGCAGGATGGACATCGTTGCGGAATACACCCAGCGCATCGTCGGCGATGCGCGCCAGGCGCGGCCGATGAAGATCGTCGTCGATTCGGGCAATGGCATTCCGGGGGCCACCGCGCCGGCCATCCTGCGCGCCTTGGGCAACGAGGTGATCGACCTGTACAGCGCGGTCGATGGCGACTTCCCGAACCACCACCCCGACCCGAGCAAGCCCGAGAACCTGGCCGACCTGATCAAGGTCGTGCATGCCACCGGGGCCGAACTCGGCCTGGCCTTCGATGGCGATGGCGACCGGCTCGGCGTGGTCACGGCGCAGGGCCACATCATCTATCCCGACCGGCAGATCATGCTGTTCGCCCGCGACATCCTCAAGCGCCGCAAAGGCGCTCAGATCATCTTCGATGTCAAGTGCAGCCAGCGCCTGCCGGTGGTCATCCGCGAGGCCGGCGGCAGGCCGCTGATGTGGAAGACCGGGCACTCGCTGATCAAGGCCAAGCTGAAGGAAACCGGCGCGCCGTTCGCCGGCGAGATGAGCGGGCACCTGTTCTTCGGCGAGCGCTGGTATGGCTTCGACGATGCGATGTACACCGCGTCGCGGCTGCTCGAGATCCTGTCGCGCGAGAAGAACCCGAGCGCGTTTCTCGACGCGCTGCCGACCAGCTTCAACACCCCCGAATTGAACGTGCCATGTGCCGAGGGCGAGCACCACGCGGTGGTCGCCGAACTGCTGGCGCGTGCCGCCGATGGCCGATTGAAGTTCGACGGCGGCGAGATCGGCACCATCGACGGCCTGCGCGTCGACTTCGCCGATGGCTTCGGGCTGATCCGCGCCAGCAACACCACGCCGGTGCTGGTGCTGCGCTTCGAGGGCCACACGCCCGAGGCGCTGGAACGCATCGAGGCCCAGTTCATGGCCGCGCTGCGCAGCGTCAAGCCCGACGCGATGGTGGCCGCGGCGGCGCATTGACCGTTCGCCGCGCCGGTCTGCGATGAGCCCGCCCGGCCGCCCGAAGGGCTCATACCGAAGTGCGCGGCACGAAGGCTGGTCATGAGCGGCCGCTGGGCCCGCGCGGCCTACTCCGCGCTGCTGCGCCTGGCCACGCCGGCCTACCTGGCGCGCCTGCGCTGGCGCGGCCGGCGCGAGCCGCTGTACCGCCAGGGCTGGCGTGAACGCCTGGGCGTCGGCGCGGGGGATGCGCCGCTGGGCCGGGTCTGGCTGCATGCGGTGTCGCTCGGCGAAACCCGCGCCGCCGCGGCGCTGGTCGACGCCCTGCGCATCGAGCGCCCCGGGCTGCGCCTGCTGCTGACGCATGGCACCGCCACCGGCCGCGATGCCGGCCGCGACCTGCTGCAGCCCGGCGACGCGCAGGCCTGGCTGCCCTACGACACGCCCGGCGCGGTGCGGCGCTTCCTGCGCGCGCAGCGGCCGGCGCTCGGCGTGCTGATGGAAACCGAGATCTGGCCGAACCTGCTGCACGAGGCGCGGCGCGCCGGTGTGCCGATGGTGCTGGCGAATGCGCGGCTGTCCGAGCGCAGCCTGGGCAAGGGACTGCGCCTGCGCTCGCTGATGCAACCGGCGGTGGCCAGTTTTGCGCGCGTGCTGGCGCAAACCGACGACGACGCGCGCCGTCTGCGCGCGGCCGGGGCCCTGGCGGTCGAGGTCGCGGGCAACCTGAAGTTCGATGTCGCGCCCGCGCCGGCGCTGCTGGCCCAGGGCCGTCAGTGGCGCGCCCTGCTGTCGCGGCCGGTGGTGCTGGCGGCGATCACCCGTGAGGGCGAAGAGGCTGCGCTGCTGACAGCGTGGGGCGCGCTGCCCGCGCCGCGCCCGCTGCTGCTGCTGGTGCCGCGTCATCCGCAGCGCTTCGACGAGGTCGCCGGGCTGGTGGCTGCGGCCGGGCTGCACATGCGCCGGCGCAGCGCCTGGGTCGACGCGCCAGCGCCCGACGCCGCGCTGGCCGATGTCTGGCTCGGCGATTCGATCGGCGAGATGCCGCTGTATTACGCTGCTGCGGATGTGGCGCTGCTCGGCGGCAGCTTCGCGCCGCTGGGCGGCCACAACCTGATCGAGGCCGCGGCCTGCGGCTGCCCGCTGGTGATGGGGCCGCACACCTTCAACTTTGAACAGGCCGCCGAGTTATCGCTATCTGCCGGCGCGGCGCAGCGCGCCGCCGACATGACCGACGGTGTGCGCCGCGCGGTGGCCCTGGCCAGCGCCTCCGATCGCGCGATCTGGGCCGACCGCGCGCGGGCCTTCGCGGCGCAGCACCGCGGCGCGGCCGAGCGCATGGCGCGGGCGATCGCGGCGTTGTTGCCGCCCTGACACGACCGCGAGGCAGAGCGCCGGCAAAGCCGCCGACAGGCCCGCAGCGTTCAGGAGAATCCGCGGATCAGAGCCCGCGGATCAGAGCCGCGCGGAGCAGAGTCCCGCGGATCCGCCCCCCTTCAGCGCGGGTCGTCGCTGTGGATGTGCAGCGCTTCGAGAAACCGCGAGACCATGTTGTACGACGCGATGGTCGCCGTCAGCTCCACCGTCTGCTGCTCACCGAGCAGGCGGCGCACCTCGGCCATGGTTTCGAGCGGCACGTGGATCTGCCGGGTCATCGTGTCGCACAAGGCCAGCGCGGCGCGCTGGGTGTCGTCGAACACGCTGCTTGCCGCCCATTCGTTCAGCGCCGCCAGCTGGGCCGGCGTGACGCCTTCCTTCAGCGCGATCGGCGCGTGCTGGTCGGCCTCGTACGGCGCGCCGTTGAGCTGGGCCACGCGCATGATCACCAGCTCGCGCAAAGCACCGCTCAGCGTCAGCTTCTGGCGGACGTTGGTCATGAAGTGCAGCCAGCCTTCGGCCAACGGCGGGCTGTGCAGCAGCATCTGGTACAGATGCAGCACATGGCCGCGTTCGGCGACGATGCGCTGCAGCAGCGGCTGCACGTCGGGGCGGGACAGGTCGGCGTAGGGCAGGTGGGCCATGGCAACGGTTCGCAGGGCACGCGTTCAGCGCGGGTAGCCGATTGTCTCGCTCCGTGTCGCCGTCGTCTCGCCCCCCGTCTCGTTCCTTCTCGTTCCCTCTCGTTCCCGTCTTGGTCCCATCTCGTTCCTGTCCGCCCCCGTGTTTCCCAGCGGGCCCCGCCAACCGCGGCGCGGCGACACTCGCGGTATGAACAACCTTCGCCGTTCCCTGCTCGCCGCTGCCGCCCTCGCCCTGGGCTGTGTCGCCACCAGCACCAGCTTCGCCCAGGCCTGGCCGGGCAAGCAGCCGATCAAGTTGATCGCCGTGTTCCCGCCCGGCGGGTCGGTCGACCAGGTGGCGCGCATCCTCGCGCCGGCCTTGCAGCAGCAGCTCGGCCAGGCCGTGGTCGTCGACAACAAGGGCGGGGCGTCGGGATCGATCGGCACGGCGTCGGTGGCCTCGTCGCCCCCCGATGGCTACACCTTCGCGGTGGTTTTCGACACCCATGGCGTCAACCCGGCGTTGATCCCCAGCCTGCCCTTCGACACGCGCAAGGACCTGGCCGCGGTGTCGCTGATCGGCACCAGCGCGATGGTCCTGGCGACCTTCGCCGATTCGCCCTACAAGACTTTTGCCGACGTCATTGCCGCGGCCAAGGGCGGCAAGAACGTGACCTACGGCAGCATCGGCTCGGGCAGCCTGGGCCATCTGGCGGTGACGCTGCTGGCCAAGGGCAACGGCCTGGACCTGGTGCACGTGCCGTACCGCGGCGGCGGGCCGCTGATGAACGACGCCATCGCCGGCCACGTGCCGCTGTCGATCGGCTCGGTGTTCGTGACCAAGCCGCATCTGGACAGCAAGCGCCTGCGCGCGCTGGCCGTCACCACCAGCAAACGCAGCAGCACCCTGCCCGATGTGCCGACGGTCGCCGAGAGCGGCTTCGCCGGCTTCGACGCGCCGGCCTGGTGGGCCGTGCTGGCGCCGGCCAAGACACCGCCCGAGATCGTCAAGCGCATGAACGAGGAGATCGCCGCGGCACTGAAGAAGCCCGAAGTGCGCGACAAGCTGGCTGCCCAGGGCATCGACATCGTCGGCGGCACGCCGGATGCAGCCAAGGCCTTCATCGATCGGCAGATCGACACCTGGGCCAAGGTCGTCAAGGACAACGGGATCAAGTCGGATTCTTGAGCCCCCCCGGAGGGCCTTCGGCCCTTCCCCCCCAGGGGGGCGACGCCAGTGGCCCGGCGGAGCCGGATCCACGGCGTCTGCTGGATCGCGGGTCGGGGCACAGCGTGACTTGCTGCTGAAGCGCGGCCCAGTCAGACGCCGACCTTTCCCGCGTGCGTTGACGATCCTCTTTTCGGAGAGCGGCGAGCAGGCGTCGCGGTCAACGCTCCCCGCGTACGCTGACGCTCCTTCAGGCGCTGCCGGACTTCAGTAGATCGAGTGACGGCAGATTCGCGCTGCCGGGCAGCACGCTGTCGTTGAGCGCGGCGCGCGGCACGCCGAGGTGCTGGCTGAGGATCGGGCGCAGGGCCGAGCGCAGGTCGGTGGTGATGCGCAGGTCGCGGCCTTCGTAGCGGTCCTTCTTGGCCAGGCCGGGCCAGTCGGCGATGACGCGGCCGCCGCGCACCGCGC
>JANMAP010000215.1:0-7748 GCA_031359905.1 Burkholderiales bacterium | reverse complement strand
GGCGGCGCGATGCCGCGTTCGGAAATCGACGCCTACACCCAGTTCGTCGCCATCTACGGCGCCAAGGGCCTGGCTTACATCAAGGTCAACGAGAAGGCCAAGGGCCGTGACGGCCTGCAGTCGCCGATCGTCAAGAACCTGCACGACGAAGCGCTGGCCAAGATCATCGAACAGACCGGCGCGCAGGACGGCGACCTGGTGTTCTTCGGCGCCGACAAGGCGAAAGTCGTCAACGACGCGATCGGCGCGCTGCGCGTGAAGATCGGCCATTCCGAGTTCGGCAAGAAGGCCGGCCTGTTCGAAGACGTGTGGAAGCCACTGTGGGTGATCGATTTCCCGATGTTCGAGCACGATGAAGAGTCGGGCCGCTGGAACGCGACGCACCACCCGTTCACCGCGCCGAAGGACGGCCACGAAGAGCTGATGAAGACCGACCCTGGCGCGTGCATCGCCAAGGCCTACGACATGGTGCTCAACGGCTGGGAAATCGGCGGCGGGTCGATCCGCATCCACCGCGCCGACGTGCAGGCCAAGGTCTTCGAGGCGCTGGCCATCACGCCCGAGCAGCAGCGCGTGAAGTTCGGCTTCTTGCTCGACGCGTTGCAGTACGGCGCGCCGCCGCACGGTGGCCTGGCCTTCGGGCTGGACCGCATCGCCACGCTGATGACGGGCGCGGAAAGCATCCGCGACGTCATCGCCTTCCCGAAGACGCAGCGCGCGCAATGCCTGCTGACCGGGGCGCCGAGCCATGTCGACGAAGCCCAGCTGCGTGAGCTGCACATCCGCTTGCGCAACCCGACGCCGGCGGCGTGATCCGTTTGCCGCACCTGCCGCACATGCCGCGCTTGCCACGCCTGCCGCGCTTGAACGCCAGCCGTGCGGCGCCGGCGACATCGGTGGCCGCGCAGGCCGCCGACAGCGCCGGCGCGATCGACGCCGTCATCAGCGGTGTCTGACGCCTCGCGCCGGTTGAAGATCCCGCGCTCGGTGCTGGTGGTCATCCACACCCCGGCGCTGGACGTGCTGCTGATCGAGCGCGCCGACCGCCCGGGTTATTGGCAGAGCGTGACCGGCTCGGTCGACGCCGACGACGAACCGCTGGAGGCCACCGCGCGGCGCGAGGTGCTCGAAGAGACCGGCATCGATGTCGACGCCGTCGGCGGCCTGCTGCGCGACTGGCAGCAGCGCAACGTCTACGAGATCTACCCGCAGTGGCGGCACCGCTATGGCCCGGGCGTGACGCACAACACCGAGCATGTCTTCGGCCTGACGGTGCCGGCCGGCACGCCGGTGGTGCTGAGCCCGCGCGAACACCTGCAGCAGGCCTGGCTGCCGTGGGACCAGGCGGCAGGGCGCTGCTTTTCGCCGAGCAACGCGGCGGCCATCCGCCAGCTGCCAAGATACGCGGGCCGCGCGCCATGTTGAACCGCCACAAGCACCCGCAGTCGACCCTGATGCCGCCGTACACCGGCATCGGCGCGCTGCGCGTGGCGACCTACAACATCCACAAGGGCGTGCGCGGCATGGGCCCGCGCAAGCGGCTGGAAATCCACAACCTCGGCCTGGCCGTCGAGGCCTTCGATGCCGATCTCGTCTTCCTGCAGGAAGTGCGGCTGTTCCACCACCGCGAGGCGCGGCGCTTCGAGCGCACCTCGTTCGGCTGGCCGACGCAGGGCCAGGCGGACTTCCTGGCGCCCGAAGGCTACGAAGTGGCCTACCGCACCAACGCCGTCACCCGCCATGGCGAACACGGCAATGCGCTGCTGTCGCGCTGGCCGCTGGGCGATGTCGGTCACCACGACGTCAGCGACCACCGGTTCGAGCAGCGCGGCCTGCTGTACGCGCCGGTGACCTGGAACGGTGCCACGGTGCATGCGGTGGTCGCCCACTTCGGCCTGGTGCACTCGAGCCGGGTCCGCCAGGTGCAGCGTCTGGCCGACTTCATCGCCGCGCAGGTGCCCGCCGACGCGATGCTGGTTGTCGCCGGCGACTTCAACGACTGGGGCGAACGCCTGGACGGCCCGATGACCGATCTCGGTCTGACCCGTGCCGCGGCGCCGGGCGCCGCGCGCCTCAGCCCGGCGACCTTCCCGTCGCTGGCGCCGCTGTTCGCGCTCGACCGCTTCTATCTGCGCGGCCTGGCCTGCCGCTCGACGATGGTGCCGCGCGGCCTGAGCTGGGCCCGCATGTCCGACCACCTGCCGCTGGTCGCCGAGCTCGAGCCGGCGTGACGGCCCGGCGATCGAGGAGCCGCAGATCGCTGCCGCCCCCGACCTGACCCGCCTGCGCGCCTGGACGACGGTGCCGGCGCCGCGTTTCGTCGGCGGCAACCGCATCGACCTGCTCGAAGGCGGTGACGCGCTCTTTCCGCGGATGTGCGAATCGATCGCCGCGGCCCAGCACGAGGTCTGGCTGGCGACCTACATCTTCCACGACGACGCGGCCGCCCAGGCCGTCACGGCAGCGCTGGTGGCGGCGGCCCGGCGCGGTGTCGCGGTGCACGTGGTGGTCGACGGCTTCGGTTCGATGGCCACGCTGGCCACCCTGCGTCGCCGGATGGCCGACAGCGACGTGCGCCTGGAAGTCTTCCGCCCGCTGGAACGCTGGTATGCCTGGCTGCAGCCGGGCCAACTGCGCCGACTGCACCAGAAGCTCTGCGTCTGCGACGACACGGTGGCGTTCGTCGGCGGCATCAACATCATCGACGACCGCCATGACCTGAACCATGGCTGGGTCGACCAGCCGCGGCTGGACTACGCCGTCGAACTGCGCGGTCCGCTGGCCGAGGCCGTGCAGGCCACGGCCAGAGCCATGTGGGCCCGCGCCCACCTGGCGCGGGCCTGGCGCCAGCAGGTGCGCCGCGTGGCGCGCAGCGCGCGCCCGGGGAAGCAGGCGATGTCGCTGCTGCGATCGCTGCGCGGCGCGGCAGAGCTGCCCGATGCCGCAGCAGATGGACCGATGCGCGCCGCCTTCATCGTTCGCGACAACCTGCGCCAGCGCCGGGCCATCGAGCGCAGCTATGTCGAGGCCATCCGCCACGCCCAGCACAGCGTCGACATCGCCGTGCCGTACTTCTACCCCGGCCGCAGCTTCCGCCGCGCCTTGCGCCAGGCCGCCGGCCGCGGCGTGCAGGTGCGCCTGCTGATGCAGGGCAAGATCGACTACCGCATCGCCGCGCTGGCGGCGCGGGCCATGTATGACGAGCTGCAGGCGCACGGCGTGCGTGTCTTCGAGTACACCCCGGCCTTCCTGCACGCCAAGGTGGCGGTGGTCGATGCCGATTGGGCAACGGTTGGCAGCTCGAACATCGACCCGCTGTCGCTGCTGCTGAACCTGGAAGCCAACGTCGTCGTGCGCGACAGCGACTTCGCACGGGCGCTGGTGCAGCGCTTCGACGCCGCCATCGCCGTGTCTGCGGCAGTCTTGCCGCAGCAGTCGCCCCGCGGCTGGCGCGGCTGGGCGCGCCGCGTGCTGATCGCCGCGGCGGCGAATGTCTATCTGCGGGTGGCCGGCATCACCGGCCGTTATTGATCGCAAGACCGATCGCGGCACTGATCGCGACACTGATCGCGACACTGATCGCCTGCGTGCGGTCGATGGCTGTGGACCGCTGTTGTTGGCTGTGATCGCCTGCTGGTCGCTGCCGACGGCTGGCTTCTCACCGCGACCGGCTGCTCGCCCGCGCCGGGCCCGGCCGCGCGCAAGGCCAAGGTGGGCGCGCTACGCTCGCGGTCTTGCAGGCTGTCGCCGGCAACGGCCGGAGGCCCAGACGACCATGCCAGTACCGCGCCGCCGCGCCTCGCGCCACCCGATCGACCTCGCCTTGCAGGGCGGCGGATCGCATGGCGCGTTCACCTGGGGCGTGCTCGACCGCCTGCTCGAAGACGAGACGCTGGACATCGCCGCGCTGTCCGGCACCAGCGCCGGCGCGCTGAACGCCGCCGTGCTGGCCAGCGGCTGGGCCGATGGCGGACGCATCGGCGCGCGCCAGGCGCTGGCGGCGTTCTGGGCCGATGTCGGCACCTCGCCGGGCTGCTTCGGCAGTTTCGGCACGCCGGGGGGCTGGCCCGGGGCGGTGGCCGGCCTGGGCAGCTTCAACCTCGACCACCAGCCCAGCTACGCCTGGTTCAACCAGTTCGTGCGCCTGTTCAGCCCCTACCAGTTCAATCCGCTGGGCAACAACCCGCTGCGCGCCCTGCTGAACGAGCATGTCGATCCCGCGGCGTTGCGCGACGGCCCGCTGCAGGTCTTCGTCACCGCCACGGCGGTGCGCACCGGCCAGCCGCGGATCTTCGACCGCCACGACCTGTCGATCGACGCCCTGCTCGCATCGGCCTGCCTGCCGCAGATCTTCAAGGCCGTGGAGATCGACGGCCAGCCGTACTGGGACGGCGGCTACAGCGGCAATCCATCGCTGTGGCCGCTGATCTACAGCACCGACGCGCTCGACGTGGTGCTGGTGCGCATCAACCCGCTGGCGCGGCCGGGCACCCCGGACACGCCCGACGAGATCAGCGACCGCGTCAACGAGATCAGCTTCAACGCCGGCCTGCTCGGCGAGCTGCGGGCCATCGCCTTCGTGCAGAAGCTGATCCACGAAGGCCGCGTCGAATCGGGCGCGTACAAGAAGCTGCGCCTGCACATGGTCGCCGACGACGAGGGCCTGGCGCCGCTGCATCCGTCGAGCAAGCTCAACACCGACCTGCGCTTCCTGCAGCAGTTGCACGCGCTGGGCCATGCGGCGGCCGACCGCTGGCTGCACGCCCACCGCGTCGACGTCGGCGTGCGCGACTCACTGGACATCCGCCGCGTGTTTCTCGAGCGCCGCGGATGAACGGCCCGGCGACCGGCGCCGCGGGCGCTGCTGCGGGCGCTGCGACAGGCGGGGCTGCTGGTGCTGTTGCGGGCGCTCTTTCGGGAGCTGCTGCGGGCGCTGTTTCGGGCGCTGCGACGGGCGATGACGGCGACCTGGTCGTCGCCCGCCCCGAAGGCCTGTACTGCCCGCCCGGCGACTTCCACATCGACCCCTGGCGGCCGGTGCCGCGCGCCGTCATCACCCACGCCCACGCCGACCATGCACGGCGCGGCCATGGTGCCTACCTGGCGCAGGCCGATGGCGCCGGCGTGCTGCGCGCGCGGCTCGGCAACATCACGCTGCAGACCCTGGCCCACGGCGAGGCGGTGTCGATCAACGGCGTGCACATCAGCCTGCATCCGGCCGGCCACGTGCTCGGATCGGCGCAGGTGCGCATCGAACACCACGGCCGGGTGTGGGTCGTGTCGGGCGACTACTTCGTCAGCGGGCATGTCGGCGACCACAACGCCACCTGCCCGCCGTTCGAACCGGTGCGCTGCGACTGCTTCATCACCGAAAGCACCTTCGGCCTGCCGATCTACCGCTGGCGCCCGCAGGCCGAGGTGCTGGCCGACATCAACGCCTGGTGGCAGGCGAATGCCGACGCCGGTCGCGCCAGCCTGCTGCTCGGCTACAGCTTTGGCAAGGCGCAGCGCCTGCTCGCCGGGCTCGACGCCGGCATCGGCCCGATCGCCTGCCATGGCGCGGTCGAACCGCTCAACGAGGCCTACCGCGCGATGGGCGTGGCGGTGGCGGCAACGCAGCGCCGGGACGCACTCGACGCCGCAGCGCTGCGCCGCGCCCTGGTCGTCGCGCCGCCGGCGGTGCACGGCAGCGCCTGGTCGCGCAAGCTCGGCGAACACAGCGATGCCTTTGCCAGCGGCTGGATGCAGCTGCGCGGCGCGCGCCGGCGCCAGGGCGTCGACCGCGGTTTCGTGTTCAGCGACCACGCCGACTGGCCCGGCCTGCAGCGGGCCATCGGCGGGACGGGCGCCCAGCGCATCATCGTCACCCACGGCTACGAAGCGGTGATGGTGCGCTGGCTGCGCGAACAGGGGCTGCAGGCGGGCAGCTTCCGCACCGAATTCGGCAGCGACGATGGCGAGGACGCTGCCGCCGCACGACCGGCGGCCAGCGTCGCTGCCAGCGACTGCGTGAGCGACCCCACCTCGGCCGCCGGCTGAGCGGCGACGGTTTGCGGCGACGCTGCCGAGCCGGGCGCATGATGTGCGCTGAGCGCGCGGCCTCCGCTGCGCACGGAGCCCCCTGATGAAGATTCTGCTGCCCACCGATGGATCGGCGGCTGCCCTGCAGGCCGTGGCGCACACCGTGCAGCTGCTGCAGCGCGGCCTGCAGGCCAGCGTGGTGCTGCTCAATGTCCAGGAACCGGCCTCGCTGTACGAGCTGGTCGTGGTCCACGATGCCGAACGCATCGAACGCATGCGGCGCAGCGCCGGCGCCGAACTGCTCGAGCCGGCCGAAGCGCTGCTCGACGCCGCCGGCGTGGACTACGAAAGCGAGGTCGCCGGCGGCGACCCGCACCACACCGTCGTCGAGGCCGCCGAGCTCCACGGTTGCGCGGCCATCGTGCTCGGCGCGCGCGGCCAGGGCGCGCTGGACGGCGGTGCGTTCGACGGGCCGGGCGAACTGGGATCGGTGGCCCAGGCGGTGCTGGCGCGCAGTGGCGTGCCGGTGACCATCGTCCGCCCGCCGGCCGCGCCCGACGCGGCCTGACGGCGCCTGCCGCGCGCGCGCATGCGGCTGTTCGCCCAGCTCTTCCAGCAGCTCGACGCCAGCACCGCCACCGGCGACAAGGTCGCCGCACTGCGCCGCTACTTCGCCGCGGCGCCGCCGGCCGACGCGGCCTGGGCGACCTACTTCCTGGCCGGCGGCAAGCCGCGCCAGGTGGTGCCCACCGCGGTGCTGCGGGCCTTCGCCTGCCGCCACGCGGGGGTCGCCGACTGGCTGTTCGAGGAGTGCTACCAGGCTGTCGGGGACCTGGCCGAGACCATCGCCCAGGTGCTGCCGCCCGGTCGCGGCAACGACGATGAAGGACTGGCCGTGTGGATTGAGCAGCGCCTGCTGCCACTGCGCGGACTGGGGCCCGACGAGCAGTCGGCGCGCCTCGTCGAGGCCTTCGACCGGCTGGACGCCGCGGGCCGCTTCCTGCTCGTCAAGCTGATCGGCGGCGGCTTCCGCGTCGGCGTCAGCAAGCTGCTGGTGCAGCGCGCGCTGGCCGAACACGCCGGGCTCGACGCCAAGCTGGTGGCCCAGCGCATGATGGGCTACACCGAGGCGCGGGCGACGCCGAGCGGGCTGCGCTTCGAAGCCCTGATCTCGCACGCCAGCACGCCGGCGCAGGATGCCGGCCAGCCCTATCCGTTCTTCCTGGCGCACGCGCTGCAGGCCGATCCGGCGAGCTTCGCGGCGACGCTCGGCGACCCGGCGGGCTGGCTAATCGAATGGAAGTACGACGGCATCCGTGCCCAGCTCGTCAAGCGCGCCGGCCAGGTCTGGGTCTGGTCGCGCGGCAAAGAACTGGTCACCGAACGCTTCCCCGAGATCGTTGCCCGCGCCCAGGCCCTTCCCGACGGGACGGTGCTCGACGGCGAGGTGCTGGTCTGGCTGGACGGGGCCGCCGCGCCGGCGCCGTTCCACCTGCTGCAGCAACGCATCGGCCGCAAGCTGCTCGGCAAGAAGGTGCTGGCCGATGCGCCGGTGGTCTTCGTCGCCTACGACCTGCTCGAGGCGGGCGGCGTCGACCTGCGCGGCCGGCCGCAGCTCGACCGGCGCGAACAACTGGAGCACCTGCTGGCCGGCAGCCCCCTGCACCTGTCGCCACGCGTGCACGCCGCCGACTGGCCGGCCTTCGCGGCACTGCGTGCGCAGTCGC
>JANMAP010000202.1:0-3622 GCA_031359905.1 Burkholderiales bacterium | reverse complement strand
GCCGCGCTGACGCGCGCCGCGGTGGTCCGCCTCCTTCGCAAGGGGGTGTCCACGGCTGACTCCCTCCACGGACGGCCCCACTCCGGTGGGGTCGTCACGCGGGTCGGCCTCCCATAATCCCGACCCATGATTCGACTGTTCGTCGGCCTGGGTAACCCGGGCCCTGATTACGAAGCCACGCGGCACAACGCGGGGTTCTGGTGGGTCGACGCGCTGGCCGCCAAGCTCGGCACGCGTCTGGTGCCCGAGCGCGCCTACCAAGGCCATCTGGCGCGTGTCGCAGCGCCTGCAGGCCCGGTCTGGCTGCTGCAGCCGATGACCTTCATGAACCGCTCCGGGGTGTCGGTGGCCACGCTGGCGCGCTTCTTCAAGATCGAACCCGCGCAGGTGCTGGTGGTGCACGACGAACTCGATCTGCTGCCCGGCCAGGCCAAGCTCAAGTTCGGCGGCAGCGCCGCCGGGCACAACGGACTGAAGGACATCCACCAGATGCTCAGCACCGCCGACTACTGGCGGCTGCGCCTGGGCATCGGCCACCCGGGCGTCAAGGCCGAGGTGGTCAACTACGTGCTGAAGAAACCATCGGCCGAGCACCGCGAGGCGATCGACCGAACGATCGACAAGACGCTGCAGGCCTGCGATCTGCTGATCGCCGGCGCGATGGATCAGGCGCTGGCCCGCATCCACGCGCAGCCGCCGCGGCCCAAGCCACCGCGCCGGCCCGATCCCGCTGACGCAGTGTCCTCGCCGTCCTCGCCATCCTTGCCCACGCCGGACTTGCCCTTGTCCATCCCAGGAGACCGCTCATGACGAAGCTGCCGTCGCTGCTCGCACTGGCCCTGTGCGCCGCCACCACCGCCGCATCAGCGCAGACGATCTGGCGCTGCGGGCCCGATGGCCGCAGCTACTCCGACGCGCCCTGTCCCGACGGCCGTGCCGTGGCCTGGGCCGACACCGCGCGGCCGGCCGCCGATGTCCAGGCCGCGCAGGCGCGGGCCGAACGCGACGCGGCGCTGGCCGAATCGCTGCGTCGCGAACGCCTGCAGCGCGAGGCCCAGGCAGCCCGCCACGCCGGCGGCGCCGCGGGCATCGGCCCGACGGCCGCAGAACTCAGGCAACAGGAGTTGCTGGCCGCGCGGTGGACGGCAAGGCATCCGCCGAAGACGACGTGGAAGAAGGCGCCGCGGCACCGGTCAGAACCCGATATTTGGCGAGCAACTGCGCCGGCGTCTCGACAAACGCGGGGTTGATCGGAATGCAGTTGACCGGGCAGACCTGCACGCATTGCGGCGTGTCGAAGTGGCCCACGCATTCGGTGCAGCGCTGGGGGTCGATCTCGTAGATCTCCGCGCCCATGCTGATGGCCTGGTTCGGGCACTCGGGCTCGCAAACATCGCAGTTGATGCACTCGTCGGTGATCCACAGGGCCATGGCGCGGCTCCTTTTCAGGAACTCTCGGGTTGCGCGACGCGCTCTTTCAAGCGCTTGAGGACCGAGGGTGCCACGAACTTGGAGACATCACCGCCGAGGCTGGCAATCTCGCGCACGAAGGTGCTGCTGACGAACTGGTACTGGTCCGACGGGGTCATGAAGACCGTTTCGACATCCGGCATCAGTTGCCGGTTCATGCCGGCCATCTGGAACTCGTATTCGAAGTCGCTGACGGCCCGCAGCCCGCGGACGACGACCTTGCCACCGTTGACGACGACGAAATCGCGCAGCAGCCCGCGGAACGGAACGACTTCGATGTTGGCGTAGGGCGAAGCGATCTCGACGGCGATGTCCAGCCGTTCGGCAATCGTGAACATGGTGCGCTTGTGGTGCCCGGCGGCGACCGCCAGGATCAGCCGGTCGAACAGACTGGACGCGCGGCGCATCAGGTCTTCATGGCCCAGCGTCATCGGGTCGAAAGTGCCCGGATAGACGGCGGTCAGCGGGGTGGCAGTGGTCACGGCGCGGATCTCCCGACGCGGGTGCGACAGTGGGGGCGGCGGCAGTGTAGCCGCGCTCAGCCGGTGCGCCGGAACAACTGCGAGTGCACCGCGCCGGCGCGCGCCGAGCGGTGCAGGCCCAGGCCGGCCGGTCCGCTGGGCACAGGCTGGCCGCTTTCGAGGTAGACGAACCCGCCCTCGCCGACCAGGCGGGCGGCCGCGACCAGCGCCGTGTCGGACAGGCCGGCGTCGAACGGTGGATCGAGCAGCACCAGATCGAAGCGCGCCGGCGCGCAGCGCGCCATCCAGCCCAGCGAATCGATGCGCTCGATGCGCAGCATGTCGGCCTTCAGCCGGTCCTTGGACGCGGCCAGGGCGGTCACCAGCGGGCCTTCGCGTTCCAGCAGCACGACCTCGGCGGCACCGCGCGACGCCGCCTCGAAACCCAGCGCGCCGCTGCCGGCGAAAGCATCCAGCACGCGCCAGCCGGTCAGATCCTGGCCCAGCCAGTTGAACAGCGTCTCGCGCACGCGGTCGGGGGTCGGACGCAGGCCGGGCCAGTTCGGCACCGGCAGCTTGCTGCGCTTCCACACCCCGCCGATCAAGCGCACTTGTTGCGGCAGCATGCCGCCACGGCCGAGCACGTTGCCTCGGCTGGGCAAGGCGCGGCGCGACCCGGGGTCGGCCTTGGGTTTGGGCCGGGCTGGGGCGCGGGTCATTGGACGACCTTTGTGCTGCGCACGACTCGGCGAGCCCCCTTCGCGGTGGCCGGGCGGAATCTCATGGGCCGGCGTTCACAGCCGCACCGCGATGCCGTGCGCCGCGAGCAGCGCCTTGGCCTGGGCGACGGTGAATTCGCCGTAGTGGAAGATGCTGGCCGCCAGCACCGCGTCGGCGCCGCCGATGCGGATGCCGTCGGCCAGATGTTCCAGCGTGCCGACGCCGCCCGAGGCGATCACCGGCACCGGCACCGCATCGCAGACGGCGCGGGTCAACGCCAGATCGAAGCCGCTCTTGGTGCCGTCGCGGTCCATGCTGGTCAGCAGGATCTCGCCGGCGCCGTGGTCCGCCATCTGCCGTGCCCAGGCCACCGCGTCCAGCCCGGTGTTCCTGCGTCCGCCGTGGGTGTAGACGTCCCAGCCGGGGCCGCGCGCTGCCAGGTCGCCGGCATGGCGCTGCTTGGCGTCGATGGCCACGACGATGCACTGCGCGCCGTACTTGTCCGACGCGTCGCGGATGACCTGCGGGCTGGCCACCGCGGCGGAGTTGAAGCTGACCTTGTCGGCCCCGGCGTTGAGCAGCCGCCGCACGTCGGCCACGCTGCGCACGCCGCCGCCCACCGTCAGCGGAATGAAGACCTGCGAGGCCACGGCCTCGATGATGTGCAGGATCAGGTCGCGGTCGTCGCTGGTGGCGGTGATGTCGAGGAAGGTCAGTTCGTCGGCGCCCTGCTCGTTGTAGCGGGCGGCGATCTCGACCGGGTCGCCGGCGTCGCGCAGTTCGACGAAGTTGACGCCTTTGACGACACGGCCGCCGGTCACGTCCAGGCAGGCAATGATGCGCTTGGCGAGCATCTCAACCCCGCCCGGCGACGACCAAGGCGCTACAGGGGGGCGCCATTGATCTCGTCGGCGCGCGCCTGGGCAGCGGCGAAATCGAGCGCGCCGGGGTAGATGCTGCGCCCGCCGATC
>JANMAP010000190.1:0-1681 GCA_031359905.1 Burkholderiales bacterium | reverse complement strand
CGGCAGCACCACGTTGATCGAGGCGTTCAATGCGCCGACCGGATTGGACACCGCGAGCACGTTGCCGGCGGCGTCGCGCAAGGTCGCCAGCACGTCCAGATTGGGCGATCGCGCGGCCGGCGAGATGGCGAAGCTGGCACTGCCGGCCGCCGCCGTGAAGGCGAACATGTCGACGTCGCCGGATGTCTCGATGACTCCCCGCTGGGCGACGCTGGTCACCCCGCCGACGCTGGCCCCGCCGAGCACCGTGGCGTTGGCCGGCGTGTTGCCATGGTCATCCAGACGCAGCGGCAGGCCGTTGCTCTGCATCACCGCATAGTCGTCCTGCGTGTTGTTGGCGGTGGCGTATTCGCCGCGGCTCCACTGCACCAGGGGCTGGTAGTAGCCGACGCCCATGATCGGCGCCCACCCGTTGGCACCGCTGCCCTGGCCGCTGTAGTAGCCGCCGCCCGAATAGCCGTCGTGCTGCAGGCCCATGTTGTGGCCGGCCTCGTGCGCGATCGCCTCGGCGACGTACTTCTCGTTGCCGCTACCCAGCGCGTCGTAGAAGACCAGGGCCGGCTTGTAGTACTCGCTGGTGTCGTCGAACACACCGATGTAGGCGACGCCGCCGCAGCTGCAACTGTAGACGCCGGCCCGCGACGTGATCAGCACCGTGGTGCCGAAGATCTGGTCAGTGCTGCCACTGCGCGCGAGCAGGTCCAGCGCCACGGCTTCGGTGGTCACGTCGACGTCGAAGGGAGCGTAGTCCTCGGCCACCCGCTGCCAGATGTACTGGATGCGCTGCAGTTCCTCGGTCGAGAACGAGTACGGCAGGCCGTCGAGGTCGAAGGGCAGGGCGGTGATGCTGCCGGCGGTGCCGTTCCAGGCGGTGCCGGTCAACGTCGCGCCCTTGAAGTTCAGGTAGATCGTGCGCTTGGCGCCGGGCCGGCTGTGCAGCAGGAAGGTCTGGTCCAGCGGCGCCAGCGTGCCGTCGAGGCCGCCGGTGCTGGTGGCCGTGGCCGTGGTGGCTGCCAGCGGCCGCTCGAGTTCCTCGACGACAAACATGCGCCCGCGCTGGTCGATGCGCAGATTGCGATCGTTGAGCAGCAGCGAACTCAGTTCGTCGGGCGACTTGCCGTAGAAGGCGGCGACATCCGCCAGCCGGCTGCCCAGCAGATCGATCGCGCGCTGGCCCGCCGACGCGCGGTCGGGCAGGTTCAGCACCGGGAACGCCGGCTTGTTGATGTGCGGCACGCGCTGCACTGCGGAGGCTGCAACGCCCGCAGCGCCCGCAGCGCCCGCAGCCCCGGCAGTGCCGTGGATGCCGGCGACCAGCAGCAATGGCAGGATCAGGCGCTGCAGTACGTGGCGAGCCTGGTGCGCGAGCGCCCCAGAAACAACTGGGGATCGGGACGGGATTTGGTGCACGCTGCGGGTCCTTCCTTGACGGCGATGGGGCGGTCCACGCAGCAAGGAACGACTGATGGCGGCAATGCATCATCAGGCGGTCCCGCTGTCGTGACGAACGCGTTGTGGCGCGATCGCTGTAGACCGGAAACTTTGCGACCCCGGCTTTCGCTCGGGTGTGCCCGGATGAATGAATGGTAGGGACGATGCCCGTCCCGGTCACGGCCCATTACCCGGCGTTACCCGGGTGGTCGACGCGGCGAACTCGATTACCGGCCGTTACCGCGAAACA
>JANMAP010000187.1:0-3111 GCA_031359905.1 Burkholderiales bacterium | reverse complement strand
TGATGAGAAAGAAAGAAGCGACCCGGCTTATGGTTCGCTGTCGCGCAAGTTCGGCATGTCGGACTTTCAGAAGGACCCCGGTTATCAGTTCCGCATGGACGAGGGCAACAAGAATATCGAAAACAGCGCAGCGGCTCGGGGTGGTTTGCTCTTTGGACCCACGATCAAAGCCATGCAGCGATTTGGTCAGGACACGGCATCGATGGAGTTTGGCAAGTCTTACGACCGCTTCAACAACGACAACACGACGCAATACAACCGGCTGGCCGGTGTGGCTGGCACAGGTCAGCAGGCGACAAACAACGTCAACGCAGCCGGTCAGGCCAACGCTTTCAATCAAGGCAACACCCTGCAGGGCATCGGCAATGCGCAGGCGGCGGGAACGGTGGGGCAGGCGAACGCCTGGAGTAATGGCCTGTCACAGGCTTATAACGGGTATCAGAATAACCAACTGATGCAGCAAATCCAAAAACCTCAAAACCAGTACCGCTATACCGGCGGTGTTGGCTACAGCGCAGACCAAGGATTCTAAATGCCTATTGATGCAAGCATCATTTCCGGTTTGAAGCCGGTGCAAATGGAATCGCCCATGAATGGCTTGGCGAAACTGCTCGAAGTGCAGGGTGCACAGCAGAACATGCAAATGGGCCGCATGAAAATGGATGAGTACCAGCGCGGCCTGACGGATGAGAACCAGATGCGCGAGCTGACGCGGCAGTCAGGCGGCGACATGAATAAGCTGCGTGAACTGGCTTATGGCGCTGGCAATTACAGGCAGGGCAGCGAGATTGATAAAACGCTGCTTGCCAATAAAAAAGCAGGGCTTGACCAGCAGAAAGCAGAACTTGAAGGCCACCTGAAGAAAATAGAGCTTTCGGCGCAGATCATGAGTGGCGTGACGGATCAATCCAGTTATGACCGCGCTAGGCAAAAGGCTGCGGAAGTCTTTGGGCCTGAAGCTGCCGCAAAAATACCGGCTGAATACAACCCAGCACTGATTGCGGAAAATCAGGCGAAGGCCATGGATATGAAGACGCAAATGGAGCAGAAGTGGAAGGCTATGTCTTACACCACGCCGGATGCAAATTCTGTGTTGTCGGCGCAGACTTCGACGGCCAACAATGCTGCAACCAACGCAACGTCACGCTCGAACAACGCCGCCTCAGTGGGTGCATCCTATGCCAACGCGGGCGCAACCCGTGAAATCGCAAAGGCCACACGCGATGCAGCCA
The DNA here is from genome assembly GCA_031359905.1 of Burkholderiales bacterium. Taxonomy (GTDB): domain Bacteria; phylum Pseudomonadota; class Gammaproteobacteria; order Burkholderiales; family Burkholderiaceae_C; genus Rubrivivax. The sequence continues at coordinate 1,879 of JANMAP010000187.1, read as the reverse complement.
CGATTCAAACCGGTTTTGCCAGTGAGCAGGGATTGCGCAAGGAGTTTGAAGGCTTGCCCGAGGTCAAGAATTACAAGCAGGCTTACCCGGCTTATGCAGCCATCAAGGACGCAACCGGGCGCAACACGACGCAATCGGACATCAATATCGTCTATGGCTTGGCTAAACTTTACGACCCGACCAGTGTAGTGCGTGAAGGCGAATATGCCACAGTAGCGAACAGCCCGAGCATTCCTGAGAAGGTTAAGGGTTATGCGCAGTTCCTGGCTGGTGGTGGCCGATTAAGCCCTGAAACAAAAAGGCAGATTCTTGCCGAAGCGAATGGTCGAATTGGTACTTACAAAGCCGAAGCCGATAAGGCTAAAGGCAGTTATGAAGGCATCGCAAGAAAGCGCGGCATGGACCCGTCAAGTGTGTTCGCGGATATGGGTGACATCGGATCAGGTGCCGCGCCTCCAGCGCCAGTCGCTGCACCAGCCATGCCTGCTGGTTTTAGGGTGATTCGCTGATGGCTGTCTATAAAGTTCAAGCGCCTGACGGCTCGATCATGCAGATTGAGGGACCAGACGGCGCTACTGATGCGCAAATTGCGCAGGCGGCGGCGGCGGGCTATCAGCCAAAATCCGAGAAACCGGCAGCGCCTGCTGGCGGCTTTGGCGACACGCTGCGCGCTGGCTTGCGCACGGTTGCGCCTGTCCTGTCGTCCGTGCTGGAAAACCCGCAAGGTGCTTTGACCGCTGGTGGTCAATTGGTCATGGGTGGTCTTCGCGGCGTCAAGGATGGTATTGACGGCGGCGCTGAATGGCTGGCAAAAGGTTATGACAAGGTAGCTGGTACGCAGGAAGCGGCGCCCGTCAAAGCCATGAACGACGCCGGTAAAACGCAGTTCAAGCAGGACAACCCCAGTGTGGGCGCGTCCATTGGGCGTGTTGGTGGAAATATGCTGGTGACGGCGCCAGTCGGGCCTGTGCTGGGTGCAGGTGCCACGGCGCTCGGTTTGACCCGCGCTGGGACGGCTTTGGCGTCTAGCGGTATGACGGCAGGACAAGCGGCGCCGGGTGTGGCGGGCTGGGTTGGCAATCAGGCGCTGCGGGCTGGCACGGGCGCGGCGGTAGGCGGGGCTTCTGCGGCGCTGGTCGATTCTGATTCTTTGGGGATGGGTGCGGGCATAGGCGCGATTACGCCGGGCGTGCTGCAACTCGCGGGCAAGTTCGGCTCCACGGTTTACAACGCCGTCAAGGGCAATCAGGCTGGAGCGGGAAAACTGCTGGCCCAGGCCATGGGCATCAGTGAAGCAGAATTGGCCCAGGTCATCAAGGCCGCGAATGCCGCGCCCGAGTCGATTGTCGATGGCTCCAAGCTGACGCTATCGCAGGCGATGCAGCAACAAGGCGTGAAGCAACCGGCTGTGACCATGCTTGAACGCATCGCTGCGGAAGGTCCTGGCGGCAATCAATTATTAAGCCGCTATGCGCAGCAAGGCGAATCACGCTTGAATGCGCTGAAAAATCAGGGCGCACAAACCTATCAGGGTGCGGCAGCGACTGAGGCAGAAAACACGGGAAACAAACTGGCAGCATTGCTGCGCACCCAGGCGGGTGATGAGCGCGCTGCGGTGCGGGCGGCATGGGACGGCTCTGATGGATCGCTGGGCGTGCATGGCCGGGCGGTGCAGGAAGGCGCGGCCCTCCAATTGCCGCTGGATCGCATGAAGGCACTGGTGGCAGACCGCATGGGCGATGGCTACACCGGCAGCGTAGCCACAGCGGGTAAAACCATCACCGAAGCCGAACGCATCGGGACGGACTTGCTTCCGGGTATCAAACCGATCCCACAATCAGCCGGTCAGACGCAATCGCTCGAACAGGCGGTGAGGCGG
>JANMAP010000186.1:0-9308 GCA_031359905.1 Burkholderiales bacterium | reverse complement strand
GGGCTGAAGCGCAGGTCGGTGTAGCGGTCTTCGAGTTCCGACGTCATCAGCACCGTCACGCCGGCGCGGGCCAGCGCCGTCACCAGGCCGAGCAGGGATTCGCGGAAATCGGGCCGGAAAGAAGGTGCCAGCGAGAGCTCGAAGCCGCTCAGCGAATCGAGCACCACGCGGGTGGCGTTCAGCCGGCGCACTTCGTCGAGGATCAACAGCACCACCTCGTCGATCGACAGATCGGGTTCGCGGTTGTCGATCATGCTGACCTGGCCGCGCGCCACCAGGTCGGCCAGCACCGGGTTGCGCCCCGAGCTGGGGTGCTGTTCGAAGGCCACCACGACGCCGGTTTCGCCAGCCCGCGCGCCTTCGGCCAGGAACGACGCTGCCAGGATGCTCTTGCCCGACCCCGAAGGCCCGGCGACCAGCAACGAATAGCCGCGCGGCAGTCCGCCGCCGAGCATGACGTCCAGCGCGGGAACGCCCATCCGCGCGCGGTCCTGCCGCGGCGTCGCCGGCCCGGTCAACGCCGGCAGCGGTGCGGCGACGGCCGCGCCGGCAGGCACGAAAACGCGGATGCCGCTGCGGTCCATGCGGAAGGTGTGCAGACCCGGCAGGGTCGGCTGGCCGCGCATCTTCACGACTTCGATCTTGCGGACCATCGAATTGCGCTGCACGCTCTGGCGCATCCAGATCAGGCCGTCGGCGACGGTGAACACCGGGTTGGCGTCGGTCTCGTTGAAGTATTCGCCGATCAGGAAGGTGGTGGCCTGCCAGCTCGTCATCAGCATGCCCAGCTGCTGCACGAACAACTGCAGGCTGGTCTTCGGGTTGCCGGCGTTTTCGCTGGCGAAGACCACCGAGCGGAACGAGTCGACGAACACCAGCCCCGGGCTGTGCGTCTGGACCTCGTCGACGATGCGTTGCAGCACGCGGTCGAGATCGCCGGTCATCGCATCGTCGGACAGGTTGATGAAGCGCACGCTGTGGCCGACGGCGCCGTTGTCGAAGAAGTCGAACTGCTGCTGGTAGCGCAGCATCTTCAACGGCGGCTCGCCGAGCACGGTGAAGTAGATCGCCGGGCGTTCGGGCGTCGCCAGCGCGAACATGATCTGGTGGGCCAGCGTCGTCTTACCGCTGCCGGGCTGGCCGGCAATCAGGTTGAACGAAAACTCGGGCAGGCCGCCGGCGAGCACGGCGTCCAGGCCGGGAACGCCGGTGGCCAGGCAGTTGATGCTGACTTTGGTACTCATGGCGCAGTGTCCTGTGCAGGCGGCTCGCCTGCGGGGTGGACCCACACGGGTCGCAGCATCCGAGCGGTGAGCGACGGACCGACCAGGCTGGCCAGCAGCGTATGGAAGGTCTCGAACATGGCGCGGCCGCAGGCCGCTGCCTCGGCTGCCGACTGCGCGGCAAGCGTGGATTTCAACAACGACGAATCGACCGCATCGAGCACTCCTTCATGGGCCTGGGCCAGCCAGGGGTGATGCTTGGCGGTCAGGCTCAGGCAACGTTGGTAGAGCGCCGCCGCACCACGGCGGCCGATGATGGGGTGGAGGGCTTCGTCGATGTCGTGCCAGACGCTGGCGATGGCTTCGGCCACTTGGTCTGGTCGACTGCTGTCGGTGACCCGACCAGCCAAGGGATCTGGCCAAGCCTGACCCGCATGGCTGGCGTCTGACATGGGGTGAGGCGCATTTGTTTCGAGTTGCTTGATGGTACGCCTTCGTACAGACGGGTCGGACGGCCATTTCAGCGCTGGCATGACCGGCATCCCGCGCGGCCACGCTTTGAGTTTCTACACGGCAGCCAGGGCGGTCCGTTCGATAACGAACGGACCCAGCCCAGGCGACCGTGCTGCGGCTTCAGCTGCGCGGCGCGTCGCTATGCTGCTCGGTGCCGTACCAGTCGTGGATGCCCTTGGCCCAGGTGGCATCGGCCATGTCGGGCCAGTCGTCTTCGTCGAAGCCGGGCGCGCTTTCCAGGCGCTGCTTGTCGACATCGAGCGTGAAGCGCTTGTTCACCGTGTCCAGTGTCAGCGCGGCCCAGGGCACGGCGAAGAGCTTGTTGCCCATGCCCAGGAAGCCGCCAAAGGACAGCACGGCATAGCTGATGCGGCCGCTCTGCGTGTCGAGCATGATTTCCTTGATGTCGCCGAGGTCCTCGTCGGCCTTGTTGTAGACGTCGTTGCCGATCAACGTGTCGGCGCCCATCAGCCGCGGGCCGGGGCCTTGTTGTCGGGGCGTGTCGCCGTTGGGCAGTGTGGCGCTGCTGACCTTGTACATGCCCAGCGTGTCGCGTTCTTCATAGTTCATCGATGGCTCCTTGAAACGGTGGTTGACGCCCTGGCACCGTGCCGTCTGCCGGCGCAGTGTCTGGATGAACTTCAAGGCTAGGCGCCAGCCGACAGGTGGTCGGTTCGACGGCGCACGTAAGCCGGGAGGTGATCGCTGCGCGGCGCTCGGCGTCGGGCAGCGGGCAACCGACAGCCGAAAGCGGACAGCGGGCGCCGATCAGCCGCGGAACTGCTTGGCGGCAAAGGCCCAGGTCATGCGCGACGCGTCGGGCCCGCGCGCGTCGGCGAACGCCTTGCCGTCGGCACCGCCGCTCCAGCCGTGGGCCAGGCGGGTGACTTCGACCAGCGTGCTGACGGTGTTGCCGCGGTGCTTGAAGTCGGTGATGTCCATCGGGTGGCGCTGCCCGCGCTGAACGCGGCGCGGCGTGCCGGCGTTTGCGCCTGCAGCGCCGGCCCACAACGCGGCCGCGGCGCGGCCGTTGTGCGGCGAGACCACGCCATCGGCCGTGCCATGGATCACCAGCAGCGGCGGCCAGCGCGCAGGCGTGACCCTCGGCGTTGCGGCGGCGGGGCGGGTGGCGCGGTGGCCATACATCGCGCCGATCGCCGACAGGCTGGAATGCGCGGTGCCCGGCGGAATGCCCGAATGCATGACCAGGGCCTTGAAGCGATCGGGGTGCCGGGTGACGACGAGCGCGGCCATGCTGGCCCCGGCCGACAGCCCGGCGATGGCCACGCGTTCGCGGTCGATAGGATGCAGCAGGCAGGCCTGGTCGATGGCCAGCATGATCAGTGCGGATTCACCATCTGCACGCCCCGAACGCGTGTCGAACCAGCTCCAGCAGCCCTGCGCGTTGGCAAGACGGTCCTGCTCGGGATAGAGCACCAGGAAGCGTTCGCGGTCGGCGACGCGGTTCATGCGCGTCGACTCGGCAAAGGCCTTCGCGTCCTGGCCGCAGCCATGCAGCATCACCAGCAGCGGCAGCCGCTCCCCGGGCTTCACGCCTGACGGACGGTAGATGCGAAAGCGTCGCGCGCCCGTGCCGCCGACGGCGATGCCCGGCAGCCAGGCACCGTCGCCGGCGGGCGGCGTGCGCTTGCGCACCGCCGCCGCCAGCACCAGCCCGGCCTGCCGCTGGCTGGTCTTCAAGGCCTGGCGGGTGAATGCCACCCAGCTGCGTTCCAGGCTGCGGGCCCAACCGGACGAACGTGGCCGGCGCTTCATCGCCTGCCATCCGCGGCGCGTGTCATTGGCATATCACATTCCATCCATCCGACGTTCGACATTAGGCGCTGGCGTCTCAACGCATTTGATTGCAATCTGAAATCTGTAAGGTCATTTGAATGACGATAATGCATTGTCCGGTGCTCATCACAGCACTGTTGGCAGCGCGCCGGCGGCATCCCGCTGCCGGGCCGCGCGACAACAACCACCAAGGAATTGATATGCAAGACATCCTCCAAGCTCCGGCACAGCCGTTCGTCAAACTGATTCAAGCCAACATGGATCTGCTGACGCGCTTCACCACCTCGCCAGAGGTCACGGCACAGGCATCGGCCAACGCCAGTTCGCTGTTCCAGCAAACCAGCGAGACAGCCTCACGGTTGATGCAATCGGGCGCGTTCGTGCAACTGATGCAGGGCATGTTCAAGAATTACAGCGAATTCATGATGGAACTCGGGCAGAGCAGTCTGGCCCTGATGACCCAGGGGCAGGCGGTGCTGGCGCGCCAGGCACAAGAAGTCACCGAAAACGTCGTCGACGCCACTGAAACGCGCGGCCGCCGCGCTCGCGGAACGTCCCTGTCGAGTAACGCGCTGTTCAGCTTGGCTGCGACAGCGCGCTTTCCCCGCCCGCCGCAGGCGACATGATCACGCTCACCTCGCCATCGGCTTCCATCCGCGCAAAGCGCACTTCGCTCAGCCGCGTGACGCCGTGCTGGCGCAACAGCCCCATCAATTCGGGGATCGAAATCATTTCGCGCCGCAGGTTGCGCCGTACCAATTGGCCGTGGCGCACCAGCACCACCGGCGCGGCCTCGACGAAACGGCGCACGGGGCGGAATCGATAACCCGCCCAGTCGATCAACCAGTTCCATCCGCCGAGGGTGCAAACCAGCAGCGCGCCATCAGCCAATGTCGTGTATTCGCCGGCCATTGCGTTTTGTGACGCGTCGGCAATCAGCACCACCAGCAGGATGTCGGCAATGCCCATCGACCCCGCGTCGCGTCGCAACACGAAGCGAAAGAGCAGGAACAGGAACCAGTAGACGAGCGTTCCGCGAACGACCAGTTCGAGCGGATTACCGCCGAACTGGAACAGGCTCCAATCGACATTCATGGCCGACGGGTCACGCCAGCCGCCAACGCCTGCCGTCGATCCTCAGCAGGCGCAGGCCGCATTGGTGCCCGCCGTCCGGACGGTCAGCTCGAGCGTCCGTTGCCGCTGTGGCTGATGCGCGCGATCACCGCGCCAATGGCCAACGCGGTGAGCAGGGCGGTGAGCGGCTTGGCGCGCACGCTTTCGCGCAGGCTGTCGGCCCACTCGTCGCCGGTCTCGCGGATCTTGGTGGCCTGGGCCTGCAGGGCCTGGCCGGCGACGGCGACGCGTTCGCCCAGTCGCTGGACCTGTGGTGCGGCCGTCTTGGCCACGCGGTCGATGGTGTCGTGCGCGCCCTGCGTGACGCGCTTCATCAGGTCGGCCGCCGCTGTATCGGGCGTTTCGGTCTTCGGCAGCAGCGACGTGCTGGGCACGTCGCGGTGGTCGTCGCTGGACAGGTTGGGGTAGGTCGGGTCGGTGGTGAGTGGCATGGCGGTATCCAGTAAGCGTTGAAACGGTCTCGAGCGGTCAGCGGGTCTGGCCGCGACGCACGAGATTGACGATGCCGAGAAGAATCACGGCGCCGATCAGCGAGACCAGCATCGATGGCAGGCTGAAGTTGTCCTGATTGATGGTGCCGATGCCGACCAGGGGCGAAATGAACCAGCCGCCGAGCATGGCGCCGACGATGCCGACGATCACGTTCATGATCGTTCCCTGTTGGTCATTTGTCTTCATGATCATGCTGGCAACCCAGCCGATCAAGCCGCCGACAATCAGCCAGATGATGAAGTTCATAGTCAGTCTCCAAGAGGATTGATGAGCACCATGGGTTGGTCCTCAAGGCCAGATCGTCGGCGCGCTGCACGACTGTCGTCTGTGCGCGGCCGAACATCCGCAGTCTCGGGTTGATCTCCTACAACCGCGCGGCGCGCAGGCCACTGGCCGGCTGTGCACGGCCGCCGGACGATGCGCGTTCAGGCTGATCAGTGCCGGGCCGTCGTGATCGATCCCGCAGCCTGTTTGGCCCTCGCCCGAACATCGACTCGACAGGATCCATGATGCAAACACGACCCATGCTCACCCTGCTCGGCGTGGCCGCGCTGTCCGCCCTGGCGGCTTGCGACGCGCGCCAGACCAGCAACCCCACCCGCATCGAGGCGGTGCCCGCCGCGAAGGTCAGTGCAACGCAGCAAGCAGACCCGTCGGTGCCGACGACAACTTCGGTGCTGACGCCGGCCCCCGCGGCGTCCAGCGCGGTGGCACAGAGCGGGCGGTCCAACAAGACGCTGACCCGTGCCGAAGAGTCGACGGCCATGCCGCTGCCCGGACAGAACAACGATCACTCGGCCCCGCTCGCCAAGCCCGCCAGCGCGCCCTGATCAGTACGCCTGATCAGTACGCCCTGATAGCGCCCGCCGACAGCGCGCCCTGATCGCGGGCCGGGCGCACAGCCGCCATCACAGCAGCCTGCGCACCTTCCATCGCGCCCGGACAGCGTGCACAGGCGCCGCAAGGCGCCGCACGCTCCCCTCGACATCCGACATTTGCCACTGAACATCCACAAGGAATCCCAGCATGAGCTCATCGACCAAGTCCTCCTCGCGCAAACCTGCACCGTCCAGCGCAGTCCGACCACCCCCGCCGAACGACCCGGTGGCGCGGGCGGCCGCCGAGCAGGCCCTGGCGGCGGCCATGCCGGTCAACGCATTGAAGGCCGGCGAGTTCGGCCGCGCCAACGCCATCAAGCCGCGGCGGGGTGCTGCCGGCGCCGGCGTCGAGGCCGCCGTGCTGACCACCAACCAGGGCGTTGCGGTCGGTGACAACCAGAACTCGCTGAAGGCCGGCTTGCGCGGGCCCACGCTGCTTGAAGACTTCATCCTGCGCGAGAAGATCACCCACTTCGATCACGAACGCATCCCCGAACGCGTCGTGCACGCCCGCGGGTCGGCCGCACATGGCTACTTCGAGGCTTACAAGCCGCTGACCGAGTTCACGCGCGCCGCGCCGTTCCAGACCGCCGGCAAGATCACGCCGGTGTTCGTGCGCTTCTCGACCGTGGCCGGTGAGCGTGGGTCGGCCGACACCGCGCGCGACGTTCGCGGCTTTGCCGTCAAGTTCTACACCGATGAGGGCAACTGGGACCTGGTGGGCAACAACATTCCCGTCTTCTTCATCCAGGACGCGATGAAGTTTCCCGATCTGATCCACGCCGTCAAGCCCGAGCCGCACAACAGCATGCCGCAGGCGGCGTCGGCACACGACACCTTCTGGGACTTCGCGTCGCTGATGCCCGAGACGCTGCACACGCTGATGTGGGTGATGTCCGACCGCGGCATCCCGCGCAGCCTGCGCATGATGCAGGGCTTCGGCGTGCACACCTTCCGGCTGGTCAACGCGGAAGGCGTCTCGCATTTCGTCAAGTTCCACTGGAAGCCGCTGCTCGGCACCCATTCGCTGGTCTGGGACGAAGCGGTGAAGATCGCCGGTGCGGATGCGGACTTCCACCGCCGCGACCTGTGGGAGGCCATCGACCGCGGCGACTTCCCCGAATGGGAACTCGGCCTGCAGATCTTCAGCGAAGCGCAGGCCGAATCCTTCAGTTTCGACGTGCTCGACGCGACCAAGCTGATCCCCGAAGAACTCGTGCCGCTGACACCTGTGGGCCGCATGGTGCTCAACCGCAATCCCGACAACTTCTTCGCCGAGACCGAGCAGGTGGCGTTCTGCACGGCGCATGTCGTGCCGGGCATCGACTTCAGCAACGACCCGCTGCTCGCCGGGCGCATCCACTCGTACATCGACACCCAGATCACCCGGCTGGGCGGTGCCAACTTCCACGAGATCCCGGTCAACGCGCCGCTGGTACCGGTGCACAACAACCAGCGCGACGGCCTGCACCGCCAGGCCCGCCCAACCGGGCGCGTGGCGTACGAACCCAATTCACTCGGTGGAGGCTGCCCGTTCCAGGCCGGCGCGGCGGGCTTCGTCTCGTTCCCGCAGGCCGCCGACAGTGCTGGCGCGGACAAGCTGCGCGGCAAGCCGGAGAAGTTTGCCGATCACTACACGCAGGCCACGCTGTTCTACGACAGCCAGACGCCAGTCGAGCAGGCGCACATCGCCGGCGGCTTTCGTTTCGAGTTGAGCAAGCTGACGGTGCCGGCGATCCGCGAACGCATGCTGGCGTCGCTGGTCAACGTGTCGGCCGAGCTGGCCGGTGCGGTGGCCGCCGGGCTGGGCACGCCGGTGCCCGCGGCGATGGCACGCGTGCAGCCCCGGCCGGCAGCGCCCGAGGTGCGCCGATCCCCCGCGCTGTCGTTGACGGCACTGCCGGGCGACGGCGGCATCCGCACACGGTCGGTGGCCATCGTGGTGGCCGACGGTGTGCAGGGCCAGGCCGTGGCCGCCGCGCAGACAGCCTTGCGCGCTGCCGGTGCCCAGGTGCACGTGATCGCCCCGCGCCTGGGCCCGGTGGCGACGGCCGACAAGGTCGCACTGGAAGCCACCGGCACGCTGGAGAACTCGCCGCCGGTGCTCTTCGATGGGCTGCTGCTGCCCGACGGCGACGCCGGAGTGCAGTCGCTCGGCAGGCACATCGAGGTACTGGACTTCATCTCGAACCAGTACCGCCACGGCAAGACCATCCTGGCACTGGGCGCCAGCCGCAGCCTGCTCGAGCGCGTCGGCGTGAGCGCTGAACTGCCGGGCGGGCAGGTCGATCCGGGGGTGGTCATCGCCGCTGGCGCGGCACCGGCCGCCGCAGCGCTGACGCGCTTCATCAGCGCGTTGGGGCAGCACCGCCATCCGGCGCGGGAAGCGGCGATGAAGGCGTGATCTGCAGGCGCATCCAGCCGGCCATCGCGTCGAGCAGGCGCGTCAGGGTCTGTGCATCGGTGGTGCCGCTGCGCGCCCTGACATGGAAGGCATGGTCGGCGTCGTCGAGCAGCACCAGCGACGCGCGATGGCCCAACTGCTGCAAGACGGGATACAGGCGGTCGAGCACCGCGAGTTCATCGCGGGTGCCCTGCACGAACAGCAGCGGGCAGGCGATGTCGAACAGATGCCGCGCCCGTTCGTCCGACGGTTTGCCGGCCGGGTGCAGCGGGAAGCCGACGAAGATCAGCCCGCGGACGCCGGGCAAGGGCGCCATGGCCTGGGCCTGCGATGTCATGCGCCCGCCGAATGACTTGCCGCCCGCGAACAGCGGCAGCCCGGACGGCAGCCGCCGCGCGGCTTCCGCGACTGCGGCGCGCACCGCGGCATGCGCCAGCGCGGGCGCGTCGGGCCGCCTGGAACCTTGTTCCATGAACGGGAACTGGAAGCGCAGGGTGGCCACGCCGCGCGACGCCAGGCCGTTGGCGACAGCGGCCATGAAGGCGTGATCCATGCCGGCACCGGCGCCGTGCGCGAAGACATAGCCGGCCCAGGCGTCAGCCGGCAGGCGCAGCAAGGCCGAGACCGACTGCATCGACTGCACCGACGGCACCGACTGCACCGACTGCACCGACTGCACCGACGGCGCCGAGGGCGCCGAGGGCGCCGGGGTCAGCGTGATGCGCAGGCGTTCGGTGTCGGGGTGTTCCATCGTGCGGCGGGGCGAGCCATGGACATGCAGGAGCATGCCAGCGTCGCGCCGGCCCCACAAATCAGCGCGTTGCGGCAACCTTCGTCCCCGCTGGCAGCGGCACGGGGCTGCCGGCA
>JANMAP010000180.1:0-4726 GCA_031359905.1 Burkholderiales bacterium | reverse complement strand
CGAAACCGAGGCGAAAGAGCAGGGCATCGCCTGCGAGGTTTCGACCTACGGCATCGACGACCTGGACCGCGCGATCGCCGACGAGGTGGCGCACGGCTTCGTCAAGGTGCTCACCGTGCCCGGCAAGGACCGCATCCTCGGCGTCACCATCGTCGGCGAGCACGCCGGTGACCTGCTGGCCGAGTACGTGCTGGCGATGAAGCACGGTCTGGGCCTGAACAAGATCCTCGGCACCATCCACACCTACCCCACGCTGTCTGAAGCCAACAAGCACGTGGCCGGCGAGTGGAAGCGGGCGCATGCGCCGCACAGGCTGCTGCAGTGGGTGGAGCGCTACCACGCCTGGGAGCGCGGATGACAGTGTCGACAGGGCGCTCATGCTGCAGACGGGCCGATGTGCCGGCCGATGTGCCAGCCGATGCGCCGGCCGATCGCGAGCGCATGCGGGCGGGCCAGGCCGACATCGCCTTCGTCAACGACGACTGGTCGTTCAATGACGTGCGGGCTGGTGCAGCGCGATGAAACCGGTGCTGTCGATCGTGATGCCGGCGCTGAACGAGGCCACCGGCATCGAGGCCACGCTGGCGGCGCTGCAGCCGTTGCGCGCCCGCGGCGTCGAGCTTGTGCTGGTCGATGGCGGCAGCACGGACGGCACCGCCGAGCGGGCAGCGCCCTGGGTCGACGCGGTGATCGCGGCGCCGCGTGGGCGCGCGCTGCAGATGAATGCGGGTGCGGCCCAGGCGCAGGCCGACGTGCTGCTGTTCCTGCATGCCGACACCCGGATGCCGCCGCTGGCCGACGTGCTTCTGCTGCAGGCGGTGGCCGCGGGTGCGCTTTGGGGCCGCTTCGATGTCCACATCGAAGGCCGGCCTCCGATGCTGCGGGTGGTGGCGGCGTTGATGAACCTGCGTTCGCGCCTGACTGGCATCGCCACCGGCGACCAGGCGGTCTTCATGACCCGTGGCGCCTTCGTGCAGGTCGGCGGCTTTCCGGTGCAGCCGCTGATGGAAGACATCGAGCTGTCGCGCCGGCTCAAGCTGCTGGGCCGCCCGGCCTGCCTGCGTACGAAGGTCTGCACCTCGGGCCGGCGCTGGGAGCAGCGCGGCGTCTGGCGCACGATCTTCCTGATGTGGCGGCTGCGCTGGCGCTACTGGCGCGGCGAGTCTGCGGCCCACCTGGCGCAGGCGTACCGATGAGACATCCTGGGTCAACCTCCCTGTGCGGCGGCGAGCGCGACGGCGCCGCCGTGAAGGGCGGAGTTGTAGGGTTTGCGATCAACCCAGGCACGCCAGATCACACGCAGCCAGGCTCTGGCCAGGATGCGGATGGCGTGGGGGTGGTCGCAACCTCGACCGCGCGCCGCTTGGTAGAGGCTTCGCGCCCAGTCGTTGGCGTGTCGCGAGTTGTCCGCCAGACAGGTGATGGCCTGGCGCAAGCGGTGGTTGCAGGCCCAGCGGAAGGCCACGCTGCGCGTCTTGCCGGACTGATACGTTACAGGCACGGCGCCGGCTTCGGCGGCCAGCAGATCGGCGCTGGGGAAGCGTTCGCGCACGTCGCCCAGTTCGGCCAGGATCTGCGCGGCGCAGACCTGCCCGGCCCGCGGGAAGGACATCATCAGCAAGCCATCGGGCAGCGAGTGCATGAACTGCTCGATGCGGCGCGTGAGCTCGGCAATCTGAGTCACGATGGGCACGAGCACCGTGACCTGTGCACGGACGACCTCGGCCAAGGTCTGCTCGGTGTGCGCACCCACGAGGCCGGCGGCTGCGGCACGCAGCCTGGCGAGCAAGTCGGCAGCGCTGCGCCGACCGCTGTAATGCTGGGTCTTGCAAAAGCGCTGCAGCTGCGCTTCGGTCAGTCGCTTGGCAGAGCGGGGCGAGGGGTAGCGGCGCAGGAACGCCAGCGCGATCGGCGAGGCCACGTCGGCGAAGATCACGGCAGCGCCGGGCCAGAAGGCCTGCAAGGTGCTGGTGAGCTGGTTGGCTGCAGCAACGCGGGCGGCCACCAGGTCATCGCGCGAACGCACCAGGGCACGCAGCGCGCGGATGTCATCGGACTGTGGGGTCAGTGCGCGCCAGCGGTGGCCGTCGGTGCGCAGCAAGTCGGCCAGCAGATAGGCATCGCTGGCGTCGCTCTTGGCGCCGTGGCTGCGGTAGCGAGGCCGGCTGGCCTTCACGGCATTCGGGTGGATCGGGAAGACCTCGTGGCCGACCTCCACGAGTGCGTCCACGATCAACCCCGAAGGGCGCTCGATGGCGATGCGCAAGCCAGAGCCCCAGCGCGCCAGGCGGCGCATCAGCTGCGCCAGGCCGTCACGATCATGGGCGACCTCGAAGCGATCAAGGACTGTGCCGGCGGCATCGATGACGCACACCGCGTGCGTGTGCACCGCCCAGTCGAGTCCGACAAAGACATCGTTGCTCATAGACAGACTCCTTGGAGTTGCGGTATGACTGCCCGTGTCGGAAGGCGCGGCGGGAAGCTCATAAACAGGCGCTCCAGCTTGCTCGGCGTGGCGCTACATCTTGGGGCCCGTCGTGGCCTTCCGGCACCCTGCGGGCTGCGGGTCTCATCGGGGCCTTCGACAGGCAAGCGCACCGGGCAGTCACCGCAGGGGCACGGAAGTCGGTGGACACCATCGGCGGCAACGCGCCAAGGTGTCAAGAGCGCAGCGTGCGCGGCGCAGCGCGTACGACACGGGTTGCCCACCGCGGCAGTCGGCCGGTTCGTCGCAAGCGCCGACCGCCCGCCGCCGTGGACAACCCTGCATCGCAATACTTCAACGGCGCTCATGGGCCGAGAGGTTGCCTTATGAGCACAGCGGTGATCGTCTTCGCCAAGGCGCCGGTGGCTGGCCTGGCCAAGACGCGCCTGGCGCCGGCGCTGGGATTGGCCGGCGCCGCGGCGCTGGCCGAACGCATGCTGCGTCACGCGCTGGCGCAGGCGAGCGCCGCTGGCGTGGGCCCGGTGGAGCTGTGCGCGGCGCCGGATGCGTCGCACCCGGCCTTGCGCGAGGCGGCGGCGGCCTGCGGCGCCACATTGACCGAACAAGGCCCGGGCGATCTGGGCCTGCGCATGCACCGCGCTTTCGCCCGCCACCTGGCGCGCCATGGCCGCGCGCTGCTGATCGGCACCGACGCACCGTCGCTGGGTGCCGCAATGCTGCGACAGGCAGCGCAAGCCTTGCAGGACCACGATCTGGTCTTCGTGCCGGCGCTGGACGGCGGCTACGCCCTGGTCGGCCAGTGCCGTGCCGACCCACGCTGGTTCTGCGACATGACCTGGAGCCATGCCCGCGTGATGGAGCACACCCGCCAGCGGCTGCGCGCCGCCGGCATGCGCTGGCAGGAACTGCCGCCGGTGGCCGACATCGACGAGCCGGCCGATCTGCGGCACTTGCCGGCGGGCTGGATCGATGTGCCGCACCTGGCGCCGGGATCGCGGCGATCGCCAGGGTCGCTGTCGCAGGCGTCGCAGATGAAGCAGGGGTCCCCCGGGTCGCCCGCGTCGCAGGCGTTCCATGGGTCGCAGGTGTCGCAGGGGCCGAAGGGACCGCAGGGGTCGCCGGGGCCACAGGAGCCATGGGCGCCGCAGGAACCCCACGGGCCTGCCGAGCACGGGCCATGAAACGCCTGGTGTTGGCCGGCGCCGGCCACGCCCATGCGCTGGTGCTGCACGCGTTGGCGCGGCAGCCGCTGGCCGGCACCGAGGTGCTGGTCGTCTCGCCCGAGCCGCTGGTGCCGTATTCGGGCATGGTGCCGGGCTGGCTGGCGGGCCTGTACCGCTTCGACGACATCGTCATCGACTTCCCGCCGCTGGCCCGCGCCGCCGGCGCGCGCTGGCTGCCCGGCGAGGTGCAGTCGATCGATCCGGTACGCCGGCAACTCGTGCTGGCCGACGGTTCCACGCTCGGCTACGACGTGCTGTCGCTGAACGTGGGCTCGATGCTCAACCCACCAACGGCCGCGCGCGCGCAGATCCTGCCGCTGCGGCCGCTGGCGCTGCTGCGCCGGCAGTACGAGCCGCTGCTCCAGCGCTGGCGGGCCGAGCCGGCCGACCGCCCCTTCGCCGTCACGGCGGTGGGTGGCGGAGCCGCCGGTTTCGAATCGCTGCTGGGCGTGCTGCAGCGGCTGCGCCAGTTGCGGCCCGACCGGGTCGTCCGCGGCAGGCTGGTCACGCGGGGCACGACACTGCTGCCAGGCCTGGCGGCGGCGGCGCAGCGCGCTGCGCAGCGTGCGCTGGACCGCGCCGGCGTCACCGTGCAACTGGCCAGCGGCTGGTGCGAAGCGGTGGACCGCAGCAGCGATGCCGTGCTGTGGGCCACCGGCGCCGAGGCGCACGGTTGGCAGCGTGACGCGGCACGGCGCGGCGCCCTGGCGGTCGACGACGGCGGATTCGTCCGCATCGATTCGCAGCTGCGGTCGGTCTCCCACCCGCAGATCTTCGCGGCCGGCGACTGCGCAAGTTGGCAGGGCCACGGCCTGCCCAAGGCCGGCGTGTTTGCCGTGCGCATGGGCCCGGTGCTGGCGGGCAATCTGCGCAGCGCTGTAACGGGCAGCGGCGACTTCACGCGCTTTCGCCCGCAGCGGCGGTTCCTGGCCTTGCTGTCCACCGGCGACGCTCGTGCCATTGCCTCACGCGGGCCTTTCGGCGCCGAGGGGGCCTGGGTCTGGCGCTGGAAGGACCGCATCGACCGGCGCTTCCTGGATCCCTTTCGCGCGTTGGG
>JANMAP010000096.1:0-7987 GCA_031359905.1 Burkholderiales bacterium | reverse complement strand
CAGGTCCACCGCGAACTGGCGTCGGGATTGAGCGCGCCGGTCGGCTTCAAGAACGGCACCGACGGCAACATCCGGATCGCCACCGACGCGATCCAGGCCGCGGCGCGCCCGCACCACTTCCTGTCGGTGCACAAGAACGGCCAGGTGGCCATCGTCGAGACCAAGGGCAACAAGGATTGCCACGTCATCCTGCGCGGCGGCAAAGAGCCCAACTACGACGCCGCCAGCGTCGCCGCGGCCTGCCACGAGATCGAAGCCGCCAAGCTGCCGTGCCGCCTGATGGTCGACGCCAGCCACGCCAACAGCAGCAAGCAGCACCAGCGGCAGATCGACGTGATGCGCGACGTCGGCGGGCAGATCGCCACCGGCAGCCGCTGCATCTTCGGCGTGATGGTCGAAAGCCACCTGCAGGCCGGGGCGCAGAAGTTCACGCCAGGCAAGGACGACACGGCGGCGCTGGAGTACGGCAAGAGCATCACCGATGCCTGCATCGGCTGGGACGATTCGGTGGGCGTGCTGGACCAGCTCGCCGCGGCCGTCAAGGCGCGCCGGCAGCGTTGATCGGCGGCGGGCGCCCGGCCCGTTGCGCACTGTCAACGCCACGTCGACAGGGGACGTTGTCCACAAGCCCGGGCGGCGCGGCGTTGCGCTCCGGCGGGCGGGTGGTGTCATGTCGACACGCCCCATCGACCGGAGGAACGAACATGCTCAAGAAACTCGTTGCGCTGCTGCTGGCGCTGTGTACCGCCCTGGCCTTCGCCGCTGTCGACGTCAACAGCGCCGACGCTACCCAGCTCGACGGCGTCAAGGGCATCGGCCCGTCGATCGCCGGCAAGATCTCGGCGGAGCGCAAGAAGGGACCGTTCAAGGATTGGGACGACCTGATCAACCGCGTCGGCGGTATCGGCGAGAAGTCGGCTGCCCAGCTGTCCGAAGGCGGGCTGACGGTCAACGGTCGCTCGTTCAAGGGCATGGCCCCGGCAGCGCCGAAGGCCCCCGCGAAGGCGGACACCAAGGCCGACGCGAAGCCGGCGGCGACGGCTGCCGCCACCCCGCCAGCAACTGCGCCAGCAGCCGCTCCCAGCGCCGAAGACAAGAAGGCGGCGGCTAAGAAGGCCAGGGAGGAAAAGGCCGCGGCGAAGAAGAAGGAAGCGGAGGACAAGGCGGCTGCCAAGAAGGCCAAGGACGACGCTGCAAAGGATGCCAAGACCAAGGCCAAGACCGACAAAGCGACAGCCTCTTCGGGCAAGGCCTCGGAGCCGTCTGCCAAGAAGTAAGCTGGCTCGGCCGACCGCCGCCGCGGTCGCCCCGGCGCCATGCCGTCCGCCCGCTCGCGGTTCAATCGCCCGAGCGGGCGAGTCGTTCGGAATGCCAGTAGACGTCGTCGCCGCCCAACCCGTCCAGGTTGGCGCGGTTGAGCACTCGGGCCAGCACGAACAGCAGGTCGCTCAGCCGGTTGAGGTACAGGCGCGGCGGCGGATTGACCTTCTCGGCCCCGGCCAGCGCCACCACCGCGCGTTCGGCGCGGCGCGCGATGGTCCGGCTGACATGCGCCAGCGCAGCGCTGCGCGTGCCCGCGGGCAGGATGAATTCCTTGAGCCGGGGCAGGGCCGCGTTGTGCCGTTCCAGCGCCTCATCCAGCCCGAGCACGGCGTCTTGCTTGAGCAGTTCGTAGCCCGGGATCGACAGTTCGCCGCCGAGGTTGAAGAGTTCGTGCTGCACCGTGACCAGCAGTTCGCGAACGTCGTCAGGCAGCGGTTCGGCGAGCAGCACGCCGAGGCTGGAATTGAGTTCGTCGACCTCGCCCATGGCCTGCACGCGCAGGTGATCCTTGGGCACGCGCGTGCCGTCGCCCAGCCCGGTGCTGCCGTCATCGCCCGTGCGCGTGCTGATCTGCGTGAGTCGATTCGCCATGCTGGCGATTGTGCCCGCGGCACCGGCCTGCCCGGCGCGCGGCGCGGCCCGGCCCCACCCCACCGAGTGGTGGATCACGCCTGGCCTACCATCGCGCCACGCGCTGTCGCTTCCACGGCGGCGGGAGACTGCACCATGAACGCCCCGACGCTCAGCCACGTGCTCAACCCGGCCCTGCGTCGCCCCGTGCCGGCCGCGATGCTGCAGTCCCTGCGCGAGCTCTTCGGCGAGCGCTGTTCGACCGCTGACGCGGTGCGCGATCAGCACGGGCGCGACGAGTCCATCTACCCGGTGACGCCGCCCGATGCGGTGGTCTTCTGCGCCAGCACCGAAGACGTCGCCGCGGTTCTCGCGCTGGCCCACCGCCACGCGGTGCCGGTGATCCCGTTCGGCGTCGGCTCGTCGCTCGAAGGTCACCTGCTGGCGGTGCAGGGCGGCGTCAGTATCGATCTGTCGCGCATGGACCGCATCGTGCACGTGCACCCCGAAGACCTGACCGTCACCGTGCAGGCCGGTGTGACGCGCGAACAGCTCAACCGCGAGATTCGCGACAGCGGCCTGTTCTTTCCCATCGACCCCGGCGCGAACGCCAGCCTCGGCGGCATGGCCGCCACCCGCGCCAGCGGGACCAACGCCGTGCGCTACGGCACGATGCGCGAGAACGTGCTCGGCCTGACGGTGGTGACGGCCAGCGGCGAGGTCATCCGCACCGGCACCCGGGCCAGAAAGTCCAGCGCCGGCTACGACCTGACGCGGCTGTTCGTCGGCAGCGAAGGAACGCTGGGCGTGATGACCGAGGTCACGCTCCGGCTGTACCCGCTGCCCGAGGCCGTCAGCGCGGCGATCTGCTCGTTCCCGAGTATCGATGCCGCGGTGCAGACAACGATCCAGATCATCCAGCTCGGCGTGCCGATCGCGCGCTGCGAACTGCTCGACGCCAACGCCATCCGCGCCGTCAACCTGCACAGCAAGCTCGGGCTGCGCGAGGCGCCGATGCTGCTGATGGAATTTCACGGCAGCCCGGCCGGCGTGCAGGAACAGGCCGAGGCCGTGCAGGCGCTGGCCCGCGACCACGGCGGCGCCGACTTCGACTGGGCCACCACGCCGGAAGCGCGCAGCAAGCTGTGGAGCGCGCGCCACCAGGCCTACTTCGCCGCGCTGCAGACGCGGCCCGGCTGCCGCTGTCTGAGCACCGACACCTGCGTGCCGATTTCCCGGTTGGCCGACAGCATCAATGCCAGCGTGTCGGAAGCCGAGGCCTCGGGCATCCCGTTCTGGATCGTCGGCCATGTCGGCGACGGCAACTTCCACTTGAGCTACCTGCTCGACCCGAACGACCCCGCCGAGGCGGCCGCCGTCGAACGGCTGAGCGAGCAGATGGTGCAACGCGCGCTGCGCCTGCAGGGCACCTGCACCGGCGAGCATGGCATCGGCCTGCACAAGATGGGCTACCTCGTCGACGAGGCCGGGGCCGGGTCGATCGCCATGATGCGCAGCATCAAGCAGGCGCTGGACCCGAAGAACATCATGAATCCAGGCAAGATCTTCGCGAACTGACGGCGAAGTGACGGCGACACGCGACGCGTTCCTGCGCCGCGACGCGAAGGTTCAGGTCGCTGCCGGCGCGCTCCAGCGCTTGCTCACGTCGCCCTTGCCGTTGACGCTTTCGAGGTGCACACCGAAACCCCACAAACGGGCCACGTGCTTGAGAACTTCGGTCGCGCCGTCGTGCAGCGGCCGGTCGTTGTGCTGGAAGTGCCGCAAGGTCAGAGACCGGTCGCCGCGCAGGTTGACGTTCCAGACCTGGATGTTGGGCTCACGCGAGCCCAGGTCGTACTGGCGGCTGAGGGCTTCGCGCACGCGCCTATAGCCAGCGTCGTCGTGGATCGCGGCGACTTCCAGCTCGCTTTCCTTTTCGTCGTCGCGGATCGCGAACAAACGCAGGTCGCGCATCAGCTTGGGGCTCAGGTACTGGCCGATGAAGCTCTCGTCCTTGAAATTACGCATCGCGTGGTCGAGGGTCGGCAACCACGGCTTGCCGGCCATGTCGGGGAACCAGGCCCGGTCTTCTTCGGTCGGCGCTTCGCAGATGCGCTTGATGTCGGTGTACATCGCGAAGCCCAGTGCATACGGGTTGATGCCGCTGTAGGCCTTGTGGCCCACTGCGGGCTGGTAGATGACGTTGGTGTGCGACTTCAGCCACTCGATCATCACGCCGTCGGTCAGGAAGCCGTCGTCGTACATGGTGTTGAGCAGCTTGTGGTGCCAGAAGGTCGCCCAGCCCTCGTTCATCACCTGCGTCTGGCGCTGCGGATAGAAGTACTGCGCGACCTTGCGCACGATGCGCACGACCTCGCGCTGCCAGGGTTCGAGCAGCGGCGCGTTCTTCTCGATGAAATACAGCAGATTCTCCTGCGGCTCGTCGGGGAAGCGGCGGCTTTCGGCACTGGCTTCCTTCTCGACCTTCTTCGGCAGCGTGCGCCACAGGTCGTTGACCTGGCGCTGCGCATAGGCCTCGCGGTCCTTGCGGTCGCTGAGTTCCTGCGCCAGGGTCTTGCGCGTCGGGCGGCGGTAGCGGTCGACCCCGTGGTTGGACAGCGCATGGCAGCTGTCGATGAATTCTTCGACCGCGTCCAGCCCGTACTTCTCTTCGCAGTCGGCGACGTAGTTCTTGGCGTAGACCAGGTAATCGATGATCGATCCCGCATCGGTCCACATGCGGAACAGGTAGTTGCCCTTGAAGAAGCTGTTGTGGCCGTAAGCCGCGTGGGCGATGACCAGGGCCTGCATCGCCATCGTGTTTTCCTCCATCAGGTAGCTGATGCAGGGGTTGCTGTTGATGACGATCTCGTAGGCCAGGCCCATGTGCCCGCGCTTGTAGTTCTTCTCGGTGCTGATGAATTCCTTGCCGTAGCTCCAGTGCCGGTAGTTCACCGGCATGCCGACGCTGGCATAAGCGTCCATCATCTGCTCGGCGGTGATGACCTCGAGCTGGTTCGGGTAGGTGTCCAGGCCGAAACGCTCGGCGGTCTGCCGGATGATGCGGTGGTAGCTGTCGATCAGGTCGAACGACCAGTCGCTGGGCGCCGGCAGATGTTCGTGCGGCCGCTCAGCGAGCGGCAGCGGATGTTCGAGTGCTGGGGGGCGGAGCTTCATGCGGGTGCGGCGCCGGCGGTCATGCCGCCTTGGCCCCTTCCTTCTTGAACAGGTCGCGGAACACCGGGTAGATCATCGATGCCTCGGTGGCCTTGCGCATCGCGAAGTGGCGGTTGGCTTCGAGCAGCTGGGTGTATTCGTCCCACAGGTTCTGCTCTTCTTCGGCCACCTGCACGTACGCGAAGTAGCGGACCAGCGGCAGCAGCTTGTCGTTGAGCAGCTCGCGGCAGCGGCCGCTGTCGTGGTGCCAGTTGTCGCCATCGCTGGCCTGCGCGCCGTAGATGTTCCACTCGCTCGGGTTGTAGCGGGCGCGGATGATCTCTTCCATCAATACCAGCGCGCTGCTGACCACCGTTCCGCCGGTCTCGCGGGCATGAAAGAAGTTCTCTTCATCGACCTCCTGCGCCTGCGTTTGGTGGCGGATGAAGACCAGATCGATTTTCTCGTAGTGACTCGTGAGGAAGAGATACAGCAGGATGAAGAAGCGCTTGCTCAGCTCCTTGCGGCCCTCGTCCATCGACCCCGAGACGTCCATCAGGCAGAACATCACCGCCTTGCTCGTCGGCACCGGGGTCTTGATGCGGCTGCGGTAACGCAGGTCGATGGGGTCGAGGTAGGGGATGCGGGCGACGCGCGCGTGCAGCGCAGCGATCTCCTCTTGCAGCGCCAGGATGGCCGCCTGTGCCTGGGCATCGCCGGGCTGGGCTTGGCGCAACGCGGTGGCCAGTTGCTCTTCCAGTTCACGCAGGCCGCGCCGCGCACTGGCGCCGATGGCGATGCGCCGGCCGATCGCACCGCGCATGCTGCGCACGACGTGCAGGTTGTTGGGCGTGCCGTCGCTGGAATAGCCGGCGCGGTGGTACTTCCACTCCGGGACCTCGGCCAGCTGGGTGCGGATCAGGTGCGGCAGGGCCAGGTCCTCGAAGAAGACCTGCATGAACTCTTCCTTGCTCAGTGCGAAGACGAAGTCGTCCTCGCCTTCGCCCTGGTCGCCGGCCTGGCCCTTGCCACTGCCGCTGCCTTGCCCGCCCTTGGGCCGTTCGATGCGGTCGCCGCGCACGTAGTCCTGGTTGCCCGGATGCACGATGTCGCGCACGCCGCCCTGGCCATGGCCGAAGACCGGCTCGCTGAGGTCCTTCTTCGGGATGTGGATCTCTTCGCCGCGTTCGATGTCGCGGATGCCGCGGCCGTCGATGGCGCGCTTGACGGCCTCGCGGATCTGCACCTTGTGGCGGCGCAGGAAACGCTCGCGGTTGCCGATCGACTTGTTCTTGCCGGCAAGCCTGCGGTCGATGATGGACTGAAGCGCCATGGTTCGAGTCAGCGGGTTTGGCCAAGCGGCCGCCGTGGAACCGGCTTCGCCGGGCCACTGGCGGCGCCCCCCTGGAGGGAAGCGCCGAAGGCGCTACGGGGGGGGGTCATGAACTCTTGCGCACGCGCAGGTACCACTCGCATAACAGGCGCACCTGCTTGCTGGTGTAGCCCTTGGCCACCATGCGGGTGACGAAATCCTCGTGCTTCTTGGCCTCGTCGGCACTGGCCTTGGCGTTGAAGCTGATCACCGGCAACAGCTCTTCGGTGTTGCTGAACATCTTCTTCTCGATCACCGCGCGCAGTTTTTCGTAGCTGGTCCAGACCGGGTTCTTGCCCTGGTTGTTGGCCCGCGCGCGGAGCACGAAGTTGACGATCTCGTTGCGGAAGTCCTTGGGGTTGGCGATACCCGCGGGCTTCTCGATCTTCTCCAGTTCGGCGTTCAGGCTGCCACGGTCGAAGACCTCGCCGGTGTCGGTGTCGCGGTACTCGTGGTCCTGGATCCAGTAGTCGGCGTAGGTGACATAGCGGTCGAAGATGTTCTGCCCGTACTCGCTGTAGCTTTCCAGGTAGGCGGTCTGGATTTCCTTGCCGATGAATTCGGCATAGCGCGTCGCCAGGTGTTCCTTGATGAAGGCCAGGTACTTCTGCTCGGCCTCGGGCGGGAACTGCTCGCGCTCGATCTGCTGCTCGAGCACGTACATCAGGTGCACCGGGTTGGCGGCGATTTCGGTGCTGTCGAAGTTGAAGACCTTGCTGATGATCTTGTAGGCGAAACGGGTGCTGATGCCGCTCATGCCTTCGTCGACGCCGGCGTAGTCGCGGTATTCCTGGTAGCTCTTGGCGCGCGGGTCGGTGTCCTTCAGGTTCTCGCCGTCGTAGACCAGCATCTTGGAATACAGCGACGAGTTCTCGGGCTCCTTCAGGCGCGTCAGGATGGCGAACTGGCTCATCATCTTCAGCGTGCCCGGGGCGCAGGTGGCGTGGGCCAGGCTGCTGCCCTTGAGCAGCTTCTCGTAGATCTTCACCTCCTCGCTGACGCGCAGGCAGTACGGCACCTTGACGATGTAGATGCGGTCGAGGAAGGCTTCGTTGTTCTTGTTGTTGCGGAAGGCTTTCCACTCGCTTTCGTTGCTGTGCGCCAGCACCACGCCGTCGAAGGGGATCGCGCCGAACCCTTCGGTACCCTTGAAGTTGCCTTCCTGGGTGGCAGTGAGCAGCGGGTGCAGCACCTTGATCGGCGCCTTGAACATCTCGACGAATTCCAGCAGACCCTGGTTGGCCAGGCACAGGCCGCCGCTGTAGCTGTAGGCGTCGGGGTCGTCCTGCGCGTAGGTCTCGAGCTTGCGGATGTCGACCTTGCCGACCAGCGAGCTGATGTCCTGGTTGTTCTCGTCGCCGGGCTCGGTCTTGCTGATGCCGACCTGCTTGAGGATGCTCGGATAGCGCTTGACGACGCGGAACTGGCGGATGTCGCCGCCGAATTCATCGAGCCGCTTGACCGCCCAGGGGCTGAGGATGCGGTTGAGATAGCGCACGGGAATGCCGTATTCGCTCTGCAGGATGGGGCCATCCTCGACCGGGTCGAACAGCCCCAGCGGGCTCT
>JANMAP010000094.1:0-2198 GCA_031359905.1 Burkholderiales bacterium | reverse complement strand
GTGGCGAAGAATCTGGTGCGCGGCCACATCGGGCGCGAATGGATGGCCATCCGCGACATGGACGTGGCGGCAGCCGTCATCGGCATCCGCCCGGTCTACGCCAAGCTGACCGCCTTTGCCGTCAGCAGCTTCATCGTCGGCGTGGCCGGCGGGCTGTGGGGCTTCGTGCACCTCGGCTCGTGGGAACCGGCGGCATTCGGCATCACGCGCAGCTTCGATCTGCTGTTCATGGTCATCATCGGCGGGCTGGGCTCGATCATGGGCAGCTTCTTCGGCGCGGCCTTCATCGTCGTGCTGCCGATCGTGCTCGACAGCCTGCCCTACTGGCTGGGCGTGCCGATCGACACCGCACTCGCAGCGCATCTGACGTCGATGATCTTCGGCGCGCTGATCGTCTTCTTCCTGATCGTCGAGCCGCACGGCATCGCGCGGCTGTGGTCCACGGCCAAAGAGAAGCTGCGGCTTTGGCCTTTCCCGCATTGAAGATGCCCCCAAGCTCGCTCGCGCTCGCCACCCCCCGAGGGGGATGCTCCGCCAGCGGCCCGGCAGAGCCGGTTCCGCGGCTTCTGCTTGATCACTGTTCACCCACTCGCCAATGGAGACAAAGATGAAACTCGTATCGATGATGGTGGCCGCGGCAACGCTTCTGGGCAGCAGTGCCGTGTTTGCGCAGGCCAAGGAACAGTTCTTCCCGCTGCTGGTCTACCGCACCGGTCCGTACGCGCCGAACGGCACACCGTGGGCCAACGGCAAGCAGGACTACATCAAGTTGATCAACGCCCGCGACGGCGGCATCAACGGCGTGAAGATCGCCTTCGAGGAATGCGAAACCGGCTACGCCACCGACAAGGGCGTCGAGTGCTACGAGCGCCTGAAGGGCAAGGGCGCGTCGATGATCGACCCGCAGGCCACCGGCATCACCTTCGCGCTGACCGAGAAGGCGCCGGTCGACAAGATTCCGCTGCTGACCCTGGGCTACGGCCTGTCGGCGGCGCAGGACGGCAACGTCTTCAAGTGGAATTTCCCGCTGATGGGCAGCTACTGGACGGCCGCCGACATGCTGATCCAGCACATCGGCAAGAAGGAAGGCGGACTCGACAAGCTCAAGGGCAAGAAGATCGCGCTGGTCTACCACGACAGCCCGTTCGGCAAGGAACCCATTCCGATGCTGACCGAGCGCAGCAAGATGCACGCCTTCGAGCTCCAACTCATCCCGGTGACGGCACCGGGGGTGGAGCAGAAGTCGGCCTGGCTGCAGGTGCGACAGAGCAAGCCCGACTACGTACTGCTGTGGGGCTGGGGGGTGATGAACTCGACCGCGCTGAAGGAAGCCCAGGCCACCGGCTATCCGCGCGACAAGATGTACGGCGTGTGGTGGTCGGGAGCCGAGCCCGATGTCAAGGACGTCGGCGAAGGCGCCAAGGGCTACAACGCGTTGAACCTGAACACGTCGGGCCAGGCGCCCAAGGTCATCCAGGACATCCTGAAGTACGTGCACGACAAGGGCCAGGGCTCAGGCACCAAGGAAGAGGTCGGCTCGGTCCTCTACACCCGCGGCATGATCATCCAGATGCTGGGCATCGAAGCCGTGCGCCGCGCGCAGGAACGCTACGGCAAGGGCAAGGTCATGACCGGCGAGCAGGTGCGCTGGGGCCTGGAAAACCTGGCGCTAGACCAGAAGAAGCTCGACGCGCTGGGCTTCGCCGGGGTGATGCGGCCGCTGAGCACGTCGTGCGCCGACCACATGGGTTCGACCTGGGCCCGCGTGCACACCTGGGACGGCAGCAAGTGGAGCTTCACCTCGGACTGGCTGCAGGCCGACGATCAGATCATCAAGCCGATGGTCAAGATCGCTGCCGACAAGTACGCCAGCGACAAGAAGCTGACGCGGCGGACACCGGAAGATTGCCAGTCATGACCCACCCCCGGAGCGGCTGCGCCGCTCCCCCCTCAAGGGGGCCGCGCCAGTGGCCCGGCAGCGCCGGTTCCACGGCGCGTGCTTGATTCACGCCGCGCTTTGCCTGTCATGAGCAACATCCTTCTCAACGTCAACGGCATCGAGGTCATCTACAACCACGTGATCCTGGTGCTCAAGGGCGTCTCGCTGCAGGTGCCCGAGCGCGGGGTGGTGGCGCTGCTCGGCGGCAACGGCGCGGGCAAGACGACGACGCTGCGCGCGGTGAGCAACCTGCTGGCCG
>JANMAP010000091.1:0-7944 GCA_031359905.1 Burkholderiales bacterium | reverse complement strand
GACGCGCCACCGTCGGGCAGCGTCAACGGCAAGGCCTGGGTCAACCAGATTCTGGAAACCAACCCAGTGCCGGTGATCTGGGTCACCAACCGCATCGAGCAGATCGACCCGGCCTTTCGCCGCCGCTTCCAGTACCACCTGTGCCTGAAGAGCCCGCCGCCCGGCGCGCGCCAGGCCTTGGTGGCCCGCGCGCTGGCCGGCGCGCCGGTGGGTGACGACGTCGCCGCGCGGCTGGCCGAGCGGCGCGGGCTGACACCGGCGCAGATCCGCACCGCGGTGCGCTTCGCGCGGCTGGCCGCCGACCCGGCCGGCAGCGCCGAGGCGGCGTCGTTCGAGACCCTGCTGCAGCGCCAGCTGGCCAACGCCGACCAGGCGCTGGGCAGCGCGGCGGCCGAACGCGGGGCGCGGCCGGTGGTCACCCGATACGACCTGTCGCTGCTGAATGTCGAGTCGCGTTTCGCGGTGCCGAAGATCGTCGAGGCGCTGCAGCGCCGCGGCCATGGCACGCTGTGCTTCCACGGCCCGCCGGGCACCGGCAAGACGGCACTGGCCGAGCACATCGCGCAGGCGCTCGGCCGGCCGCTGATGATCCGCCAGACCAGCGACATCGCCAGCAAATACGTCGGCGAAACCGAACAGAACATGGCCCGCATGTTCGAGGAAGCATCCACCGAAAGCGCGGTGCTGCTGCTCGACGAGGCCGACAGCTTCCTGCGCAGCCGCCGCCTGGCCGAACGCCATTACGAGGTCACCGAGGTCAACAAAATGCTGCAGGGCATGGAGCGCTTCGCCGGCACCTTCATCTGCACCACCAACCTGTTCGACGACCTCGACGAAGCCGCGCTGCGCCGCTTCAGCTTCAAGATCCGCTTCCAAGCGCTCCTCGCCGAGCAGCGCCAGCGCATGTTCGTCGCCGAGGCGCTGGGCGGTGATGCTTCACGCCTGACGGCCGAACAGGCCGACCGCCTGGCGGTGCTGGACCAGCTCGTGCCCGGTGACTTCGCGGCCGTGCAGCGGCAGGTCGACATCCTCGGCATCAGCTTCGAACCCGACGAATTCCTCTCGCAGCTGGAAGGCGAGCACCGCGTCAAGCCCGAGGTGCGGCAGCGCAGGCACATCGGCTTCGGCCGGGCCTGAACACCAATCGCCAAGGTTTGCAGGCTTCGGTTGTCCACTGCGGCTGCTCAAGCTGCCGCCGCTGGCGGTCGATATCCCGACGATGGGAGCAATCTTGACCGGGCCGGCACTGGCACCGCATGCCTGGCCTGTCGGCGGATGGCTGGCCGGTGCGCTGGTGCTCAGCCTGCTCGCTCTGGTGATCGCGCTCGGCGGCGCCTGGCGCCAGCGGCGGCACGGCAGCAGCTTGCGCTCCGACCTCGATGATGCGCAGACCGAGATCGGTGCGCTGCGAGCCCAGGACACGTTGACGGGCCTGGTGACCCGAGCCGAGCTCGAGCGCTCTCTCGACGAGGCGGTGCGCCGCTGCGACAGCGATGCGCGGTCGCTGGCCGTGTTGTATGTCGGTCTGGACAACTTCCGCCCGATCAACGAAGGCTACGGACTCGGGGTCGGCGACGCCGTGCTGGTCCAGGTGGCGAACCGGTTGTCGGCCTGCGTCGGCGATCAGCCGCTGGCATCGCGGGTCGGCGGTGACGAGTTCGTGGTGTTGATCGAAGGCGACGCGCTGTCGGCTGCCGAGCGCGTGCTGCAGGCGCTGCAGCAGCCACTGCGCATCGACGACCTCGATCTGCAGATCTCCGCCTCGGTCGGCGTGGCGGTCTATCCCGATCACGCGTCGCGCCCCAGGCTGCTGGCCCACGCCGCCCTGGCCATGCGCAGCGTCAAGCTGGGCGGCGGCGCCGGGCACGCGCAGTTCGATGTGTCGATGGCCGTCGACCTGCGCGATCAGGCCGAATTGCTGCAGGACCTGCGGCAGGCGGTCGAGCGCGGCGAACTGCGGCTGGTCTACCAACCGAAGGTCGACGCCCGCAGCCTGCAGATTACCGCCGCCGAAGCGCTGCTGCGCTGGCACCACCCGCGGCGCGGCATCGTCAGCCCGACGCTCTTCGTCCCGCTGGCCGAACGCCATGGGCTGATCCGCCCGATCGGCCTGTGGGTCGTCGAAGAAGCCTGCCGACAGGCCGCCGAGTGGCGCGAGAAGGGCCTGCGCATGCGGGTGGCGATCAACATTTCGGGCCACCAGATGCGCCAGGACGACCTGATCGAGCAGATCGAGTCGGCGATCCAGCGCCACGGCATCCGCCCCGAACGCATGACCTGCGAGATCACTGAATCGGTGGCCATGGAAGACACCGGCCAGACGCGTGCGGCCTTCGAGCGGCTGGGCCGTGCCGGGCTGCATGTCTCGATCGACGACTTCGGTACCGGCCACTCGAGCCTGGCCGCGCTGCGCCGGCTGCCCGCCGCCGAGCTGAAGATCGACCGCGCCTTCGTCACCGATCTGGCCACCAGCGCCGACGCACGCAGCATCGCGCAGGCCATCGTGCAGATGGCCCATTCACTGGAGCTGCGGGTCGTCGCCGAAGGCGTCGAAAACGAGGCGCAGCGCGACTTGCTGGTGGCCATGGGCTGCGACGAGTTGCAGGGCTTCCTGTTCGCCAGACCGATGTCGCCGACGGCGCTGGCGCTGTGGGCCGAGGACGACGAACGCACCGAAGACGCGGCCTTCAGGCCGTCGCTGTTCTTGCCGACGCTGCCGGCCGAGCTCTGACGACCGCGGGCCCTCGGGCGGTAGCCGATGCGATGATCAGCCACCCGCCTTGTTTGCCGGCCCGGCACGATGAGCCTCAGCCCCGATCCCGCCGCCGAAAGTTCTTTCCTGCTGTGGCTGCTGGCCAGCCTGGTGCAATGGCTGGCCGTGCATGTGCTGCTGACCAGCGTACGCCTGCGTCGGCGCAGCGACGCCCGCCAGCGTCCGCATGCGCTGCTGCTGCTGATGGCCATGCTGGCCATGGGCACCAGCCTGAGCACCGCGATGATCCTCGGGCTGGCCAGCCAGCCGTTGCCGTTCGGGCTCGGCTTCGATCGCGGTCAGGCCTTGCTGCTGTGGGCTCTGGGCGTGCTCAGCGCCGCCGCGGTGGCCCTGGCGCTGGCGCGGCGGCCGAGCGTGGCGCGCTGCGCTGCTGCGGCATTTGGCCTGTCTTTTCTGTGCCTGGTGATCCAGTCCGGCTGGCTGCTGGCAGCGGACTTCGTGCCCGGTATCGACTGGCAGCCCGAGTTCCTGGCCGCTGCCGGGCTGCTGATGGTCGGTGGCCTGAGCGCGGCGTTCGTCGTTGCCTTTTCCGAGCGCGCGGCCGTCAGCCGGCGGCGCTGGCTGTGGCGCCTGGCAGCGTCGGGGCTGGCCGCGCTGAGCCTGAACGGCGGCCAGGAGATCGTCATCACCGGGGCCAGCCTGCCGGCGCAGACAGCCTCGGGCCATGCCCGCGAGCTGTCGGCGGCCACGCTCGCCCTCGGGCTGGGCGGCGTGGTTCCGCTGGCCCTGGTGGCGCTGACGCTGGACCTGGCCTTCGGTCACCGCCGGCAGCCGGCGGCGAGTGATCCCGATCCGTTGCCGTCGCCGCCGCGCCGTCGCAAGCGCCGGCATCGCGAACGCCATTTGTAAACTTGTAAGAGCAGTCACGACTGCCGCTGCGCGCCGGCGCAGCGCATTCCTACAATCGCCCGATGCATGGTTCCCCACCAGCCTTCACCCGCGGCGCAGGCCTGGCCGCACTGCTGCAGCAGCGCATCGCCATCATCGATGGCGCGATGGGCACGATGATCCAGCGCCACCGGCTGGGCGAGGCCGACTTCCGCGGCCAACGCTTCGCCGACCATCCCAAGGATCTGAAGGGCAACAACGACCTGCTGGTGCTGACCCGGCCCGAGTTGATCGCCGAGATCCACGGCCAATACCTGGCCGCCGGTGCCGACCTGATCGAAACGAACACCTTCGGCGCGACCAGCATCGCCCAGGAAGACTACGGTCTGCAGCAGGTGGCCCGCGAGATGAACGTCGCGGCGGCGCGCATCGCGCGCCAGGCCGCCGACGCCCACAGCACGCCCGATCGCCCGCGCTTCGTGGCCGGCGCGCTCGGCCCGACGCCGCGCACGGCGAGCATCAGCCCGGACGTCAACGATCCCGGCGCACGCAACGTCAGCTTCGACGAGTTGCGCGCCGCATACCGCGAGAAGGCCGACGGCCTGCTCGAGGGCGGCGCCGATCTGTTCCTGGTCGAGACCATCTTCGACACGCTGAACGCCAAGGCCGCCATCTTCGCGCTCGACGAGTTGATGGAAGACAGCGGCGAACGCCTGCCGGTGATCATCTCGGGCACCGTCACCGATGCGTCGGGCCGCATTCTCAGCGGCCAGACCGTGGCCGCGTTCTGGCATTCGGTGCGCCATGCCCGGCCGCTGGCGGTGGGCCTGAACTGCGCGCTCGGCGCGGCGGTGATGCGCCCCTACATCGAAGAGCTCAGCAAGGTCGCCAGCGACACCTACGTCAGCTGCTACCCCAACGCCGGCCTGCCCAACCCGATGAGCGAAACCGGCTTCGACGAAACGCCGCAGGTCACCGGCGCGCTGCTCGAAGACTTCGCCCGCGCCGGCTTCCTGAACATCGCCGGCGGCTGCTGCGGCACCACGCCCGAACACATCGCCGAGATCGCGCGCCGGCTGTCCAGCTACCGCCCGCGAACACGCCACGACCCGCTGTTCACGCCCCTCCTGGCCGCATAGTCGCGCGACCGCCCGCATCGCGATCAAGCTTCCACCCGCGGACCAGCGGGAGCGTGGGGGCCTAAATCTCCACCTTGGTCCCCAGCTCGACCAGCCGGTTGGTCGGCAGGTTCAGGAAGTCGGCGGCAGCCGCGGCATTGCGGTGCATGCTGGCGAACAGTTTCTCGCGCCACAGCGCCATGCCGCCGCCGAAGGTCGGGATGACGGTGTCGCGGCTGAGGAAGTAGCTGGTTTCCATCTCGTCGAGCTGCACACCGCGGGCCTGCAGCAGCTTCAGCGCCTCGGGCACGTCGGGGTCGTTCTTGAAGCCGAAGTGCAATGTCACCTGCCAGCAGTCGCGGCCCAGGCTTTCAACCTCGCAGCGCCGGTTGAAACCGATCCAGGGGACTTCGTGCAGTTGCACGCTGACGAACAGGTTCTGCTCGTGCAGCACCTTGTTGTGCTTCAGGTTGTGCAGCAGCGCGAATGGCGTCGAGCCCTTTTCGGCGTTGAGGAAGACCGCCGTCCCCGGCACCCGCAGGGGCGGGTTGATGAAGATCGATTCGAGGAAGGCGTCGAGCTCGAGAGCCTCGTTGCGCAGGCGGACAGTCATCAGCTTGCGGCCCTGCTTCCAGGTTGCCATCAGCACGAACATCGCCGCGCCGATGACGAGCG
This sequence comes from Burkholderiales bacterium, assembly GCA_031359905.1. GTDB lineage: Bacteria > Pseudomonadota > Gammaproteobacteria > Burkholderiales > Burkholderiaceae_C > Rubrivivax. The sequence continues at coordinate 2,550 of JANMAP010000091.1, read as the reverse complement.
GGAACCAGCCGCCCTCGAACACCTTGACGACGTTGGCCGCGAAGAAGACCAGGTCGACGGCGAAGAAGAAGCCGGTAGCGCCGACGCACATCCACAGCGGCAGCTTCCAGGCGTAGCGGATGACGAAGAAGGTCATCACCGTGGTGATGGTCATGTCGATCGTCACCGCGATGCCGTAGGCGCTGGCCAGCGCGCTGCTGCTGCCAAACACCACCACCGCAAAGACCACGCAGATGAACAACGCCCAGTTGATGAACGGCAGGTAGATCTGCCCGGTTTCGCGCACGCTGGTGTGGACGATGCGCAGCCGCGGCAGGTAGCCGAGCTGGATCGCCTGCTTGGTCACCGAAAAGGCCGCGGTGATCAGCGCCTGCGAGGCGATCACCGTGGCCAGCGTGGCCAGGATGATCAACGGGAACAGGGCCCATTGCGGCGCCATCCCGTAGAACGGGTTCTTCACGTTCTCCGGGTGCTGCAACAGCATCGCCCCTTGGCCGAAGTAGTTGAGCATCAACGCCGGCATGGCGACCGAAAACCAGGCCAGGCGGATCGGCCGCTTGCCGAAGTGCCCCAGGTCGGCGTACAGGGCCTCCGCACCGGTCACGCACAAGACCACCGACCCCAGCCCGACGAACGCCGTGGCCGGGTGGGCGAACAGAAAGTTCAGCGCGAACTGCGGCGACAGCGCCACCAGCACCTGCGGGTGACGGACGATGTGCGGCACACCGAGCACGGCCAGCACGATGAACCAGGTCAGCGTGATCGGCCCGAACAGCCGGCCGACCGCGGCAGTGCCGAAGCGCTGCGCGGCGAACAGAGCCGTCAGCACCAGCAGCGTCAGCGGCACGACGAAACGGTGCAGCCCGGGTGCTGCGACTTCCAGGCCCTCGATTGCCGACAGCACGCTGATCGCCGGCGTGATGACGCCGTCGCCGAAGAAGATGGCCGTGCCGAAGATGCCCAGCATCAGCAGACGGATGCGCAGTGCCGGCCGGTCCTTCACCGCCTGGGTGGCCAGGGCCAGCATGGCGATCAGCCCGCCTTCGCCGTGGTTGTCGGCGCGCAGGATCAGCACCACGTACTTCAGCGAGACCACCACCGTCAAGGTCCAGAAGACCAGCGACAGGATGCCCAGGATGTTGTCGGGCGACAGCGGCACGCGACCGGGCGCGAAGACTTCCTTCAGCGCATACAGCGGGCTGGTCCCGATGTCGCCATACACCACGCCCAAGGCGGCCAGCGTGAGCGCAGCCAGGGCACCGGAAGTGGGAGGACGTTGATCGGCGCGCATGAGACGGGCAGGCGATTGTGCGCTTGCCCGTCAAAGCCTTTGCTGCGCCGCAACAACAGATGCCGCGGCACCCAAGACCTATTCGTAGACTTCGGCGTCCGGATCGGTGGCTTCGAGTTCGTAGGCCGCCGCGAGCATCGCCAGGCGGCCGATCACCCCGTACATGTAGAAGCGGTTGGGCGCACTGGCGCCGGGCTTGGCCCCGCGCCGCGGCAGCTGCTGGGTGTCGGCGAAGGCCAGCGGCACGAAGCGCGACCCCGGGGCGTTGAGGTTCTCGTCGACGCCGCGCTCGGCATGCACCCGGTAATAGCCGCCGACCACGTAGCGATCAATCATGCAGACGACGGGCTCGGCGACGGCCTCGTTGATGCGCTCGTAGGTCGGCACGCCTTCCTGGACGCTGATGTCGCCCGGCGCCGGCAGCCCCGCGGTGCCCAGCCGCGGATTCGGGCTGCGGCGATGCAGTTCCTCGATTTCCTTGGCGTCGCGGACCGTCAGCAGGCCCACGCCGCCGCTGCCGTGATCGGCCTTGACGATGACGAAGGGCCGCTCGTTGATGCCGTATTCCTTGTACTTGCGGCGGACCTTGGTCAGCAGGGCTTCGGCGTGGCCCTGCACGCATTCCAGGCCGGTGTGCTGCTCGAAATCGACAGCGCCGCACGAGGCATGCATCGGGTTGATCAGCCACGGGTCCATGCCCAGCAGCTTGGCGAACTTCTTGGCCACTTCTTCGTAGCTCTGGGCGTGGCGGCTCTTGCACCGCACGGTCCAGCCGGCATGCAGCGGCGGCAGCAGGTACTGCTCGTGCAAGCCCTGCAGCAGCGGCGACGGCTGGCCTGACAGGTCGTTGTTCAGCAGGATGGTGCAGGGGTCGAAGTCCTTCAGGCCCAGGCGCCGCTTGGTGCGCACCAACGGCTCGACCACCAGCTCGCTGCCGTCGGGCAGGGCGATGGTGGTCGGGGCCTGGACGCCTTCGTCCAGCACGCCCAGCCGCACGTTCAGGCCGGCCTGGGTGAAGACCTCGACGAGCCGTTGCAGATGGGTCAGGTAGAAGCTGTTGCCGGTCTGGTTCTCCGGGATCAGCAGCAGGTTCTTGGCCTCGGGGCAGATCTTCTCGATGGCTGCCATCGCTGCCTGGACGGCCAGCGGCAACATCTCGGGGGTGAGGTTGTTGAAGCCGACGGGGAACAGGTTGGTGTCGACAGGCGCCAGCTTGAAGCCGGCGTTGCGCAGATCCACCGAGCAATAGAACGGCGGCG
>JANMAP010000428.1:0-3683 GCA_031359905.1 Burkholderiales bacterium | reverse complement strand
GCCCTGGAACTGGCCAGCGGCATCGGGGTGCCGGCGGCGTCGCAGCCGCAGGCGGTCGACGTGCTGCGCAAGCTCTACACCTGCTACATGGACACCGACGCGTCGCTCGCCGAGATCAACCCGCTGATCCTCGAGGGCTCGGTCGACGGCAAGCCGGGCGCCATCAAGGCGCTGGACGCGAAGTTCAACTTCGACAGCAACGCGTTGTTTCGCCACCCGGAGATCGTCGCCTACCGCGACCTCGACGAGGAGGATCCGGCCGAAGTCGAGGCCAGCAAGTTCGACCTCAGCTACATCAGCCTGGACGGCAACATCGGCTGCCTGGTCAACGGCGCCGGCCTGGCCATGGCGACGATGGACACCATCAAGCTGTTCGGCGGCGAGCCGGCCAACTTTCTCGATGTCGGTGGCGGGGCCACCGCCGAGAAGGTCACCGAGGCCTTCAAGATCATGCTGAAGAACAAGAGCGTGAAGGGCATCCTCGTCAACATCTTCGGCGGCATCATGAAGTGCGACACCATCGCCGAAGGCGTGATCGCCGCCTGCAAGGCCGTCAACCTGTCGGTGCCATTGGTCGTGCGGATGAAGGGCACGAACGAAGACCTGGGCAAGAAACTGCTCGTCGAGTCCGGCCTGCCGATCATCAGTGCCGACACGATGGCCGAGGCGGCGACCAAGATCGTCGAGTCCGTGTCCCACCCCCGGAGCGCCTGAGGGCGCTTCCCCTCAAGGGGGCGCCGCCAGTGGCCCGGCAAAGCCGGTTGCACGCCGGCGCTCGGTCGTCACGCCATTTGACTAGGAACACCATGAGCATCCTCATCAACAAAGACACCCGCGTCATCACCCAGGGCATCACCGGCAAGACCGGGCAATTCCACACCCGCGGTTGCGCGGCGTACGCCAACGGCAAGAACTGCTTCGTCGCCGGCGTCAACCCGAAGAAGGCCGGCGAGGACTTCGAGGGCATCCCGATCTTCGCCGGCGTTCGCGAGGCCGCCGCGGCCACCGGCGCCACCGTCAGCGTGATCTACGTGCCCCCGGCTGGCGCCGCGGCGGCGATCTGGGAAGCAGTCGACGCCAACCTCGACCTGGCCATCTGCATCACCGAAGGCATCCCCGTGAAGGACATGCTGGAAGTGCGCAACAAGATGAAGAAGAAGGAGGCCGCCGGCGGCAAGAAGACGCTGCTGCTCGGCCCCAACTGCCCGGGCCTGATCACGCCCGATGAGATCAAGATCGGCATCATGCCCGGCCACATCCACCGCAAGGGCCGCATCGGCGTGGTCAGCCGTTCGGGCACGCTGACCTACGAAGCCGTGGCCCAGCTCACCGAGATCGGCCTGGGTCAGAGCAGCGCAGTCGGCATCGGCGGCGACCCGATCAACGGCCTGAAGCACATCGACGTGATGCAACTCTTCAACGACGACCCGGACACCGACGCGGTGATCATGATTGGCGAGATCGGCGGCCCCGACGAAGCCGAGGCGGCGCGCTGGTGCCAGAAGCACATGAACAAGCCGATCGTCGGCTTCATCGCCGGCGTCACCGCGCCGGCCGGCAAGCGCATGGGCCATGCCGGCGCGTTGATCAGCGGCGGCGCCGACACGGCAGATGCCAAGCTGGCGATCATGGAAGAGTGCGGCTTCACCGTGACCCGCAACCCCAGCGAAATGGCCCGCCTGCTCAAGGGCTTGCTGTAGCGCCTGCTCCTGTTGTGCGTTGCCGGCGCGGACGCCGCCCTCAGGCCGCTCAAGCTGGTTGCCCCTCTTCGCCGCCGCTTCGGCGCGGCGCCGTCTGTAGTTCCCACAGGCCCCGGCGGGGAATGACGCCACTAAACTCGCTGCGCTCCGTTCCCGACCCTGCCAACCCCTGAGCGCCCCCAGGGCCGGGCTGCCCAGCCCACCCTCCGCTTGGGGTTCCAGCAAAGTCGCCGAGCCACATTCACTCGAGAGACCCGCCCCGATGGACACGTTCATGCACGCCGAGTTCTGGATCGCCGTCGGCCAGATCATCATGATCGACATCCTGCTCGGCGGCGACAACGCGGTCGTCATCGCGCTGGCTTGCCGCAAACTGCCGCCGGCGCAACGCACCAAGGGCATCATCTGGGGCACGGCCGGCGCCATCGTCCTGCGCGTCATCCTGATCTTCTTCGCGCTCACGCTGCTGGCGATTCCATATTTGAAGATCGTGGGTGCGCTGCTGCTGGTGTGGATCGGCGTCAAGCTGCTGGCGCCTGACGACGAAGGGCACGGCGACGTGGCGGCATCAGACAAGCTGCTGGCAGCCATCAAGACCATCATCGTGGCCGACCTGGTGATGAGCGTCGACAACGTCATTGCCATCGCCGGCGCGGCCGAGAGCGTGGGCGGCGATCACAAGATGCCGCTGGTGATCTTCGGCCTCATCGTTTCCATTCCGATCATCGTCTGGGGCAGTCAGATGGTGATCAAGCTGATGGATCGCTTTCCGATGATCATCACGCTCGGCGGCATGCTGCTGGGCTGGATCGCCGGCACGATGGCGGTCACCGACCCCGCTGCGCTGCCGTACATGCCGACGCTGGCCGCCGCGCGCGAAGGCGCCCTGCCGGAGGTCATCGCCAGCGTGCGCTACGGCGCCGGTGTCGCCGGCGCGCTGCTGGTGCTGGCCCTCGGCATGCTGATGAAACGACGCCAAGTCAGCAGCGCCGATACCGCGAGCTGATCCGCAGGCCCGGGCTGATGTCGTTATCGCCCGCGGCTGCAGCACCAGGCGAACCTGCGATCGAGTCCCCGCCCGGGCTTCCGCCGCGCTTCACGCTGCTGCGGCGGCTGGGGCAGGGCACGAGTGGCACCGTCTACGCCGCGCACGAGCAAGGGCGTGAACTGCTGGTGGCGTTGAAACTCTTGCCGCTGACCCGGCTGCCCGCCGATGTCGTCGCCACCACCACCGGCACGGTCGCTGGCGCCGGAGTGCTGAACCATCTGCACTCGCGCTTTGCCGCCGAGGCCGCCGCGGCGCAACGCCTGCACCACCCTGACATCGTCGCCACGCTGGGCGCCGGCAGCGCAGGCCACCAAGCCTGGCTGGCGATGGAACTGGTGCCCGGCACCAGTCTCGCGCGCTACGCACGCACCCCGCGCCTGCTGCCCGAACCGCTGGTGCTGGAGATCGTCGAACGGCTGGCGCGGGCGCTGGCCCACGCGCATGGCCTGGGCGTCGTGCACCGCGACGTCAAGCCGGCCAACGTGCTGGTGCACTTGCCGCAGCGCCTGGTCAAGCTGGCCGACTTCGGCCTGGCACGGGCCAGCGACGCCGAAGCCACGCGCACGGGGCTCGTGCTCGGCTCGCCGGCCTACATGGCCCCCGAGCTGCTGGCCGGTGCCGTGCCCGACGCGCGCAGCGACCTCTACGCGCTGGGCGTGACCTTGTTCGAACTGCTGTGCGGCCGGCTGCCGCACGACGCGGCGTCGATGGGGGCGCTGCTGCGCCAGGTGGCGGCCGAGCCCGCGCCCGACCTGCGATCGCTGCGCCCCGACATGCCGGCCGCGCTGGCCACCCTGCTGGACGAATTGCTGAGCAAACGGCCGGCCCAGCGGCCGGCCAGCGGCGACGCCGTCGCGGCCCCCCTGCAGGCCGTGCGCAACTGAGCGCACGCGCCCGGCCCCCCCCGACCGCCCGTGCGAAGTCACGCCCATTCG
>JANMAP010000055.1:0-4902 GCA_031359905.1 Burkholderiales bacterium | reverse complement strand
CCGCGAACGCCTGCTGCAGATCGACGGCGCGATGCCGCGCCTGAACGCGATTCCCGCCGGCTGCGCCTTCAACCCGCGCTGCCCGCAGGTCTTCGAACGCTGCCGCCGCGACCGCCCGGATCTGTTCGACGCCGGTGCGACGCGCGCCGCGTGCTGGCTGGTCGACAACCGCTGGGCGGCCCGATGAGCGAAGTGACAATCAACGCGCAGCGGGCCGAGCGCCGGGCCGCTCCCAAGCCGGCCCGCTTGGGGAATCGGTCGACGTCCTCGTCGGACCAGGGGTTGTCATGAGTCCGTTGGTCGAGGTCCGCGACCTGGCCAAGACCTTCGACGTCTCGGCGCCCTGGCTCAACCGGGTCATCGAACGCCAGCCCCGACTCTTCGTGCATGCGGTCGATGGCGTGTCGTTCACCATCGCACGCGGCAAGACGCTGGCGCTGGTTGGCGAATCGGGCTGCGGCAAGAGCACGGTAGCGCGGCTGCTCGTCGGCCTGTACGCGCCGACGCGCGGCGACGTGCGCTTCGACGGCCAGGCCACCGACGTGGCGCGCAAGGCCGGCGAGTTGCGCACGCTGCGCCGGCGCATGCAGATGATCTTCCAGGACCCCTACGCCAGCCTCAACCCGCGCTGGAAGGTGCTGGACATCGTCGGCGAACCGTTGCGCGAGCACGGCCTGGTCAACGCGACAACAGACATGCCGGGCGGCGGGCGGGTCGACAACCACGCGCTGCGCGAACGGGTCAGCGCGCTGCTGGCCTCGGTCGGCCTGGCCGCCGCGGACTGCGACAAGTTCCCGCACCAGTTCTCGGGCGGCCAGCGACAGCGCATCTCGATCGCCCGCGCGCTGGCGACGGAGCCCGAATTCCTGGTCTGCGACGAACCGACGTCGGCGCTGGACGTGTCGGTGCAGGCGCAGGTTCTGAACATCATGAAGGACCTGCAGCGCACGCGCGGGCTGACCTATCTGTTCATCTCGCACAACCTGGCGGTGGTGCGCCATGTCGCCGACCAGGTCGGCGTGATGTACCTGGGTCGGCTGGTCGAGATCGCCGACAAGGCCGACCTGTTCGCCCGCCCGCGCCACCCGTACACGCGCATGCTGCTGGACGCGATCCCCGACATCCACATGAGCGGCCGCGCGCGCACGCCGGTGCAGGGCGAAGTGCCGAACCCGCTGCATCCGCCGACCGGCTGCGCCTTCCACCCGCGCTGCCCGCATGCCAACGCGCGCTGCGCGAACGAGCGGCCGGCGCTGACCCGGTTCCAGGGTGTGCAGGTCGCCTGCCATGCCGTCGAGGAAGGCCGGATCTAGAAGCGATCCAGAAGCGATCACAGGCGCCTGGGCGACCAGGCAGCGCCGTCAGATCAGCCGCTCGCCGGCGAACAGCGCGCCGACCTGCTCGCGTTCGCGGATCAGGTGCACCTGGTCGCCGTCGACCATCACCTCGGCCGCGCGCGGCCGGGTGTTGTAGTTGCTGGCCATGGCCATCGCATAAGCGCCGGCCGAGAGCACCGCCAGGACATCGCCGGGCTCGACCGCCAGGCGCCGTTCGCGGGCCAGCCAGTCGCCCGATTCGCAGATCGGCCCGACGACATCCCAGACCAGCCCGCTGCCGCTGCGTGCGACACAGGGCTCGACGCCCATCCAGGCGTCGTACATCGCCGGGCGCACCAGATCATTCATCGCCGCGTCGACGATGCAGAAGTTCTTCACCTCGCCAGGCTTGAGCACCAGCACCTCGGTCAGCAGCACGCCGGCATTGCCGACCAGCGAACGGCCCGGCTCGAACAACAGTTCGCGGTGGCCATGCCCGCGCGCATCGAGCCGGGCCAGCACCTGCGCAACCAGCGCCGACGCGTCGGGCGGCTGTTCGTCGGTGTAGGTGATGCCCAGGCCGCCGCCGACATCCACATGCCGGATCGCGATGCCTGCGGCCTCGACGGCTTCGACCAGGTCGAGCAGCCGGTCCAGCGCATCGAGATAGGGCTCCAGGCTGGTGATCTGCGAACCGATGTGGCAGTCGATGCCGACGACCCGCAGCCCGGGCAACGCAGCGGCGCGGCGGTAGGCGGCCAGCGCGCTTGCATGGGCGATGCCGAACTTGTTGCCCTTCAGCCCGGTCGAGATGTAGGGGTGCGTGCCGGCGTCGACGTCGGGATTCACGCGCAGGCTGACGGGCGCACGAACGCCGAGTTGCAGCGCCACGCCGTTCAGCGTGTCGAGCTCGGCCTCGCTTTCGACGTTGAAGCAGCGCACGCCGGCCTGCAGCGCCTGGCGCATCTCGGCGCGGGTCTTGCCGACGCCGGAGAACACCACCTTGCCGGCGTCGCCGCCGGCCGCCAGCACACGCGCCAGTTCGCCGCCGGAGACGATGTCGAAGCCCGCACCGGCCGCAGCAAAGGTCTGCAAGACAGCCAGGCTGGAGTTGGCCTTCATGGCGTAGCAGACCAGATGGCGGCGGCCCTGCAACGCGTGCGCGTAGGCGTCGAAGGCCCGGCGCATCGCACGCCGCGAATAGACGAACAGCGGTGTGCCGTAGCGTCGGCCGAGATCGGCCAGCGAGTGGCCGTCGAGCCGCAGGACGGCGCCCTCGCGGGCCAGGAAAGGCGCACCGGGCAGCACCGCGGCGCCGCTCATCGGCCCGGTGCCGACGCGGAGGACGCCGCTGCAGGTGTCGCCGGCAGGGTCAGCGGGCCTTTCTGCCCGCAACCGGTCAATAGGCCGGCGGCCGACACGCCGAACAACGCCCCCGCCAGCAAGGGGGTCGCCAGCTTGGTCGCCAGACGCGCCGCTACACTGTTTTGCACTCGATCATCCATGGCCAAGATTCTATGAGCACGCCCCTCGCCCCATCGACCCTGAGCGACGCCGACTACCAGCGCGAAACCGCCGCCCTGCTGTCGCGGATCGAAGCCACCGCCGACCGCTGGCTGCAGGACGACGTGATCGACATCGACACCCAGCGCACCGGCGGGCTGCTCGAGTTGTCGTTGCCGGGCGGCAGCAAGCTGATCGTGAACACCCAGCCGCCGCTGCACGAAGTCTGGCTCGCCGCCCGCGGCGGCGGTTTCCATTACCGCTGGGTCGATGGCCAGTGGCGCGACACGCGTGATGGCAGCGAGTTCATCGCCGCGCTGTCGCAGCACGCCAGCCAACAAGCCGGCAAACCGCTGCAGTTCTGAACGACGTCCAGCGTCCGCGACCGATTGGCGACCAAGTGGACGCCGCGGATCCGGCTCTGCCGGCCCGCCGGCGTCGCCCCCTCGAGGGGGCAGCGGCGCTGCCGCTCCGGGGGTGGTCCATTCACCGGCGGAACAGGTCGAGGATCGAGTTGCGCTCCTCGCTGCTCGGCGGCTGCGGTACCACCTCGTCCAGGCCGACGCTGTTGATGCCGCGGCCATTCGCGAACTCATCGAAGACCCAGTACGGCCCGGCCTGTACGACGCCTTGCGGTGGGGTCAATTCGGCCACTGGCACGCCCTTCAGCACCTGCGTCATCATGTCGATCCACACCGGCAGCGCCAAGCCCCCACCGGTCTCACGATCACCCAGCTTGCGGGGATTGTCGAAGCCGATCCAGACCACGGCCGTCAGCGTGGGATGGAAGCCTGCGAACCAGGCGTCCAGCGAATCGTTGGTCGTCCCGGTCTTGCCATAGACATCGGGGCGGCGCAAGGTCGCCTGGGCACGCGCCGCCGTGCCGGAGCGCGTGACCTCCTGCAGCAGCGTGGTCATCACGAAAGCATTGCGCGCGCTCACCGTGCGCATGCCTTCGTCGAGAACCACCGGCCGGGCTTCGAGCAGGACCTTCCCCTTGTTGTCGGTGATGCGCTCGATCAGCTGCGGCGTGACACGGTAGCCCCCGTTGGCGAACACGCTGTAGGCGCTGACCATCTGCATCGGCGTCACCGAACCGGCACCGAGCGCCATCGTCAGATAGGCTGGGTGCTTGTCGCGGTCGAAGCCGAAATGCTCCAGCCATTCCTGCGCGAAGTCGGTGCCGGTGGAGCGCAGCACGCGGATCGAGACCATGTTCTTGGACTTGGCCAAGGCCGTCTGCAAGGGCATCGCGCCTTCGAACTTGCCGTCGTAGTTCTTCGGCTCCCACGGTTGGCTGCCAGTGGCGCCGGCATCGAAGAACAACGGTGCGTCGTTGACCACCGTCGCTGGCGTGAAGCCCTTTTCCAGCGCCGCTGAATAGATGAAGGGCTTGAAGCTCGAGCCGGGCTGGCGCCAGGCCTGGGTGACGTGGTTGAACTTGCTCTTGCCGTAGTCGAAGCCACCGACCAGCGCACGCACGGCGCCGCTGCGCGGGTCCATCGCGACGACCGCGCCTTCGACCTCGGGCACCTGCGTCAGCGCCCAGTCGCCCTTGGCGTTGCGCCGCGCGCGCACCACCGCCCCGCGGCGAATCTGCACCTTCGGCGGTGCCTTGTCGGCCAGCCCCGAGGTCACCGGCTTCAGACCGTCGCCGGTGATGGTGATGCTGTCGCCGGACTGCAGCATCGCCAGCACCTTGCGCGGCGAGGCGTCGAGCACGACGGCGGCGCGCAGATCGTCGTTGTCAGGGTGGTCGACCAGGGCTTCCGCGACGCGGGCGTCGACCAGCGCCGGGTTGGCCGGCAGATCGACGTAGGCCTCCGGGCCGCGGTAGATCTGGCGCAGCTCGTAGTCCATCAAGCCCTTGCGCAGGGCGCGGTAGGCGACCATCTGGTCGGTCGAGCTGACGCTCAGGTAGACGTTCAGGCCGCGCGTGTAGGTCTCGTCGCCGTACTGCGCGAAGACCAGCTGGCGCACTGTTTCGGCAACGTACTCGGCGTGCACCGGGTTGTCGGCCTGCGTCCGGTAGCGCAAGGTCTGGTTCAGGGCCTCTTCGTGCTGGGCTTCGGTGATGAAGCCG
>JANMAP010000053.1:0-3981 GCA_031359905.1 Burkholderiales bacterium | reverse complement strand
GGCCCGAGGCCGGGCAGCACGCCGATGAGGGTGCCGAGCACCGCGCCGCCGAGGGCGTACAGCAGGTTCTGCAGCGTGAAGGCGACGCCGAAGCCGAGAATCAGGTTGTTGATGAGATCCATGGCGGGCCCCTCAGCGTGCAAGGAAAGAAGGCCAGAGCGGGATCGTCAGATTCAAGCCCCAGATGAAGATGAACCAGCTGCCGATGGTCAGGATGATCGAGTTGATCAACGCATCCTTCCAGTGGAATTCGTCGCCGGCCAGCGCCGCGACGACCACCAGGATCGGCAGCGCGATGACCATGCCCAGGTGCGGCAGCGACCAGCCGAAGATGGCCACCGTGCCGGTGATCATGGCCAGCGGCTTCCAGGCCCAGGGCCCGATCTTGTCGCCGCCTTCGACTTCGAAGGTCAGCGCCTTGAACAGCACCATGCCGCCGAGGATCGCCATCAGCACGCCCAGGCCGAACGGAAAGTAGGCCGGGCCGGGCCGCGCCGACGAGCCGAAGCTGTAACTGGTCGCCCCCCAGGCGAAGGCCACACCGACAACGATGAACAGCAGCCCGGACCAGAAGTCTTTTTCGCTCTTGATTTTCACGGTGTCTCTCCTGCCCTGCATGGACGGCTGCGCGATTCTAGGGACCACCCCCGACGCTCAGGCTGTGGTTTCCACGTAAGCCCGGACCATGCGCAACCACTTGCGCGCGGGCAGGCCAAGCCTGCCGAAACGGCCCTCGATCAGCGCCGCGCGCGCAACGAGTTCGGCACGGTCCGGCACGACGACGGCGCGCCCGGCGACGACCACGGTATTGCCTTCGCGGGTCGGTCGCAGGCTCCAGACCTGGTCGGCGCCGAAGGCCGCGGCGATGCGCGCGCTGCTCTGCGCAAAGCTGGCCTGGCGGCCGAACAGGTTGACACTCATCACGCCGCCAGGTTCGAGCACGGTGCGGCAGGCGGCATAGAAGTCGTGGCTGTCGAGCACCGGCGCGGCGGCCTCGTGGTCGTACAGGTCGACATGCAGCAGCCGCACGCTGGCCGGTACGGCCTGCGCCAGCCAGTCGGCGGCGTCGCCGCGCACCACCTCGACAGCGCGCGGCAGATGGAACCAGCGCGCGTTGATCTCGACGACGTCCGGATGGATCTCGACAACCGTCGTCGGCAGGCCGAGCTGCACGGCGGTGAAGCGCGTGATCGCGCCGGCCCCCAGGCCGAGCTGGACGGCACGGCCGTCGGCCAAAGCCGCGCTGGGCAGCCACAGCAGACTGGCCAGCATGCGCTGCACGTAATCGAGCTCGACGCGCTGCGGCTTGCGGATGCGCATCGCGCCCTGGATCCAGATCGAGCCCAGATGCAGATAGCGCACGCCGTCGTGTTCGCTCAGCGTGACCGGGGTCAGTTCGACGGCGGCGCGCGTCGCGGTCTTCACGTCGACACCAAGAGGCCCGCGCGATCGAAGGCTTCGCGCCATGCAGCCAGCTTGCGTTCGAACGACCAGCTGGCGTTGGCCGGGCTGGTCGACGGCAGGCGCAGGACATCGAACCCCAGGCTCTGCAGCCAGCGCTGCGCGCGCGCCGATTCGCCACCGTTGTGGGCCACCCAGCGCAGCTGCGGGGCCCGCCGGCGCAGGCCGGCGAGGTCGTTGCAGACCGGGTCTTCGATGGCCGCGTCCAGGCTGCCCTGGCGCCGGCAGCTGGCGTAGACGTCCCACAGCCCCAGGCCGTGGCGGCGCAGCGCGGCCAGCCGCCGCGGATACGGCAGCTGCACCAGATCCACGCCGCACAGCGCACCGACGATGGGCCAGAAGTGATTGCGCGGATGACCGTAGTACTGCTGGGCGCGCAGCGACGCCAGGCCCGGGAAGCTGCCCAGCACCAGCAGCCGGGTGTGACGCGCCAACACCGGCGGCAGGCCCTCCAGGCGCGGCGCAGCTGAGGCGATCGTGGACGCCGCCATCGTCACGCGGCGCTGCCCGGATTGCCGGCCGTCAGCGCCATCCTGGGTAGCACGCGCAGCACGTTGGCGGTGGTCCAGGCGGCGGTCTGCGCGGCGGTCCAGCCGCGCAGTTGCGCCAGCACGGCGGCGATGCGTGGCAGCTCGGCGGGTTCGTTGCGGCGCTGGCCCTGGTGGGCCGGGTCGCCGGCGGTGCGTTCCGCCGCCGGCCGGTACAGCCAGTGCGGCGGGATGTCGGGCGCATCGGTCTCCAGCGCCAGCGCGCTCGGTGGCAGACGTGCCGCCAGGTCGCGGATCTGCAGCGCACGCTCGAAGGTCATCGCCCCGCCGAAGCCCAGGCACCACCCGCGCTCGACGAAGTGCGTGGCCTGCACCAGGCTGCCGTTGAAAGCGTGGGCGATGCCGCCCGACAGCTCGATGCGTCGCAGGCCCTTGAGCAGCCCGTCGGCCGAGCGCCGCACATGCAGGATCGCTGGCAGCCCGGCATCGCGGGCGAGCTTCAGTTGGGCCAGATAGAAGCGTTCCTGCCGCGCGCGGTCATGGGCCTGGCCGGGCCCGCCGTCGGCAACGAAGTGGTCCAGCCCGATTTCGCCCACCGCCACCAGGCGCGGGTCGTCGCGCCGCTGCTGCAGCGCCTGCTGCAGGCAGTCGAGGTCGTCGGCGCCGGCACGGCCCACGCAAAGCGGGTGAATGCCCAAGGCGTAGACGGCGTCGAAGCGTTCGGCGAGCACCCGCACCGTATCGAAGTTGGCCAGCTCCACCGCCGGCAACACCAGCCGCTGGACGCCGGCCTGGCGGGCGCGGCCGACCACGGCGTCGCGGTCGACATCGAATTCCGCGGCGTCGAGGTGGCAATGCGAGTCGATCCACATGCCGCGATGATGGCCCACCCCGCCGCGGGCATCGCCGGGGTGCCGGGCGCTGGCGACCCGCTGTGGCGACCTGTCGCCGTGCCGGGCGCCCGTCGCGCCGGGGAGTGCGGACCGGCGCCGGGCAGCGTCGCCCCGCGCAACGTGATACCGTGCCAGCGACGTCATCGCCGGCTGGAAGTCCGCATGCGAAAGGCCCCGCTCTACAGCCGCTCCCCGCGCCCCACGCCGCTTGCGCCCGGTGCCACCGCGCCCACAACCGCGCCGGGCGCGACGACGCCGGCGCGCGCCGACGCCAAGCATCCCGCCACGCAGCCCGCCGCACCGATCGACGCGTCCGTCACGCCCGCCCCGCCCGGCCGCAGCCGACGCTGGGCTGCTCGCCACGGCGCGGCGCTGTGGGCCACCGTCGGAGCGCTGGTGGCGCTGGTCCTCATGCTCGGCTGGTTGCGCTTGCACCCCGGCCAGCGGCCGATCACCCAGGACGACATCGACAAGGCCGTGCGCGAGTCGTTGGAGAAGGAACCTCTGCCTTCGGCCGCCGCCAAGGCCTACGAAGCCATCCTGCCGTCCGTGGTGCGTGTCATCGGGCTGATGGAAGACGACGACAACGGCGAGGACAACCCCGAGCAGCGGGCCATGGAGCGCAGCCTGGGCACCGGTGTGGTGATCGTCGACAACGGCACCATCCTGACCAACCTCCACGTCGTGTCGGGGTCGAAGAAGGTGCGCGTGCGTTTCGCCAACGGGCAGGTCAGCGAAGCCAGGATCATCGGCACGCAGCCGGAGAACGACCTCGCCGTGCTGAAGGCAATCACGCTGCCCGACGACCTGGAAGCAGCCACCATGCGCAGCACCAGCGACCTGCGCCCCGGCGACCTCGTGATCGCCGTCGGCCACCCCTTCGGCATCGGGCCGTCGGTGAGCTACGGTGTGGTCTCCGGGCTGAAGCGCGAATTCCGTTCGGCCGAAGGCGAAAAGACGCTGACCAACCTGATCCAGTTCGACGCCGCCGCCAACCCGGGCAACAGCGGCGGCCCGCTGGTGACGATGGACGGCCATGTCGTCGGCATCGTCACCGCGATCCTCAACCCGTCGGAGCAGCGCACTTTCATCGGCATCGGTTTTGCCGTGCCGATCGAGAACGCTGCCCAGGCGGCGGG
>JANMAP010000045.1:0-10068 GCA_031359905.1 Burkholderiales bacterium | reverse complement strand
TCTACACTGGGCGCATGCTGCAAGACGCCCGCTCCCCGGCCGCGCCTCCAGGCACGCAGGCGATCACCGTGCGCCATCTGCGGCAGGCGCTACTGTGGCCGCTGCGCCTGATCCCGCAGGGCGTGGGCGACGATTCCGAGTACCGCCGGGCGCCCTGGCGCCGGCTGCGCGAGATGGCCGATGCGTCGCCCTGGCGCGAGCATCTGGACGAATACGACGGCGGCGCGGGCGGCTTCCACGAACGCCACTACAACGAGTTCGTCACCTTCCTGCCTTACGTGCAGCGATTCCTGTACGGCGAAGGCCGCACCCGGCGCGGCGACGACAGCCCCGGCAGCGGATCGCCGATGCGCGTGTTCCGCCGCCGCGACATCGCCGCCGTGCGGGTCGTGCCGCGGGCGGGCGACGCCCCGATCACGCTGAAGGTCGTGCATGTCGACCTGTACTTCTTCTACGGCGTCGACATCGTGCTGCTCAACGTCGAGGTGTCCGCTGACGACCTGCCGCTGGCGCTGGCCCAGGAGGTCATGTACCGCTTCGGCCGCGCGTACCCGGCCGGCTGGGACGCCGATGGCCAGGCCCTACATTGCCTGGCCGGTGTCGAATGGCTGGACGCGCAGGGCGCGGTGCTGGCCCGCAGCGACGCCCAGCAGCGCGACGCCTTCCTGGCGCATGTCGCCGAACACCGCGCACCGCGCATCTCGGCGCACTGGGACTACGTGCTGGCGCCGCTCGTCAACCACCACTCGGGCGCCGCCGGGCCGCTGCGCTTTCGCCAGATCGAGTACTACCGCATGCCGATGATGGCCTACCTGGCCGTCGACGAGCCGCGTCTGCTGTCGCGCAGCGACTTCGTTCGGCTGGGCCTGGTGACCGGCGGCGGCGACGCCGTTCCGGGCAGCGAAGCCGCCCTGCCCTACGGCGAGCGGCACCTGGACGATTTCGAGCAGCAGTTCTGCTACGACCGCTTCTGGGCCGACACCGGCGCCGCGCCGAACACGCGCTATCTGTGTTCGGGCCTGGCGCTGATCGTCGTCGGCGATGCGCAGAGCGCCTTCTACCGCTGCGCCGACCGCGGCGTGCTGGCGCAGTTCCGCCACCAGCATTTCCTGCTCTTCCTGATCGCCCATTTCCAGAAGGCCACGCTGCTGATGTTCAGCGACCAGCTGGCCGAAGCGCTGACCGCGCTGGACATCGCGCACGCCGACAGCGTCAAGCGCTTCAAGCGCCAGATCCGCCAGAGCTACGTCAGCTTCCTGGGCTTCACGCACCGCTACTGGTTCCACGAGGTCAGCGAGCAGGCGCATGTCAAGGCGCTGTTCCACCTGTGCACGCTCCACCTGCAGACCGACAACGTCTACGAGGAAGTCAAGGAGCGCGTGCGCGACATGAACAGCTACCTCGACGCCGACGCGCTGCGCCGCCAGGCCAACACCGTCGTGCGGCTGACGGTGGTGACGATCTTCGGCCTGATCGGCACCATCACCACCGGCTTCCTGGGCATGAACCTGCTGGCCGAAGCGGAATCCCCGCTCGGCCGACGCGTGCTGATGTTCAGCACCGTGCTGCTGCTGACCATCACGCTGACCATGTACACGATGGTCAAGTCCAAGCGCCTGTCGGATTTCCTCGACGTGGTGTCCGACGAACGCCTGCCGGCGTGGAGCAAATTCAAGGCCTTTTTCGGCATCTGGCGGCCGCAGCGCTGATGCCGGTCGAGCGCCCGAGCTATCCTCGGCAGCACGTCTTTCGGGAGCCACCGCAGTGATCGTCAAGCAGATCTGGACCGGCAACAGCTACCGCAATTTCAACTACCTCGTGGCCTGCAGTGAAACCGGCGAAGCCCTGGCCATCGACCCGCTGGATCACGCCAAATGTCTGCAGGCGGCGAAGGCCGAAGGCTGGGAGATCACCCAGATCCTCAACACCCACGAACATCACGACCACATCGACGGCAACGCGGCGCTGGTGCAGGCCACCGGGGCCAGGATCCTGGCCCACGAAAAAGCAGCCGGCAAGATCCCCGACATGTCGCGCGGGCTGGCGGCGGGCGACATCGTCCAGGTCGGCAAGACGGTGGAGCTCGAAGTCCTCGACACGCCGGGCCACACCCTGTGCCATGTCTGCCTGCTGGCGCATGGCGCGCGCCCGGCGCTGTTCAGCGGCGACACGCTGTTCAACGCCGGCGCCGGCAATTGCCACAACGGTGGCGACGCGCGGCAGCTGTACCAGACGTTTTCAGACCAGTTGGCGCGGCTGTCCGAAGACACCGAGGTCTACCCCGGGCACGACTATCTGGCCAACAACCTGCGCTTCACGCTGAACCGCGAACCCGACAACCAGCGCGCGCAGGCCCTGCTCGACCAGTTCGACCAGCAAGACCCGGCGCAGGCCCATGTCTCGACCTTGGCCGAGGAAATGGAAGTCAACACCTTCTTCCGCCTGCGCAACCCGAGCGTCATTGCCCGCCTGCGCGAGGCCTTTCCCGACCTGCCGGATCAACCCGACCCGGGCACGGTGTTCGTCAAGCTGCGCGAGTTGCGAAACCGCTGGTGATCGACGGCATCCGTTGCCACGCGGCGGATGGGCGGGGCCACGCCGACGAGCAGTTGCGCAGTTGCTCGTAGGCCTGTTCGACGACGCCGTAGCACTCGCAGCTGTGCTGCTCGAGTCCGCGTCTGTCGAGCACCCGGATGTGACCGCGGGTGTAGTGAATCAAGCCCTCGCGTTGCAGCTGCTGCGCGGCCGCCGTCACGCCCTCACGGCGCACGCCCAGCATGCCGGCAATGCGGTCGTGCGTGATGCGCAACTCGTCACCGGCCTGTCGGTCCAGGTGCTGCAGCAGCCAGCGACACAACTGCGGGGCCAAGGCATGGTGGCGGTGGCAGGCCGAGGTCTGGGCCATGTGCGCGAACAGCACCTGGGTGTAGCGCAGCAGTTGCTGCATCACGGGCTCGTGGTCACGCGCCGCATCGGCGATGTCGCGCGCAGTCATGCGCCAGGCCCAGCCAGGGCGCTGCACGATGGCACTGCTCAACGCCTTGCCGCCGCCCATGTAGGCGCACACGCCGACGATCCCTTCCCTGCCGACCACCGCCACCTCGGAACAGGCGCCATCCTGCAGCGGTGACACCAGCGAAACGACGGCCGTGACAGGGAAGTACACATGGGACAACACGGTCCCGGCTTCATAGAGCGTCGTGCCTGCGCCCAGATCGACGGTCTCGAGCCGGGTTTGCAGCATGGCAGCGCATTCGGGCGGCAGCGAAGCCAGCAGCTGGTTGTCAGTCGCCGCGGCGTCCGGCGAATTGGTGCCTGGCGCCTGGTTGTCGCTCGACAATGTGTGGTGAGTGCTCACAGAAAACATCCCGCGGAGACGCATGCGTCGAAGGGGCGCAATCTAGAGTCCGGCAAGCCGGTTCACTACGTCGAAAGACACGGTGCAAGGGCGCAGCGCAAAGGTACGACGCAAAGACTGAAGCGCGCGCCACCCCCTTGACGCCCCCTTTGATCAGACCAGCGGACGCGCGGGCGGGCGGCCGTCGCCGTACAGGTCCGCCAGCCGGGCCATCGCCTTCACGTCGCGCAGGTGCAGACGGCCGTCGGCGATGCGGTGCAGGCCACGTCGCTCGAGCTTGCGCAGCGTCTTGTTGGTGTGCACCAGCGACAGGCCGAGGCCATCGGCGATGTGCTGCTGGGTCAGTGGAAACTCGACGCCGCCGGCGCCCGCATCAGCCTGCAGCGCCGCGGCGCGCTTGAACAGCAGGATGAGGATCGTCGCGATGCGTTCCTCGGCACTGCGCCGCCCGACCGACAGCAGCGTGTCGTCGACCATCGATTCCTCGTGTGCAGTGAGCCACGTGACGTTGAACCCCATCGTCGGGCTGCGCCGGTGCAGTTCCCACAGCGCATCGCGCTGGAAGACGCAGAACACCGCGTCGGTCAGCGTTTCCACCCCGTGCGCAGCGGCGTCGCCCATCCGTTGCTGCACGCCGACGAAGTCACCGGCCAGCAGAAAGTTGAGGATCTGCCGACGTCCGTCGCTGAGCGTCTTGTAGCGGAAGGCCCAGCCCTGCAGCAGCGTGTACAGCGGCGCGTCGGTCTGGCCTTCGTGGATCAGCGCCTCGCCGGCGCCCAGTCGCCGTTCGCGCCGCTTCAGCGATTGCACCAGTTCGAGCTCGTCGCCGGTCGGCTCGTGAAACAGCTTCAACGGCCGCAACGGACAGTCGCGGCAGGCGATCTCGGCGCTGGGGGCGGCCTGTTCGTCGACAGATCGTGGTGCGGGCGTGCTCATGGCCGAAGTGTCGCGCAGTCAGGGCCTCGACGGCGAGATCCAGCGTCACGACGGCGGCCTCGAGGATCGCAAGGGCATGCTGGCGGCGGCAGTGGCCAGCGCCCCTGGTTTCAAGCCCTGTTCGGCGGGAAGGCTCGGCGTTGGCATCGACGGACGAGCACCGCAGGAGGCATGCGCGCTGGTGCTTGAGCTGCTGCAGCACCTGCTGCGCCCCCCCCAGCCCGACCGCGCGGCCGCGTCTGTCCGGCAAAAGCCGTCCTCTTCGACGCATCGGCCGCGGCCCGCCCGCCAGACACTCGGTCGATGTCTCCTCTCATCAACGCCGCTCTGCTGGCGCTGTGTCTGCTCGTCGGCGCCGAACGTGCAGCAGCCGCCGGCGCCAGCGCCGCCAACCCGCTCAAGCTGGCCGTGGCCGACGTGCCGCACACCGCGCCGGTGCTGATTGCCGAAGCCCTGGGCTACTTCGCCGCTGAAGGCCTGGCGGTGCAGGTGCAGCACCACCCGCTGGGCCGCGTCTGCCTGGAACGCCTGCTGGCCGGCGAGGCCCACGTCGCCACCGTGGCCGACGTGCCGATCATGTTCGCCAGCTTTGCGCGGCGCGACTTCAACATCCTCGCCAGCATCGCGCAGTCGGGCCGCGAGAACCTGCTGGTGGTGCGCCAGGACCGCGGCATCGCCACCCCGGCCGACCTGCGCGGCAAGCGCATCGGCATCCCCGCTGGCACGAGCGTCCATTACTTCGTCGACACCCTGCTGCTCTTCCACGGCCTGCAGCCGACGGATGTCACCGAGGTCAAGCTCGACCCCGCCGACCCGACAGGCCCGCTGGTGCGCGGCGACGTCGACGCCGCCGGCCTGTTCGGCCCGCAGATCAGTCAGGCGCTGCACGGCCTGGGCGCGAACGCCCGCACGCTGGCGGGTCCCGGCTTCTTCGGCATGTCGTTCAACCTCGTCAGTCTGTCGTCGGGGGCCGACGTCAGCGACGCCGACGCTGCCAGACTGCTGCGCGCGGTCGAACGCGGCCAGCAGCTGCTGCGCGACGACCCCGCGCGCGCCCGCCTCATCGTGGCCAAGGCGCTGAAAGTGCATCCCGATGCGCTGGTCAAGTCCTGGGACGATTACGACTTTCGCGTCCACCTGTCGCAGCCGCTGATCACCGGGCTCGAAAGCCAGGCGCGCTGGGCCTTGCGCAGCGGCCTGGTGCCCGCCGGCTCGCCGATGCCCGACTACTTGTCCCTGGTGCGGCCGCAGCCGCTGACCCAGGTCAACCCGCGCGCCGTGCGCATCATCGGCCGATAGGCACAGCGCATGCGCATCCGGCACCTGCTGATCGCGGGCATCGCACTGACCTTCGGCCTGGTGGCCACGCGCTTCGTGCTGCTCGAACGATCGATGCGGGAAAGCGCCCGGCTCAACCAGGCCCAGCTGGACATCGAACGCATTTCGCGCGACGCCGCCAGCCTGCTCGTGCTGAGCCAGGACTACCTGCTGCACCAGTCGCCACGCTCGCGCCGTCAGTGGCGGGCCGTGCACGCGGAACTGGCCACCACGCTGCCGCGCCTGCGCGGGTCGACGCCGGAGATGCGTGACCCGCTGGACACCCTGTCGGACGTGACGACCGGCCTGGGGCCCTTGTTCGACGCCGTCGAGACGGCCGTCGCGGGGGTGCAGCGCACGGCGAACGTGCCGCAGATGGAGATGCTGTCCGACTCGCTGGTGGCCGAGACGCGGCGCATCAGCGACGGCGCCTTCGAGGTCGCCGAGCAACTGGTCGACCTGCGCCGGCTGCACGAGCAATCGACCCACCGGGCCACCGTGGTCGTCACCTTGGGATTTGCCCTGCTGATCGTGGCCTTGAGCTTCATCGTGCTGCGCCGCGTGCTGCGTCCGATGCGCAGCCTGCAGGCCGCGTCGCAGGCGGTCGAGGCCGGCGACCTGGGGGCGCGCAGCGGCTACCGTGCGCGCGACGAATTCGGCGAACTGTCGGCGCGCTTCGACTCGATGACGGGCACGCTGCAGGAGCGCGAAGCCCTGCTCGCGGCGGCGCGCCGCGACCTGCGCAACATCCTCGATGCCGTGCCGTCCCTGATCGGCTACTGGGACCACCAGCTCATCTGCCGCTTCGCCAACCAGGCCTACGCCGAGTGGTTCGGCATCGATCCCGACCGCATGCCCGGCAAGCACATCACGGCCCTTCTCGGACGCAAGTACGTCGAAGACAACCGGGTCTGGATCGACGCCGCCCTGCGCGGCGAGCCGCAGTCCTTCGAGCGCAGCTTCCCGCGCCAGGGCGGTGGCGTCTCGCGCCAGTCGCTGGCGCGCTACCTGCCGGACGTGACCGACGGCGTGGTCCAGGGCTTCTACGTGCTGGTCTTCGACGTCACGCCGCTGAAGCAGGCGCAGCAGGAGATGGAAGTCATCCATGCCGCGCTCGAGGAACGCACCCGGCAGGCCGAGGCGGCGAATCTGGCCAAGAGCCAGTTCCTGACCAACATGAGCCACGAGATCCGCACGCCGATGAACGCCGTGATGGGGCTGTCGTACCTGCTCGGCCGCACGCCGCTGAACGGCGACCAGGCCGAACTGTTGCGCAAGCTCAGAACGGCCGGCCGTTCCCTGCTGGGCAACATCAACAACGTGCTCGACCTGTCGAAGATCGAGGCCGACGAGCTGCGGCTCGAAACCCTGCCCTTCAACCCGCAGGCCGTGCTCGACAACCTGGCCAGCGTGATGCATCCACTGGCCCAGGCCAAAGGCCTGGACTTGAAGTTCAGCATGGCCTGCGATGTGCCGCCGGTGCTGGAAGGCGACGTGACCCGGCTCAACCAGGTGCTGGGCAACCTGATCGCCAACGCCGTGAAGTTCTCGGCCCGCGGCAGCGTCCAGCTCGACGTGCGCCGCTGCGCCGACGACGGGCCGGGCGCGCTGCTCAGGTTCGAGGTCCAGGACAACGGCATCGGCATCGAACCGCAGGCCCAGGCCCGGCTGTTCGAACCCTTCATGCAGGCCGACCTGTCGACCACGCGTCGCTTCGGCGGCACCGGCCTGGGCCTGTCGATCGTCAAGCGCCTGGTCGGCCTGATGGGGGGCGAGGTGCGGCTGGACAGCACACCCGGCGTGGGCAGCTGCTTCACGGTGACGATGCGCTTTCAGCTCAGCACCGACGAGGCGCTGCGCCGGTTCGGCGTGCGCGACACGGGGCAGGCGCTGGCCGGCCTGGTCGGCGTGCGCGTGCTGGTGGTCGACGACAGCGAAATCAACCTCGGCGTGGCGCGCCGCATGCTGGAGCTGGAAGGGGCCCGCGTCGAGGTCGCGCGCGACGGGCTGCAGGCCGTCAACCTGCTGCGCGAGCAACCCGAGGTCTTCGACGTGGTGCTGATGGACGTGCAGATGCCGACACTCGACGGCCATGGCGCGACGCGGCTGATCCGCCAGGAGCTCGGCCTGGCCGCGCTGCCGGTGATCGCGCTGACCGCCGGTGCGCTGACCAGCCAGTACGACGAAGCCATCGCCGCCGGCATGAGCGACTTCCTGACCAAGCCCTTCGAGGCCCACGAACTGGTGCGCTGCATCCGCCGTCATCTGCCGCCCTCGGCGCTGCCCCGGATGCTCGCCGTGCCGACAGCCGACACCCCGTTCGTGCCGCCGCCATCCAGCGCCGACGCGCTGGCCTGGCCCGTCATCGCTGGCATGGACGGCGCCGTCGCTGCACAGCGCCTGGGCGGCGATGTCGGACTGTTGCGCGCGATGCTCAGGCGCCTGCTGGCCGAATTCGCGACGGCCTTCGATGGCATCGACGCGCTTCCCGCAGCGCCCGAAGCGCGGGCGGCGCTGGCCGGGACCCTGCACAAGCTGTGCGGCAGCGCCGGACTGCTGGGCCTGCACGCCATTCACCAACTCGCCGGCGACGGTGAAGCCTGCGTGCGCGGCGCGCAGGCCGGGATCGAGCCCGTCGCCTCGACGGGCGCCTCGGACGCCGCAGCCGCGGCCCCGGCGCTCGGTGCGCTGCTGTCGGACCTGCGCCAGCACCTGGCGGCACTGCAGGCCGCCAGCGACAGCTGGCTGCAGGAACCGGCCGCCGGCGACCCCGTCGCCACCGACAGCGGCCCGGTACCGCTCGATGCGGACGGGCTGGCCGCCCTGCGCGAGGCCCTGGCGCTGCGCGACCTGGCCGCACTCGATCTGTTCAAGACGCTGGCCCCGGGCCTGCGCGGCCATCTCGGCGGCGCGCGCTTCGCGGCGTTTCAGCGCAGTCTGGAGGATCTCGAATTCGCGCAGGCGTTCGGCCTGCTGACCACGGCCGGTGCCGAGGCCGCCCGCGACCTGACGCCTCACCCGGCCCCGGCAGCCGCGCAGGCCAAAGCCCCTGCGCACGCCTGAACAGCGCCGGCGAGCGGCACCTCAAGCACGACGGCGGGCGGCCGATATCACACCAAGCGGCTGTCCAGATGCGGCCAGCGCCACCGCCACTGCGACCCGCTTCGAGTGCCCGACGTGCCCAACATCCTTCTTGTCGACGACGACCCCTCCGCGATCCAGCTGATGAGTCGCGTCCTTGCCGGTGTGGCCCGCGTGCGCTTCGCGACCAGCGGCATCGAAGCGCTGCGGCTGGCGCACGAACAGCGGCCCGATCTGGTGTTGATGGACGCCGAGATGCCGGGCATGACCGGCTTCGAAGTCTGCGAGGCCATGAAGGCCGACCACGGACTGGACGAGGTGCCGGTGATCTTCGTCACCAGCCATCGCGAGTCTGATTTCGAAGAGTCCTGCTTCGCCGTCGGTGCTGCCGACTACATCAGCAAGCCGGTGCGCCCGACGGTCGTCATTGCCCGCGTCCAGACCCAGCTGCGCCTGAAACTGGCGGCCGACCAGCTGCGCCGGGAAGCCCACACCGACCGCCTCACCGGCCTGGCCAACCGCCGCGCGCTGGACGAAGCGCTGGCCCGCGAATGGGCGCGCGCGCGGCGCACCCGCCAGCCGCTGTCGGTGCTGTTGATCGACATCGACCACTTCAAGCGCTACAACGACCACTTCGGGCATCTGGGCGGCGACGACTGCCTGACCGCCGTGGCCCGCACCCTGCAGGCCTGCACCAGCCGCCCGGCCGATCTGGTGGCGCGTTTCGGCGGCGAGGAATTCGCGCTGTTGCTGCCAGAAACCGACCGCGCCGGCGCCCAGCGCGTCGCCGCCCGCGTGCTCGAACGGATCGAAGCCCTGGCCCTGCCGCACCCGTTGTCCGGGGTCGGGCCGCACCTCAGCGTGTCGGTGGGTGGCGCCAGCTACGACGAAGACACGCCGGGCTGGCTGCCGGACTCCAGGCCGTCGCGCTTCGGCGACGACGACGCCGGCACGCCGCCCGCCGCCGTGCTCGACCTGGTCGGTGCCGCCGACCGCGCGCTCTACGCCGCCAAGGACGCCGGCCGGGCGCAGGCCGCGCACCACGACATCGACGCGCCGACAGCGACCCAGCCGCACGCCGCCGGCGTGACTTGAGCGCGCCGGGTTCGGCCACGCGCGCGTCGCCAGGGCGTCCTCTCGGCGTGCAGCGGGGCCGGCAGCGTTGTCGTCGGCATGGGCTGCTCCGAAACGGGACGGATCACAGCCGGCGGCGCAGCACCGACGACGCGCGGCCATACCCGCGGCGGTGCCATGTCGGCAGGTCGACGAAATCGGGTTGCGCACTGCCGGGCGCGCTGGCGTCCATCTGTTCCAGCAGTTCGCCGAAAAAATCGAGGAAGGCGCGCACGCGCGGCGTGCGCCGGTGGCTGGCGCGG
>JANMAP010000041.1:0-1559 GCA_031359905.1 Burkholderiales bacterium | reverse complement strand
GACCAGGAACTCAAAGGAGCCTGGGATCCGAAGAAAGCCGACGCCGCGCTGAAAACAACCGGCTATCCCGGACCGGCGGACAAGAGCAAGGTCAACTACGGCATGACGCTGTTGATCCTGTTCGTCATGATGATCTACGTCACCATGGTGTACGGGCCGATCGCGGCCTTCCTGGTCGAGCTGTTCCCGACCCGAATCCGCTACACGTCGATGTCCTTGCCTTATCACATCGGCAACGGCTGGTTCGGCGGCATGTTGCCGCTGCTGGCAACCGCCATGGTCGCGGCAACCGGCGACATCTACTACGGCCTGTGGTACCCGATCGTCGTTGCCTCGATAACGGTCGTGGTCGGTACGCTGTTCCTCAGAGAGACGAAAGATCGCGACATCCACCAGGACTGAAGCCCGGGCGGAAGTGAACAAGAAGCCCGCCTTGCGCGGGCTTCTTGCTTGATGCGCGCGGGCTGCGACCCAGCAGGCCCCGGCCCAGCTCAGGCGAGGAAGTCTTCCATCTGCGCCGCCAGCGCCTCGGGCTGGTCGTGGTGCAGCATGTGGCCGGCCGGGGCCAGGGTGTGTTTTTCCACGTTGGCGACGACTGCCAGCCGTTCATGGAACTCGGCCTTCGTATAGCGCTTGCCCCACCAGCGGCTCACGTCGGTGAGGTTGCCCTCGACCCACAGCAGCGGCGCTTCGATCCGCTTCCAGCACGCGAGCGCGTCGTCGCGCTGGTAGAGCTGGGGATTGATGCGCTTGTGCGCCGGGTCGCCCAGGATGTCCCAGCGCCCGCCCGCGTTCTCGCGCGCCCAGTGCGGCGCGAGCCACGCGGCCTTGTCGGTCGACAGCAGCGGGTTGTTGTCGCGCAGGCGCTGCGCCACCGCCTCGTAAGTCGGATAGTCGCGCAGGCGCGCCGGCTCCTTGAGCTCGTCGAGCCAGCGTGCATAGCGCGCCGGCGCTTCGTCGGGCCGGGTCGTCGGCATGCCGAAGCCTTCGAGGTTGACGAGACGTCGGATGCGCTGCGGCCGGATGCCGGCGTACAGCATCGCGACATTGCCGCCCATGCTGTGACCGAGCAGGTCGATCGGCTGCCCCGGCAGCACTGCGTCGAGCACGGCTTCGAGGTCGCCGAGGTAGTCGGGCATCCAGTACGCGTCGACGGGCGGCGATTCGGTCAGGCCGAAGCCGCGCCAGTCGAGCGCCAGCACGTGCGGCTCGCCGGGCATCGCATCGACGACGAACTGGAACGACGCCGCCACGTCCATCCAGCCGTGCAGCATGACCAGGGTCGGCCGCCCGGGGGTGGCCGATCGGGGGTCGCCCCACTCCAGCACGTGGTGGCGCAGGCAGCGCGCGTCAACGAAGCTGCTGCGGCTGGCGCGCCGCTCGCGATAGACGTTCGGTTCGGTCATCGCCTCACTATATCCAGGGGCGCACAGGGGCGGCGGAGCGGTGATTCAGATGACCGAAAGCGGCCGGCGCGAAAGACCGCGGCAGCCCAGGCTCGACCTTCCGACTTCGATTGCCGACATGACCTCTTCCCCTTTGCCGCGCAAGTTCGTTCC
>JANMAP010000529.1:0-20890 GCA_031359905.1 Burkholderiales bacterium | reverse complement strand
CCGCGAAGAGCAGCCCGGCTACGCGACCTTCAACGTGGTCGGAACCAACGGTGGCATTGCAGACTGGGCAACCTCGGTGGGCGACATTCCACGCAAAAAGCTGCGCTTTGCGAACACCATGACCGCCGGTGACCACCAGTTCACTGGCGCTGTCAACTACGTGAGCGGTATCTCGTATATCCGCCAGTACGATGGCTCGTTCGATCCGCCGAGGGTCTACTCGGGAACGACATGCCATTGGGGCGGACCGAACAACGACAACGTCACGGGTCGATCGGTATTGGGTGTGGCACCGACCGACACCAACGGTCGGGACTTGTACACCAACCGCTATCCGCAATGCGCGATGTCGGGCTGGACAACGCTGGACGTGGGCTACACCTACACCGGCTTCAAGGACCTCACCTTGTCAGTGTTTGTCGCAAACCTGACCGACAAGTCGGCACCGTACATGCCCACTTCGACAGCCGCCACCATCGTCCAGGGCTACGACACCGGCTTACACAGCAACACGGGGCGCTACCTTAGCCTGTCGGCCGCCTACAAGTTCCGCTGATGTAGCAACGGTTGTGGGCACCCCTGACGCCGAAGCCAGGCTGCAGCGGTTGGTGAATGCCGCGCGAGAACTGGACAACACCGGTCACGCTACAAGGGCTGAGGCGGCGTGGGAAGCGGTGTTCCGGGCGCAGCCCGGGCACGCCGAGGCGGCTACCCGCTTGGCGCGCATGGCAACGCAGCGCCATGATGCCGCGCGGGCGATCCACTTCCTGCAGCCAGCTGCGGCTGCCCACATCGGTCACCCAACCCTGCCTGTCGACCTCGCGTTTGCCCATCTCGCCTTGGAGCAACCGCAGCAGGCGATGGCGGCGTTGGAAGCCGCCGTCGGGATGTCTCCAGATCATGTGCAAGCGTGGCTGCTGCTGGGAGAAATCCGGGAGGTTGAGGGACACGCCGTTGGCGCCCTCAAAGCCTGGTTCCAGGCCGTAACCCGTGCGCAGCGCAGCGGGTACTGGCATGGCCCAGACACGACGCCACCTCATTTGCTGGATGCGGTGGTCCATGCGATTGCCACGGTGCGCGACGGGCGTCGTGCTTTGCTGTTCAGTTCGTTCGACGACGTCAAAGCGCAGGTGGGTGCCTCCGAGTTGCGCCGGGTGGAACGGGCGTTGACCGGCTATCTGGGAGACTGGGATGCCACGCCGGCCCACCCGCATCAGCGGCCCAAGTTCCTGTACTTTCCCGACCTGCCGGACACACCGTACATGTCACCCGAGCTCCATCCCTGGTCAGGTCGACTCCGGGATGCGTTTGCTGTGATCAGGGAGGACGCTTTGCGCACGCTGGCTGAAGACGAATCGGCATTCCGGGACTTCGTCCAACTGAAGGACAAGTCGCGCATGACCGACTTCGTCGGCGGCGACGGTCCAGCCCCAGCTTGGGAGGCGCTCTTCTTCTACCGCCGCGGCAAGCGATTCGACGACAACCATCAGCGCTGCCCGAGCACAAGCCTGGTGCTAGAAAGCATTGACTTGTGCCGCATTGCCGACCAAACCCCTGAGGTCTGCTTCTCCAGGCTCAAGCCAGGCAGCCGCATCCTCAGGCACTTCGGGGTCAGCAACACCCGCGCAGTGATGCACCTTCCGCTGGTGGTGCCACCCAATTGCGCATTGCACCTGCTGGGCGTGGGAGAGCACCGCTGGCGCGAAGGCGAACTGGTACTGTTCGACGACACCTATGAACACGAGGCCTGGAACCACTCAACCCGCGACCGGGTGATCTTGTTGATGGACTGCTGGAACCCGCACCTGACGCAGGCTGAACGCCTGGCAGTCACGCAACTGATCGAAACCATCGGTGCCTTGTCGGCAGCCGACGAGTCCCGGCCGGCCAGCATCGACGCGTGACTCTGGAAATAAAAATGGTCTCTCAGCCGGAAGGCTGAGAGACCCTGCAGAGGGCTAACTGACGCTTAGAACCGGTACTGCAGGTTAGCGTAGAGCGTACGGCCGCGCGGGTCGTAATAGCGGTCGTCGTAGCCGAACTGCTGGCCCTTGTTGGTACCCGAAGTCACCAGCGAGAACGGCGGGTCCCTGTCGAACAGGTTCAATACACCGAAGGTCAGGCCGAGGCTCTTGCCAAAGTCATACGAACCCTGGTAATCGAACGTGAAATACCTCTTGACCTTGAGCTTGATGTTTTCGGTGCCTGTCTGCTTGCCGGCGTCGTCCAACACCTGCACTGTCTTCTCCTGGTCGGTGTAGCCCGACTTGAAGTTGAGTGCCAGCGTGTTGGTCAACGGGCCGGTTTTCAAGGTATTTGCCCAGCGGCCCTGGACGCGGAATGTGACCACGCCCAGGTCAGGGCTGTTGAGTCCGACCGCTGAGAAGTAGGCACCGTCCTTCTCGACTTGCTGGTCTTCACGCAGCATATAGGTCATCGTCAGTTGGGACTTCAGGTCACCGATGCCGGTCTTCATGCGGCTGCTGACGTCGATGTCGACACCGCTGGCGAAGTACTTCCCCAGATTCTTGTTGTCGGCCAGGAACGCCAAGTACTTGCGGTTGGCCCCGATGTCCACGTTGGTCGACCAGGAACTGGAGAACTTGGCCGGGTCGGCAAACGCCGACTGCTCGGGGATCTGACCGATCGCATCCCGGATGCCCACGTACCAGTAGTCGGCACCGATCGACAGCGCCGGACTTGGTTCGAAGCGCAGGCCCAGCGTGGCCTGGTTGGACTTCTCGGCCTTCAGGTTCTTGTTGCCGCCGGCCTTCTGGTCGTATTGCGTTTCTCCGTCCTGGCACTCCGCGCCCAATGACTTTGCAATGGCCAGCAGAGCCGGGGTGCACGGGTAGGCCTCGCTGGTCACGCCGTAGGGGCGCTCGGACGCGTTCACCTGCGGTACCGACGGCGCCTTGAAGCCGGAACCTAACGAGCCGCGCAACAGGAAGCTTTTGCTCGGCGTCCACTTGAAACTGGCCTTGGCGGTGGTGGCATTGCCGAAATCGGAGTAGCGGTCGTAGCGAACCGACGCACTGGTTTCCAGCGACTTCGTTACCGGCACGATCACTTCCCCGAACAACCCTGCCGAATTGCGGCTGGCAGTGTAGGGCGGCGTGACGGCGCCGTCACCGAAGCGCTGGTCGCAGGCGTCGGGGTTCTTGACCGGGTCGCACAGCGTACCGGCGACGGGGTCGGCCAGCAGCCCCTGCGCAAACAAGCTGGGCTTGGCAGCGAACTGCTCGCGGTTGTAATTGAAACCCGCGCCCAACAGGACGGGACCCGCATCGAGCTTGGCAATTTCCTTCGAGCCACGCAGCGAAGCCGTGTCCAGCTTCGCCCGGCCGCCATCCCAATACCCGTTGTAGTTGGCTTTGTTCAGTTCGGCCAGACCGTCTGCGCTTTGCTGGCCGATGCCGACGAACGGATCGATCTTGCCGCTGCGCAACAGACGGGTAAAGGCCAGCGCGCCTGGATAGCCCGCGATGCTGCCTTTGACGTCGCTCACAGAGTGGGTGAACGCGGCGTTGTAGTCCCAGCCTGCCAACAAGCCGCGTGAGCCGACTGCAATGTCCAGGAACTTGGCGGTGTCGTCACTGGTACGCTTGCCCAGGTCGAATACGCGATAGCGTGCGGTACGCGTCGTGGTGATGCCCAGCGGCAACAGGTATTTTGTGTGCAGGGCACTGCCGGCCGGGATACTGACGCCTCCCGGGACGGGCGCGATGCGCGAGGTTTGCGAGGATTTGGAGTACAACACGTCGGCAAACAATTCGTGGTCACCGATCGACTTGGTGGCCGTTGCCATCAAGTTGTCGCGCTTGCGGATCGGGTAGATCTCCAGCGTGCTGACGAAATCGAAACCGCAGCGGTCACCCGCAGCAGTGGTTACGCGGAAGCTGAACGGTGCGCATTCGCCGGTCTTCAGCAAGGTGGGATTGAGCAGGATCCCGGCGTTGTTGGTGACGTTGGCCGGAATGGTGGATTCCGAGAACTGCTGGAAGCGATAGTTCTTGCCGCCGTTGGAGAACAGCACCTTGCCGCTGCTCGCGAAATCACGGTCAATGGAATTCAGCTGGGTGCGCTCGTCGTGCGAATAGTTCAGCACCAGGTTGAAGCCGTCTTTGTCCTGGGAGCCAAACCCCTTGGAGATGCTGAACCGCTTTTCCCTCGCGCCATCGGCCGGAGCAGAATAGCCGACAGACACCTCGCCGTCACCGGTGTTGCGCTTGGTGATGAAGTTCACGACCCCGGCGATCGCATCAGCCCCATACAGGGCGGAGGCGCCGTCGGTCAGTACTTCAACGCGCTCAATCGCCGACACGGGCAGCGAGTTCAGGTCGAAACCTGCGGCGAAGCCGGTCAGCGTCTGGCCGCCAAATTGCGCCAGTCGGTGACCGTTCAGCAGCACCAGGGTGCGGGTGTCACCGATGTTGTGCACCGAGATGCTCGAAAAACCGTAGGAACTGCCCCCCACGGAGCCTGACTCGCCAATTCCGCCCTGGATCGTCGGCAGCCGTCGGATCAGATCAACCACCGACGTTGCGCCAGTACGCGCGATGTCTTCCTTGGTGATGATCTGCACAGGCAACGAAGACTCGGCGTCAATTCGCCGAACCGATGAGCCGGTGATCTCGACGACCTGGCTGCCTTGCGCGAAGGCGACAACACCGACCGCGGTTCCCAGCGCCAACACGGCGGCAGTACTGATTCTTGTCCTCTTGAACATGGACACTCCTGAAACGTCAAGGTTGAGAGATGCACCCTGTTCCAGCACACCGGCCAAACCGGCTTCTTCAGACGACGGCCTGTGTCTGAAACATGTCCGGGGATTGTCACCTTCACGAAAGGCGATTCAGCCCCGAGGAATCCAGTTGGCGTACGTCCACCTCCCAATTGAGCCAGCAAGATGAAATATTTTTGTATTACAAATCAATAGGATACGTATCGTATTCAAAGTTATTTCACAAATTCCAAGAACGAACAGCTGTCGCGCTCAGAAGGTGTCGCGTTGGCTGCATGCAACACATCCCGCGTTGTCGCTACTCGCGCACGGTGTCGTGGTCAAGAACTGGTTCACCACGTAGACCGAAACCGGGGAGTCGAGGCGCCTGCACCGACACGTCGAGCGCCAACGTGGGCCCGTCGCAGACGATCGGACGCGCGCCAGCACATGCGCTGGCGGTGGCCGCCGCCAGCGAGCTCGTGCGGGATGCGCGCCAGCGCGGGAGCTGGCCGACCTGGTCGTTCAGCCGGGCGAAGCGGTCGCGCCGCTCGCCGAAGTCCAGGCCGGGCTGCAGAGCGGCCCGGCCTTCGTCCAGCAGTTCGGCCACACCCAGCCGCGGGTTGAGCGAGGCGAACGGATCCTGGATGGAAGATGATTTTCACCTGGCGCCGTGCGGCCTGCAGGTCCACGCCCGGCAGTTCCAACAGGTTGCACGCGTCGATCAGGGCACGACATTCGGTGACCTCGACCAGGGCATTGCGCTGTCGAGCGTGCACGCCGCCCGGCCCACGCACCTGCTGATGCTGTAGGCGACTGCCGCCTCAAGCGGTCACCAGCCGCGGCACCGCCGCCAGCAGGGTCCGCGTGTAGTCCCGCGTCGGCCGCGCCAGCACCTCGCGGCAATCGCCCTGCTCTTCGATCCGCCCCGCCTGCATCACGGCGATGCGGTCGGCGATGTACTCGACGACCCCGATGTTGTGGGTGATGAAGAGATAGGACACGCCCAACTCGCGCTGCAGTTCGCGCAACAGGTTGAGGATCTGCGCCTGCACGGACACGTCGAGCGCCGAGGTCGGCTCGTCGCAGACGATCAGCCGCGGTTGCACCGCCAGCGCGCGGGCGATCGCGATGCGCTGGCGCTGGCCGCCGGAAAACTCGTGCGGATAGCGCGTCAGCGCGTCGCGGCGCAGGCCGACCTGATCGGTCAGCCGGGCGATGCGGTCGCAGCGTTCGGCGACGTCGAGGTCGGGACGCAGCGCCGCCAGCCCCTCGTCGAGCAGTTCAGCCACGCGAAGTCGCGGGTTGAGCGATGCAAACGGGTCCTGGAAGATGATCTGAACTTGGCGCCGCGCGGCCCGCAACTCGGCACCACCCAGTTCGAACAAATTGCGCCCGTCGAGCAGTGCGCGGCCTTCGGTGATTGCCGTGTGCCGCAGCAGTTGCACGATGGCCTTGCCGGTGGTCGTCTTGCCGCAGCCGGATTCCCCGACCAAGGCCAGCGTCTCGCCGGCGGCGACCTGGAACGACACTCCGGCGACGGCATCGAAGTGGCCGCGCACGCGCTGCAGCAGGCCGCCGCGGATCGGGAAGCGAACGCGCAGGTGCTGCACGTCGAGCAGCGGCGGCGCGGAGCTCGGAGGAGTGATCGGCGACTCGGTGTTCAGCGTCGGGGTGTTCAGCGACGATGCGACGAGTGGCGCGCTGATCAGCGACTCGGCATTCAGCGGCTCGACCGCCGACGGCGCATTGGCTGACGGTGTCGCGGTCAGCGGCGGGCGCTCGCGCGGCAGCGCCGGCAGCCGCACCACTGCCGACGCGACGGCACCCTCGGCAGCGGGGCCCGGGCCGTCGCCATACAGCAGACAGCGCACCTCGTGCTGCGCGGCCGCGTGCAGCAGCGCCGGCGGCGTGGTGCGGCAGATCGCCATGACCCGATCGCAGCGCTCGGCGAAGCGGCAACCGCCGAAGGCTTGCCACAGCGGCGGCACCGTGCCGGGAATGGCCTGCAGCGGCTGGTCGCGGCGCTGGCTGCCGGGCAGCGCGCGCAACAGTGCCTGGGCGTAGGGGTGCTTCGGCGCGCCGAAGAAGTCGGGCGCGCTGGCGACCTCGATGATCTGGCCGGCGTACATCAGCGCCACGCGGTGGGCCATGCCCGAGACCACCGCCAGGTCGTGGGTGATCAACAGCAGGCCCATGCGCTGCTCGCGCTGCAGGTCGCGCAGCAGGTCGAGGATCTGCGCCTGGATGGTCACGTCCAGCGCCGTGGTCGGCTCGTCGGCGACCAGGAAGTCGGGCTCGGCGGCCAGCGTCATCGCGATCATCACGCGCTGCTTCTGGCCGCCGCTCATGCGGAACGGGAAATCGTCGATGCGCCGTTCGGGCTCCGGGATGCCGACGCGCTTCAGCCAGTCGATGGCCTTGGCCCGCGCCGCGGTGCCGCGCAGCGGCGTGTGGGTCTCGATGGCCTCGACGATCTGCTGGCCGATGCGCAGCACCGGGTTCAGGCTGGTCGACGGCTCCTGGAAGATCATGCCGATGCGCCGCCCGCGCACCGCACGCATGTCCGCTTCAGGCAGGCCCAGCAGGTCGATGCGCTGGCTGCCGCGCGTCAGGCCGATGTCGCCGCCGACAACCTGGCCGTTGTCCGGCAGCAGGCGCATCAGCGCCAGCGCCGTCATGCTCTTGCCGCAACCCGATTCACCGACCAGCGCGACGGTCTCGCCGCGTTCGATGGCCAGGCTCAGCCCGTCGATGGCCCGCACCAGGCCGGCATCGGCATCGAGTTCGACGCGCAGGTCGCTGATGTTCAGCATCTCACGCTGCCTTGCGGGCGGCTGGCAACAGGCGCCGGCGGCGGACCGCGCGGGCCCGCGGGTCGAAGGCATCGCGCACGCCGTCGGCGAACAGGTTGGCCGCCAGCACCAGCGTGACCATGAAGCCGAACGCGGCGGCGAACGACCACCAGACGACCGGGTCGCGGCTCATCTCGTTGCGCGCCAGGTTGATCATGCCGCCGAAGCTGTTCATCGACGGGTCGACGCCGACACCGACATACGACAGCACCGCCTCGTAGAGGATCAGCGAGGAAAATTCGAGCACGGTGACGATCAGCATCAGGTGGGCGACGTTGGGGAAGATGTGGCGCAACAGGATGCGGCCGTGGCCGACGCCGAAGGCGCCGGCTGCCTGCACGTAGTCCAGTTCGCGCAGCTTCAGCGTCTCGCCACGCAGCAGCCGGCACAGCCCGGCCCAGCCGGTGACGCCGAGCACCACGCAGAGCAGGAACAGCTTCAGGTCGGCCCGCTCGGCGCCGGTCTCGAACAGGTCGGGATGCTGGTCGATGAAGCCCTGCACCATCAGCACGCAGGCGGCGATCAGCAGCACGTTGGGCACCGACGACAACACGGTGTAGACATACTGGATCACTTCGTCGACCCAGCCGCGGAAGTAGCCCGCCAGCAGGCCCAGCACCACCGCCAGCGGCAGCGTCGCCACCGTCGCCAGGCCGCCGATGACGAAGGCGGTGCGGATGCTCTTCAGCGACTGGTAGAGCACGTCGTTGCCGGTCAGGTCGGTGCCCAGCAGGTGGTAAGGACCGGACAGCGCTGTCGCCGGGCCGGCGATCAGGCACAGCACCCACAGCGTGACCAGCGCCACATGCCAGGGCACTGGGCCGCGGCGCTCGCGCACGCGGGTCCAGCAGGCGGCCAGCGGTTCGCCGGCAGCGCGGCTGATCACGGCCAGCCCAGCCATCGACAGCACGAGTGCCGCCAGCACACCGCCCGCCAGGCCGGCGGCCGCGCGCGTGGCGACATCGCCGGCCCAGTCGCGATCAGGATCCTTCAGGTGCGCGCCGCCGAACACCAGCCGCGGTGCGACGCGCCGCACCTGGCCGTCGACGAGCAGCGAGTCCTTGGTGAACCCGAGGTACGACAGCGGCCGTGAGTAGGTGGCTTCGCGCGAATCCATCAGGTCGGCCAGCAGGCGGTCGAGCAGCGAGATGCTGCGGCTGTCGTAGGCCGGCGCGGCGTTCGCCGCGCCCCGCAATGACGGCAGCAGCGGCCGGTAATGCACGCTGTCGAGCAGCGTGATACCCAGGCCGATCAGCAGCACGCCGCTCGACGCCAGCGCAGCGCCGTCGTGGAAGACCTTGCGCCAGTTGGCCGCCAGATCGGCATGGCGCCAGACCACCACGCCGTAGGCGACGACGGCCGCGACCAGCGCCCAGATCGCAACGTCGGTCCACAGCAGCACGATCTTCGGCATCTCAGTTCTCCATCGCGCCGAAGGACAGTGCGCGATCCAGCAGCCGCCGCGGACCCGGCTCCGCCGGGCCGCCCCCGGCGCCCCCCTGGGGGGGAGGCGACCGCAGGTCGCTCCGGGGGGGGGTCATGCCAGCCTCACGCGCGGGTCGACCCACGTGTACGCGACATCGATCAGCATGAAGGTGGCGATGTACAGCAGCGAGCCGAGGAAGACCATGGTCCGCACGATGGCGAAGTCCTGCTTGCTGATGGCTTCGATGACGTAGGCGCCCAGGCCCGGCAGGCCGAAGAAGCTCTCGAACACCAGGCTGCCGAGGAAGACATACGGCAGATAGCTGCCGGCGCTGGTGATGATCGGGATCAGCGCGTTGCGCAGCACATGGCGGAACAGCACCGCGCCTTCGGCCAGGCCCTTGGCACGCGCGGTGCGCACGTAGTCCTTGCCCATCTCCTCGAGGAACATGGCGCGGTACAGGCGCGCCTCGCCGCCCAGCCGCGCCAGCAGCGACAGGCCGATCGGCAGCAGCAGGAACTTCGCCGCGTCCAGCCCCCCGGCATAGCCCGAGATCGGCGCCAGCTTGAGGACCCGCGAGAACAGGTACTGGCCGACGATGATGTAGAACAGGCTGGAGATCGACAGCATCAGCACGCAGCTGACCACGCCCCAGAAGTCGAATCGCGAGTGGCGGAACATCACCAGCACCAGCGCGAAAGCGGTGCTGGCCAGCACCTGCAGCACGAACAGCGGCAGCGCCAGTTGCAGGCTGACGCCCATCCGCGTGGCGACCTCGTCGCCGATCGACCCCGCGGCCTCGCCATCGGCACGGCCGAAGTCGAGCGCGAACAGCGACACCGAGCGGTCCCAGAAGATGGTGTCGGTGAACTGCTGCACGCCGCTGCGCTGCGGGTTGACGTACAGCGGCTTGTCGTAGCCGCGTTCGGCCTTCCACTTCTGCACCGCTTCCTGCGTGACGCGCTTGCCGCCCAGGTTCAGCCGCGCCATGTCGTCGGGCGTGTTGACGGTGAAGAACAGGAAGAACGTCGCCAGGTTGACGCCCAGCAGGATCAGCAGGCCGTAGACCAGCCGCCGTGCGAGATAGCTGATCATGATCGGGCCAGCACCTCGCCGCGTGCGTTGGTGCGTTCGCGCCGCTTCAGGTGGCGGCGCGCGCCCCACGCCAGGGCCAGCACCAGCGCGCCGACGGCCGCCAGCGGCCACCACACGCCGCGGTTCCATTCGCGCAGCTTGGCCACCCGCGCTACCGGGTCCAGCCGCAGGTAGCGGCCGTGGTCGCGGATCAGGATCGCCGGCTTGGAGTTGTGCAGCCACGACTGCACCGGTACCGATCCGTACGGAAAGAAGCCCATCGTCCACGGCGCGTCGTCGCGCACGATGCGCACCATCTCGTCGATCAGCTTCTGCTTGGCCGGGCCGTCGTCGAGCGACTTCATCTGCACGAACAGGCGGTCGTAGTCGGGGTTGGCGTAGTTCGACGTGTTCTCGCCGTCGAACTTGGTCTTGCCGGCCGGTCCGTAGAGCAGGAACATGAAGTTCTCGGCGTCGGGGTAGTCGGCGTTCCAGCCCAGCCAGTAGACCTGGTACTTGCCCTTGCGCACCTTGTCCTGGAACTGGTTGTTGTCGGTCGCACGGACCTCGATCTGGATGTCGATCTTGGCGAACTGGCGCACCACCCAGTCCATCTCCGGCTTGCGCTCGGGCGTCGGCGGGTAATAGACGTCGTAGTTCAGCACCAGCGGCCGGCCGGTCTTCGCGTCGCGGCCTTCGGGGTAGCCGGCCTCGACCATCAACTGCCTGGCTTCGGCGATGCTGCGGCGCTCGGCATGGCCGCCCTGCGGGTCGCCGGTCTTGCCGTCGACCCAACGGTGGGTGACCGGATTGACCCCCTCGCGCGTGCCCTCGCGCGATCCGGTGATGCCGTCGGGCAACGGGCTCATCGCCGTCGGCCCGCCCTTCTTCGGAAAGATCTTCGAATACTCGTCCCAGTCCATGGCGATCGAGATCGCCTGGCGCAGCTTGCGGTTGCGCGCCGCCTGCTCGGGGCCGTCGCCGTGGCCGATCACCGGGTCGAGCATGTTGAAGCCGATGAAGTAGCTGTTGACGTCGGAAAAACGTTCGAGCTGGAAGCCCTTGGCCTGGTATTCGGCGCGCACCTGCTCGCTGTCCTGCATCTCGACGACGTAGTCCATGCCGGTGTCGATGCGGTCGAAGACCTCGATGTCGTAGAAACCCTGGCGGAACTTGGCGCGCCGCGGCACGGCTTCGCGTTCGATCGTGAAGACCATCTCGTCGATGAAGGGCGTCTTCTTGCCGCAGTCGTCGAGCAGCCCCTTGTCCTTGTCGCCGGGCTCGCCTTCGCAGGGGTAGGGCTCGCCGCGGTAGTTGGGATTGCGGACCATGCGGTGGCGGCGGTCGCGCTGGAACTCAGCCAGCATGTACGGCCCCGTGCCCAGCGGCCAAATGTCCAGCGACAGGCCGCGTTCGGCCATGCCCGGCTGGGCGTAGAAGGCATCGGCCTCCCAGGGCACCGGCGCGGTGAAGGTCATCTGCATCCAGTAGCTCCATTGCGGGTACTTGCCCTGGATGCGGATGCGCAACAGGTGCGGTTCCGGCGCGCTGACGCCTGACAGCGGCCAGCGCCGGAAATCGAGGAAGGGCTTGTCCTGGCTGGCCGGGTCCAGCCCCTGCCGCAGCTTGGCGTCTTCGCGCTTGATCAGCTCGCCGTAGTCGCGCAGGCCGACGATGTATTCGGCGAAGGTGCTGAAGATCGGCGTGGTGATGCGCGTCGTGGCGTGGCGCTTGATCGCGTAGACGAAGTCCTCGGCGACCAGTTCGCGCGTGCCCTGGTGTTCGAAGTCCAGCGGCGTGCGCTTGCTGCCGAGCTCGGCCGCGGTCAGCGTGTGGTCGGTGTGATAGCGCCAGCGGCCGCG
Organism: Burkholderiales bacterium; assembly: GCA_031359905.1. Taxonomy (GTDB): domain Bacteria; phylum Pseudomonadota; class Gammaproteobacteria; order Burkholderiales; family Burkholderiaceae_C; genus Rubrivivax. The sequence continues at coordinate 8,950 of JANMAP010000529.1, read as the reverse complement.
TTCGTCCTTGGCCAGCGCGGGATGCGGCTGGAACAGGATGCCGGGCTTGATCGGCACGTCGTAGATACTTTCCGCCACCGCGTCGGCCGGCGCGTCGTCGGGCAGCGGCTGTCCATTCTTGTCGATGTAGCGCGGCTTGACCACCGCGGCGGCCGACTTGGGCACCAGCTGGATCGGCCGCTTCAGGTAGTGGTAGCCGTAGGGCGGCTCGTAGATCTGGTACGTGAAGGGCGTGTCGTTGGACCAGTACGAAGCCGTCGGATCCAGGTGCCGCGGCGACGTCTCGATGACCCCGGTGAACAGCGTGTTGCTGGCCGCCGCCTGGTCGGGCCAGGGGTTGTTGTTGCAGCCGGCCAGCAACAGCGCGACAGCAGCGAGCGCCACCCACAGCGCCCGCGGGAACAGGAGGTTGCTCAAGAGCCGCTCAGGCATCCGCTGACCATCCGCTGACCATCCGCTGACCGATCCGCTGACCGATCCGATCACGCGTCCGCTCACGCATCCAATCACCCATCCACTCACGCCTCCACGCACGCGTCCACTCACCCATCTGATCACGAATCGCTCCGGCATCGTTCACCAGCCGATCAGCACGTCGCGGCCGTCGACCAGCAGTTCGACCCGCGCGCCGACCGGCAGGCTGAGCTTGGTCGGCACGTGGCCGAACGGCAGCCCGGTCAACACCGGCACGCCGGCCACCGCGCGCAGCCGGGCCACCGTCGTCTTCAGCGTGTAGCCGCGGTCCAGCGGCGACGCCTTGTAGCCCGTGAACGCCCCCAGCAACACCGCCTTCTGTTGCGCCAGCACCCCCGCCTGCTGCAGCTGCAGCAGCGCGCGTTCGATGCGGAAGGGGTGTTCGTTGACGTCTTCCAGGAACAGGATGCCGCCACGGATGCGCGGCCAGTGCGGTGTGCCGAGCAGCGACACGACCATCGCCAGGTTGCCGCCCCACAAGCGGCCGCGCACGGCCAGCCCGTCGAAGCCGGGCTCGGTGCGAAAGCCCACGGCTTCGAGTTCGCCACGCATGGCTTCGCAGAAGACGTCGCGGGTGACTTCGTCGACCTCCTCGCGGCTGAAGTCGTCGAGGGCCATCGGCCCGGCCCACGACGGCGCACCGCCATGCGCCAGCAGTGCCAGGTGCAGCGCGGTGCAGTCGCTGTAGCCGACCCAGCGCGTGCCGCGCTCGACGCTGCGCTGCAGCAGCGGCCAGTCGATGCCGTCGAGCAGCCGGGTCAGGCCGTAGCCGCCGCGGCTGGCCAGCGCGATCGACGGCGCCGCCGCCGCCACGCGGTGCAGCGCAGCCAGCCGGCAGGCGTCGTCACCTGCGAAGCGCTGGTGGCGGGCCAGCGCATCGGCGTCCAGCGTGACCTCGAAGCCCAGCGCCTGCAGCCGCCGCGCCGCCAGACGCAGGGCCGGCGCGCGCGCCACGACACCGGAAGGCGAGATCACGGTCAGGGAAGTCATGCTCGGCAGAACCGTGGCGCGGTGATGAACGATGGCAAACGGTGGCGGGGCCGCGGTCAGGGCGATCAGGCCGGCGGCAGATCGTCGAGTTCGGTGACGTCGCCCGCGGGAATGGGCGCAGGACCGGCCGTCGTGTCGAGTGCCGCGTCTGGTGCTCCAGCCGCGGCGCCGCGCAGCGCCCGCTGGCGCGCGCGGCGATCGGCGAAGAACTGGCGCAGCAGCGCAGCGCAGGGCTCGACCAGCACCCCGCCGACGACGGTCGTGTGGTGGTTGAGCTGCGCCTGCGCGAACAGGTCGATCACCGATCCGGCGGCGCCGGTCTTCGGATCGGGCGCGCCGAAGACCACGCGCTTGAACCGCGCGTGGAGCATCGCCATCGCGCACATCGCGCAGGGTTCCAGCGTGACGTACAGCGTGCACTCCGGCAGGCGGTAGTTCTGCAGCAGCGTGGCGGCGTGGCGCAAGGCGACGATCTCGGCGTGTGCGGTCGGGTCGTGGGTGGTGATGGGCCGGTTGTAGCCGGTGGCCACAACCTGCGGCGGCCCCTCTGCGGTCGGCCGCAGGATGACGGCGCCGACCGGCACCTCGCCGGCCAGCCAGGCGTTCTGCGCCTGGTCCAGCGCCAGCCGCATGCCCTGCTCGTCTTGCGGCGTGGCGGCCGCAGCGGGGGCGGACAGGGGGATGTCGGGCGTCGGCACAGCGGCGGATTCTGCCCGCTGGCGCCGGCCCCTCGTGACCCTCCCGATCAGAAGCGGTGGCGCAGGCCGATCGCCACGCTGTCGGAATCGACCCCCGCCGACCTGGTCACACCGCCGAGAAAGCCGGCCTGCCCGGGTGCGGCCTGGGCCAGGCGCTTGTTGTCGAAATGGGTGACCACGAAATTCAGATCGGTGCGCTTGGAAAAGCCGTACGTGTACACGACGCCGTAGCTGGCGGTGTCGTTGTCGCCTGCACGCCTGTCGTCGTACAGGCTGTAGGCGGCAGTCACGCTGTGCACACCCAGGTCGAGCTTGTAGCCGACGTTGATCAGCCGCGCGTCCTGCTTCAAGCCGTTGACGAAGGCCGCCTGCACCAGCCCGGCGGTGGTCGGGCCGACGGCGGGCGTCAGGCTGGCGCCGATGCCCGACAGTCCGGTCGGGTTGTCGTCCTTGATCTGCACGACCATCCCGCTCAGGCGGCCGGGGCCGAGCTTGAGCGTGGCACCGACCACCGTCGAGCGCAGCGACTTCTGGCCGACTTCGTTGTTGCGCTCGTTGTAGGCGGCACCGACGCTGAAGTTGTCGGCCCTGTACAGCGCCAACCCGCCGTAGAAGCGGTTGGCCTTGCTGCCGGCGGTGTTCGATTCGCCGAAGGCATAGGCCAGTGCGGCCGTCAGGCCGCCCAACGCGATGCGGTACTGCAGGGTGTTGCTCAGCCGGATGTCGATCGACGACGGCAGCGATCCGACCTGCCCGGCCGACAGGCTCGACTGGGTGTTGGTGGCATCGAAGGTCGCCGACGCCTCGTAGGCCGGCGTGTACTGGCGCCCGGCCAGCACCGCGCCCACCGGTGTGACCAGGCCGACGTAGGACTGTCGATCCCAGAAGCCACCCGCAAGGTTGACGCCGACGGTCGAGCCGATCTGCGCCGCGACGCCGCTGACCGCCGGCTGCAGCGCCGCCGGCAGGCCGAGCAACGCCGCCTGGCTCAACCGATCGGGCAGCTGCGATCCGGATGGTGGGCGGTTGCTGGTCAGGCCGGTGTCGGCCTCGAGCCGGCTTTCGATGGTGAACAGCGCACGGTAGCCGCCGCCCAGATCTTCGGTGCCGCGAAAGCCCAGACGCGAGCCGTCCATGATCCCGCTGATGACGGCCGTCGACACGCCGCGGGTGGCATAACCGCTGACATGCTGCACGCCGGCGTCGAGGATGCCGTAGACGGTCACGCTGCTGGTGCCGCTCTGCGCCAGCGCGACAGCACTGGCGCCGGTCAGCGCGGCGAGCACAAAGACTTGCTTGCGATTCATCGGGGATGTCTCCGTCTCGTTGTCGTGCCGGGATTGTCGGCGATGGCCCACCTGCGGGGACTGTCGCCAGCACCCGCGGCGCCCCCTGTTTTCCCTGACGTGCCAGGCCCGACGACGGCGGCGGTCAGGCCCGCGAGACGTGCAGCGGCGGCAACCGGTCGCGCCAGGGCAGCGCGTCTTCCAGCGCCGCAGCCAGCTGCAGCAGCAGGTGCTCGTCGGCCGGTGCCGCCGCCAGTTGCACGCCGATCGGCAGGCCGCTGCTGTGCATCGCCAGCGGCAGCGAGATCGCCGGCGTGCCCATGATGTTGTGCGGCAGCGCGAACTGGCACACCGGGCGGTACAGCTGCTCCGGCAGGTCGTCGATCTCCAGGCCGCTGCGCCCCAGGTTGTAGCGGCCCCAGGGCTCGGCCACCCGCGCGGTGGTCGGCGTCAGCCAGACATCGCAGTGCGTGAACAGTGCGCCCAGCTGTCGCCGCACGGTGTTCAAAGCGGCGATGGCGGCGAAGAACTGCGCCGGCTTCATCCGGCAGGCGTATTCGTGAATCTTCAGGATCACCGGTTCGAGCGTGTCGGGGCCGACACGCTGGCCGGTGCGCTGCGCGTAGCCGGCGAGCCGCAGGTCGAAACCGAAGAACCAGACATCGAGCATCGAGCGCATGGCCGCCAGGCCGTCGAAGCGCGGGCTGGCCGGCTCGACCTGATGTCCCATCCCCGCCAGCACCTGCGCGGTGTGCTCGACGGCGGCGGCGACCTCGGGGTCGACGGCGAAGCCCATCAAGGCGTCGGTGCACCAGCCGATGCGCAGGCGCGGCGCGGGCTGGCGCAGCAGTTCGGCGTAGGGCTGCGCCGGCCGCGGGATGCGAAACGGATCGCCAGGCTGCGGCACGGCCACGCAGTCGAGCATTGCCGCGGCGTCGCGCACGGTGCGCGTTTGCACGAAGTTCTGCGCCAGACCCCAGCCGCCTTCGTCGGTCGTCGGGCCGAACGACACCCGCCCGCGCGACGGCTTCAAGCCGACACCGCCGCAGAAGCTGGCCGGGATGCGGATCGACCCGCCGATGTCCGACCCGTGGGCGATGGGCACCATGCCCGAGGCCACCGCGGCCATGCCGCCGCCGGTCGACCCGCCGGCGCTGAACCCCGCGCGCCACGGCGTGCTGGTGTTGCCGTAGAGCGCGCCCTCGGTGGTGCCGGACATCGAATACTCGGGCGCTGCCGAACGGCCGATGATGTTCACGCCGGCGGCCTTCAGCAGCGTGCAATAGGCCGAGTCCTGTTCGGTGACCATGCCGCGGCACAGCCGGCTGCCGAACTCCATGCGCCGCCCGCCTTCGTGGCCGAAGACGTCCTTCATCAGGAACGGAACGCCACGGAACGGGCCGTTGCCGAGCGTGGCCTCGTCGAGCCCGTCGATGCGCTCGACGTAGGTCTCGACCACCGCGCCGAGCGCCGGATTCAGCGCGGCGATGGCCTGCCCAGCCAGCCGCGCCAGTTCGCGCGGAGTGACCTCGCCGCCGGCCACCAGTGCGGCCAGGCCCAGCGCGTCGTGCGCGGCGTATTCGTGCAGCTTCATCGGCGATCTCCTGTCACGTGGCGACTGTAGCCGGCTGCCCTGGATCGGCCGCCGCGATGTCGATCCAGCACGATGGAGGGCCCGCGCAGGCAGCGGCCCAGGGCCGACCCGCCGTGCTCCTGCGGGATCATCGCGGCGAGCCAGCCGTTCAGGGTCCAGCGCCGCGGCTTTGATCGCTAGCGTACAGACCCGCCCGCCAGGGCCCCACAAGCTTGTTCGGCCGCTGCCCGCTTCAGCGGCTGCAAGACGCGGGCCGGTATCGCGGCCGACGCCAGACTCTGGAGACCGAACATGCGCAGACCATTGATCATTCTGGCCGCAACCCTGGCGCTGAGCTTGACCGGCTGCGGCTACAACACCTTCCAGACCACCGACGAGCAGGTCAAGGCCAGCTGGGCCGAGGTTGTCAACCAGTACCAGCGGCGCGCCGATCTGGTGCCCAACCTCGTCGCCACCGTCAAGGGTGAAGCCAAGTTCGAGCAGGACACGCTGACCAAGGTGGTCGAGGCGCGCGCCAAGGCCACGTCCATCCAGGCCACGCCGGAACTCGTCAACGACCCGGCGGCGTTCCAGAAATTCCAGGCCGCCCAGGGCGAACTGAGCAGCGCGCTGTCCAGGCTGCTGGTCGTCACCGAGAACTACCCGAACCTGCGCGCGAACCAGGGATTCCGCGACCTCGCGGCGCAACTGGAAGGCACCGAGAACCGCATCACCATCGCGCGCAACCGCTACATCGCGTCGGTGCAGAGCTACAACGTTGCGGTGCGGTCGTTCCCTTCGAACCTCACGGCGATGGTGCTGGGCTACAAGCCGAAGGCCAACTTCGCAGTCGACAACGAGAAGGAGATCGCCAAGCCGCCCAGCGTCGTCTTCGATGCTGCGCCGGCCAAGCCTGCCGGCACGGCGTCCGGGGTCCCCAGGTGAACCTCGTGAGGGTGGTGGGCGGCCTCGGCCGCGCACTGCTGTTGGCCTGCGTGATCGGCTGGTCGGCCCTGGCCACGGCGCAGCTGCCCGTGCCGCCGCTGACCGGGCATGTCACGGACCTGACCGGAACGCTCAAGCCCGAGCAGCAGGCCGCACTGGAACGGACATTGACGGACTTCGAGGCCAGGAAGGGCAGCCAACTCGCCGTGCTGGTGGTCGCGTCGACGGCGCCGGAGGCGATCGAGCCCTTCGCGCTGCGCGTCGCGGAACAGTGGAAGCTCGGCCGCAAACGCGTCGACGACGGGGCCATCCTGGTCGTCGCGAAAGACGACCGCGCCGTCCGCATCGAGGTCGGCTACGGCCTGGAAGGCGCGCTGACCGACCTCACCAGCCGGCGCATCATCAGCGAGACCATCCTGCCGCGCTTCAAGGCGCAGGACATCGACGGCGGCATCACCGCCGGCGTCGGCCGGATGATCGCCGTCATCGACGGCGAACCCCTGCCGGCGCCGACCAGCCAGCCCGGCGGGCCGGGCAGCAGCATCCAGCAGTTCTCCCCGGTACTCCTGATCCTGGCGCTCGTCGTCGGGGGCGTGCTGCGTGCCGTGCTCGGCAGGGTGCCGGGCGCGCTGGTCACCGGCGGGGTGGTGGCCGCGATCGCCTGGTTCGTCGTCGGCACCGTGTTGATGGCCCTCGGCGCGGGGCTGATCGCGCTGTTCGTCACCTTGCTCGGTGGCGGGATGGGGGCGCGCGGCCGGGGCGGTCTCGGTGGTCTGGGGGGTCTCGGTGGTTACTACGGCGGCGGCCGGGGTGGCGGTGGCGGTGGCGGCGGGTTCAGCGGTGGCGGTGGCGGCTTCGGTGGCGGCGGCGCCTCCGGACGGTGGTGAACCATGGACACCCGACGCATCCTGAAGCATCTGCTGGCGACCCGGGGGCAGATCACCCGGGCGTTTCCGCGCAGCGCATTGAACGCCATCGAGCACGCGATCCAGGCCTCCGAGGCGGCGCATGCCGGCGAGATCCGGTTCGTGATCGAAGGCGCACTCGACGGCCTGCCGCTGTTCAAGGGCCAGTCGGCCAGGGAACGCGCGATCGAGCTCTTCGCCCAGTTGCGCGTGTGGGACACCGAGCACAACAACGGCCTGCTGATCTACCTGCTGCTCGCCGATCGAGCGGTGGAAGTCGTGGCCGACCGCGGCATCCATGCCCGGGTCGGTACCGACGCATGGCAGCAGGTGTGCCGGCAGATGGAAGCGGCCTTCAAGCGGTCGGACTATGAGCGCGGCGTGATCAGCGGCGTGCAGGCAGTGACGCAGCACCTGGCGCGGCACTTTCCTGCCGACGATCGCGGCAACGAACTGCCGGACCAGCCGCTCGTGCTGTGAAGCGGCGCTGATCGGCGCCGGGGGTCGACTTCAGCGTGCTGCTTTTGCAACCCTGGCTGCCCGCAGCCACACGATGACCGGGCCGCGCGATGCGGGCAGGTCGGGCGCTGCACATCGCTGATCGATCGTGCGTCGAGGCTGCGTGACGATGCGGGTCGGTCCCCTGGCGCGCGCGGCATGCCGAGGTGCATCCTTGCGGCGCTGGCGCAGCCGTGGCGCTGGTTGCTGGATCACCAGGCGGGACCCCGCTCGGGTTAACCCCTGATTTCGTGCCTTGCGAAAGCAGGGTTCGCGAGCCGATCATTCCGCGCTGCGGCGGCGATTCCAGCAATCACACTCCGGACATTGCCGCCCACAGACCAGCGCTGTGCCGCCCCTGACCCGACCCGTCCACCAGACCCATTCACGGAGACAAACGCCCATGAAGCTCAACCGTCGTCACGCCGCCGCCTGTGCGCTGGCCGCCCTGGCCGTCACGGCTGGTGGCAGCGCCCTGGCGCAGGACAAGTACCCGACCAAGCCGGTGACGGTGATCGTCCCGCAGGCCCCCGGCGGGGCCAACGACGCCATCGCGCGCATCGTGGCGCAAAAGCTCACCGAGGCGCTGGGCCAGCAGTTCATCGTCGACAACAAGCCGGGTGCGGGTGGCAACATCGGCACCGCAAACGCAGCCAAGGCCAAGAACGACGGCTACACGCTGATGCTCACCGTCAACAGCGCGCACGTGATCAACCCGTCGCTGTACAAGAGCACGGGTTTCGATCCCGTCAAGGACTTCGAGCCCATCGGCCCGGTGGCCACGGCAGGCTACGTGCTGGTCGCCAACAACGCCTTCCCGCCGAAGAACGTGGCCGAATTCATCGCCGCCGCGAAGGCCGCGCCCGGCAAGTACACCATCGCCTCGGCCGGCAACGGCACGCTGAACCATCTGATCGGCGAGATGCTGAGCAAGGCCGCCGGCATCGATCTCGTCCACGTGCCCTACAAGGGTGCGTCGGCAGCGGTGACCGATCTCGTCGGCGGCCAGGTGCAGGTCAGCGTGCAGAGCCTGCCGTCGTCAATTTCGTTCATCAAGAGCGGCAAGCTCAAGGTGCTGGGCGTCGTCAACGAGAAGCGCGTCACGGCGCTGCCCGACGTGCCGACCATCGGCGAAACGATCAAGGGCTTCGGCTCGACACCCTGGTACGGCCTGTTCGCGCCGGCCGGCACGCCCAAGGCCATCGTCGCCCAACTGCAGGCCGTTCTGGTCAAGGTACTTGACGCGCCGGACACCAAGGAGAAGCTGGCCACCGTCGGCTGCGAGCCGTTCAAGAGCACGACCGAACAGTTTGCCGCGCTGATCAAGGACGACCTGCCCAAGTGGGCCAAGATCGTCAAGGACAGCGGCGCCACCGTGGACTGAATGTGAGCCCCCAAGCTCGGGGGGAGTTAAGCCCCCAAGCTCGCTAGCGCTCGCTACCCCCCGAGGGGGCCGTCCGCCAGCGGCCCGGCAAAGCCGGTTCCGCGGCGGGAAGCTTGATCTGACGAGGAGCACTCTGCATGACCGCGATTCCATTGACGCCTGGCGCCTTGGACGGCCTGAAGGTCGTCGAGATGGGC
>JANMAP010000520.1:0-5244 GCA_031359905.1 Burkholderiales bacterium | reverse complement strand
AGACCGGCGCGCGGCGGTAGTCACCGGTGAGGGGGCTGAGCAGCGGGCGCGGTGGCAGGCCGGCGATCTCGACCGAGCGCCACGCCAAGCCCTTCACGCCGAGCGCGGTGCGCACCTTCTCGGAGAAGCTGGAGAAGGGATAGTGATGCAGGATGATGTCGCTCATGAGTCTTGTTTCCTTCAATACATGATGTGGCCACCGTCCACGACGATGGTTTGGCCCGAAACGAACCCCGACAGGTCCGACAGCAGGTAGAGCGCGGTGCCCACGAGGTCGTCGGGCCGCTGCTCGCGCGAGATCGCGCGCGCCTTCAGAAAGCTCTGCTGCCACTCGACCGGGCGGTTCTTCGTCGCGTCGGTGATCACGAAGCCCGGGGCGATGACGTTGACGCGAACGCCGTGCGGGCCGCATTCCTTGGCCAGGCCCTTGGTCATGGCGAGCACGGCGCCCTTGGAGGCCACGTAGTGCAGGTAACCCGGCTGCCCGGCCAGCGCGACGACCGAGGCGATGTTGACGATCGCCCCCGACTTCTGTTCGCGCATGGCCGGCATCACTGCCTTGCAGCACTGCCACACGCCCTTCACGTTGACGGCGAAGATGCGGTCCCACTGCGTCGGGTCCAGCTCTTCGAAGGGTGTGAGCTTGACTTCACGGAAGTAGGCCGCGTTGTTCACCAGCCCGTCGATTCGGCCGAAGCGCTGCAGCGCCGCGGCGGACATCGCTTGAACCGACGTGTCGTCGGCCACGTCCACGCGCACGGCCAGCGCTTTGCCGCCGGCGGCTTCGATCGTTGTCACGGTTTCGTCGGCGGCATGCATGTCGGCGACCACGACGTTGGCGCCTTGCGCTGCGGCGCCGATGGCGAACGCCTGGCCGATACCGGTGGCGGCGCCGGTCACGATGATGGTGCGACCGGCGAGCAGATCGTGGGTGGGCATGTGGGTTCCTTCAGGAGTGGGAGCTGCGGGCGGAGCCGCCGAATCGAGACGGGTGCAGCAGGCCCGCCTCTCGGCCGGTGGCGACTTCGCGGCCCTCGCCGTCGCGAAAGAAGCGCGCGATGTCTTGCGCGGCCAGGTCTTGGCACTCCATGTGGACGAAATGGCCAGCGTCGGGCGCGAGGTCGATCTGCAAGTCGCTGAAGTGCTCATGCAGGCGATCGGCCCACGCGGCCTTGAGCACCGGGTCGTGCGCGCCCCACAGCACGCGCGTGCGGATGCCGATCGGCGGCAGCGGCTCGGCGCGGCCTTCGATCATGGCCATGCGCGCGGCGTGCACGCTGCGGTACCAGTTGAAGCCGCCTTGCAGGTTGCCGGGGCGCATGAAGTTGTCGACCCAGGCCTCGAGCTCACCGTCGAACGCGTCCTTGCGGTGTGACCAGTGCGACAGAAACGCCTGCAGGTAGATGCGACAGGCCTTGCGCGACGAGCCGACCAGCGCAGCAGCCCAGGGCTTCTGGTGGAACTGCTGGTACCAGATTTCGCCCAGGTGCGAGGGCAGGGCGAAGCGGGCGCCGATGCCCGCATACACGCAATTGAAGAAGTACAGACCGGCTACGCGGCTGGGATGCTGACGGGCGATCGCCTGCGCCACCATCGAGCCCACGTCGTGCGACACGATCCCGAAGCGCGCAATCCCCAGCCGGTCGGCAAGCGCCAGCACGTCAGCGGCCAGGATCGCCGGCGTGGCGTCTTCTGCCGGCTCCAACGACGTCTTCTGCGAACGGCCGAATCCGCGGAAATCGGGGGCCACCATGTCGAAGCGGCCGGCCAGCCGCGTCATCACGGGCCGCCACGCGTGCGACCATTCGGGCCAGCCATGAAGCAGCAACAGCGGCAGCCCTGGGCCGCCGCTGCCGGGCGGGCCGCTGCACAGGTTGTGGTGGCGGATGCCGCCGGCATCCCCCCGACGCGACACGATGTCGTCCCTCATCGCGTGCAAACCGCCAGGGCTGGCCACAGGCCGTCTGCAGATGCGCCATCCGAGTTTGCTGCGCATTGGCGCCCCCGCAGGCCTGCACCACGACGTGCTGTTGGCCGCTTACCTCGAACGGGGTCGGTCGGCCATGCGGATGACGCAGCGGCAGGGCACGTCGCCCGCGTCCCGGTCGAGTGCCCGCGCGAAACCAGGGGAATGTCGGAACCAAGCATGCAACGACCTCGAGGATTTGAATTCAATGTACTCTGAATTCAGAGTTCTATTGTTCGGGAAATCCCGGAATTTTGAGTTCACCCGTTGCGACCGCGGGCTGGTGGCGCCGCTGCGGGCAGGCTTGTGTCAGCGCGTGGGCAAGGGGCTGCGAAATGCCACCGGTGTCGGCGCGTCGAGCCATCCCACTGCCGCCGTGAAGCTGCCGAACGCGCAGACCGTGCTGACGAGAACGGTGCGCGTCAGACGCCCCGCGTCGGCGCCGAAGCGCTCCGCCAGGATCGGCACATTGCTGGCGCTCGGAAGCGCGGCCACGAGCACCAGGATCGTCGCGGCAAAAGGATCCAGCGGCAGGCCCGCCGCGATGGCGACGCGACCCGCCGCCAGCACGAGCAGCGGGTGCACCACCAGCTTGAGGGTCGCGAGGCCGAGCACGCCGGGTCGCGCGCTGCCCGACACGGCCGATGCGATCTGGCCGCGCGCCAGCATCGCGCCGAGCGTGAACAGCGCGACCGGCGAGGCGGCGTCGGCCAGCATGTCGACCGCTCGCATCAGCGGGGCCGGCGGCAGCAGCTTGGCCGCCGACGCCAGCATGCCCAGTGCGATCGACCACGGCAACGGATTGGCCGCCATGCCGCGCAGCGCGCGCATCGCGGACGCGCGAGCGGTGCTCCCATCGCCCTGGAGCCCGGGATCGGCGTGCGCCCCGAGTTGCGACAGGGCGATGCACAGCGAACTTGTCACCACCATGTCGAGCGCCAGCGCCACGATGGCCGGCGCCGCCGCGGCTGGCCCGAACAGAGCGATCAACAACGGCACGCCCATGAACCCGCTGTTCGGGAAAGCGGCGACCAGGGCGGTGAACGCCGCATCGCGCCAGCCCAGCCCCTGGCGTCGCGCAATGCCTACAGCTAAGATGACCATGCCGAGCGCGCTGGCGAGATAGACCATCACGACCGAAGCGTCCAGCAACTGCGCGATCGGCGTGGTAGCGCTGAAGCGAAACAGCATGCAGGGCAGCGCGAAGAACAGCACGAAGCCGTTCAGGCCCGGTATCGATTCCAGCGCGAGCAGGCGCCAGCGCACCACCACCCACCCGAGCAGCACGATCGCGAAGAACGGGGCAGTGATCGAGAGGATGTGCTGCACTGCGGCGGCGTCAGGCGGATTGCAGCGCCTGCCGCCAGCCGGCCTCGGCCATGCGACGTGCCCGCTCGCCGGTGGCGTGCGAGTCGCCCGCCACGGCGTTGCCTTGCAGCGAGCGCGCAAGAATGCCCTGCAGGATGGCGGCCATGCGGAACATGTTGAAAGCCATCAGGTAGTCCATCACCTCGGGCTGCACGTCCTTCGCCGCCTCCCCACTGGCGGCGAGATAGCGCGCGCGGTGTTCGGCTTCGCCCGGCAGGCCGAGCGCCGCCAGGTCGTGACCCTTCAGACCGCGGAACTCGTCGGGCGCAACCCGCCAGGCCATCAGGTGGTATGCGAGGTCGGCCAGCGGATGGCCAAGCGTGGACAGCTCCCAGTCGATCACCGCCAACACGCGCGGCTCGGTCGGGTGATAGATGAGGTTGTCGATGCGGTAGTCGCCGTGGACCAGCGTACCGGGCGCGTCGTCCAGGCCCGCCGGCAGGTGCGCCGGCAGCCACTCGATCAACTTTTCCATGGCCTCCAACACGTCGGTCTGGCTGGCACGGTACTGGCGCGTCCAACGATCGATCTGGCGCGAGAGGTAGCGCTGCGGGCGGCCGTAGTCGACGAGCCCGACAACATTCACGTCGACGCTGTGGATCGCCGCCAGCGTGCGCGCCAGCGCGAGATAGACCGCGTCGCGCTCGCCGGCGCCCAGGCCGGGTAGCGACGGGTCGGCAAAGACGCGGCCCTCGACATGTTCCATCACGATGAAGGTCGAACCGATGACCCCCGCGTCCTCACACAGCGCGCGCATGCGCGGCACCGGAACATCGGTGGCGGCCAGCGCCGCCATCACCCGGTACTCGCGTTCCACCGCGTGCGCCGACGCGAGCAGCGCGCCCGGCGGTTTGCGGCGCAGCACCCAGCGGTGATCGCCGGTTTCGACACGAAAAGTCGGGTTGGACTGCCCGCCGGCCAGCGGCTGCACCCGCACACTGCCGCGGAAGTCCGACACATGGGCGCGCAGCCAGTCGGCCAGGCGCGAGGTCTCTTCCGGCGTCACAGGCCGCTCACCCCGTTGCTACCGCCCGCCGCCAGCGGCCATCGAGCCGGAAATCCGGCGCTCATGCGGCCACACCCTTCAGGATGCGCCTGGCCAGGCTCCAGCGATGCACCTCCGAGGGGCCGTCGTAGATCCGGAAGGCGCGCATGTCGGCAAAGATGCGTGCCACCACGGTCTCGGACGTGACGCCCTGGCCGCCGAGAATCTGCACGCAGCGGTCGGCCACGCGCCAGACCGCTTCAGAGACGATGACCTTGGCGCGGCTGGACTCGTGCAGCGCGAGGTGGCCTTGGTCCAGCACCCAGGCGCAGTGCTGAACCGTCAGGCGCGCGACGTGCAGGTCCATCTCGTTGTCGGCCAGCATGAAGCCCACGCCTTCGTGCTCGCCGATGGGCCGGCCGAAGGCCTGGCGGCGGCGCGCGTAGTCCACCGCGATGTCATGCGCGCGCCGCGCCGCCCCAAGCCAGCGCATGCAATGCGTCAGCCGGGCCGGTGACAGCCGCACTTGCGCATAGCGCAAGCCCTGGCCCAGCTCGCCCAGGATCGCGCTCGCCGGCACACGCAAGCCGTCGAAGCGCACGACGCCGTGGCCGCCGGGAAAGCAGGTGTCCAGCGTGTCGAGGTTGCGCTCGAGGGTGATGCCGGGCGACACCATATCGGCCAGGAACATCGTTGCCCCGGCGCCCGGCACCATTGCCATCACGATCGCGAGCTTCGCGCCTTCGGCACCGGTGGTGAACCACTTGATCCCGCTGATGACGTAGTGATCGCCGTCGCTGTCTTTGTCGGGGAGGGCCAAGGTCTGCAGCATCGACGGGTCGGAGCCGGCGCCCGGTGGCGGCTCGGTCATGCAGAAGCACGAGCGGATCTCGCCGGCGGCCAGCGGGCGCAGCCAGCGCTGCTT
>JANMAP010000458.1:0-2331 GCA_031359905.1 Burkholderiales bacterium | reverse complement strand
GCGGCGGCGATGCCGCGCCTTTCGATGCCGCACATCACCGTCAAGGCGCCGTTGACGGCACCGGCCTGGCCGCCGGACACCGGCGCGTCGATGAAATGCAGGCCGCGCGCCCGCGCCGCGGCATGCAGCTCGCGCGCGATCTCGGCAGACGCAGTGGTGTGGTCGACGAAGACCGCACCTGGCGCCATCCCGGCGAACGCACCGTGTTCGCCGGTCGTGACCGAGCGCAGGTCGTCGTCGTTGCCGACGCAGGCGAAGACGAATTCAGCGCCGTGGGCAGCGGCCGCGGGCGTTGCGGCCGCCTGCCCGCCATGCTCGGCGGCCCACGCCGCGGCCTTGGCGGCGGTGCGGTTGTAGGCGGTGACCTGGTGCCCGGCGCGTGCCAGGTGGCCGGCCATCGGATGGCCCATGACGCCCAGGCCCAGGAAGGCCACGCGGCGCGCGGGAACGGTGGTGTCGTAGGTGCGTGTGTTCATGGCCCGCATGCTGCCACGAACCGCGCGCTGCCCGGACTACACCATCTTCATGTGCTCGGTGCCCGCCGCCAGGTCGCTGCTGCGGGCGCGCACGCTCTTCAGCTTGATCTGCAGGCGCAGGTCGTTGACCGAATCGGCGTTGCGCAGCGCGTCTTCGTAGGTGATGTCGTTGGCCTCGTAGAGGTCGAACAGGCTCTGGTCGAAGGTCTGCATGCCGAGCTCGCGGCTGCGCTTCATCAGTTCCTTGATCTCGCTGACCTCGCCCTTGAAGATCAGGTCGCCGATCAGCGGCGTGTTGAGCATGACCTCCACCGCCGCCACCCGGCCGCGGCCGGTCTGGCGCGGCATCAGGCGCTGGCTGACCAGGCCTTTCAGGTTCAGCGACAGGTCCATCAACAGCTGCTGGCGGCGCTCTTCGGGGAAGAAGTTGATGATCCGGTCGAGCGCCTGGTTGGCGCTGTTGGCGTGCAGCGTGGCCATGCACAGGTGGCCGGTCTCGGCGAAGGCCACCGCCAGCTCCATCGTCTTGCGGTCGCGGATCTCGCCCATCAGGATCACGTCGGGCGCCTGACGCAGGGTGTTCTTCAGTGCCTGCTCCCAGCCGTCGGTGTCGATGCCGACCTCGCGCTGCGTGACGATGCAGTTCTTGTGCGGGTGCACGAACTCCACCGGGTCTTCGATGGTGATGATGTGGCCGAAGCTGTTCTCGTTGCGAAAGTCGACCATCGCCGCCAGCGACGTCGTCTTGCCCGAGCCGGTGGCGCCGACGAAGATCACCAGTCCGCGCTTGGTCATCGCCACGTCCTTCAGCACCTTCGGCAGGCCCAGGCTGTCGATGGTCGGCAGGGTCTGCGGGATGGTCCGGAACACCAGGCCGACATGGCCTTGCTGAAGGAAGGCGTTGACGCGGAACCGGCCGATGCCCGACGGCGAGATCGCGAAGTTGCACTCCTTGGTGCGCTCGAACTCGGCGGCCTGCTTGTCGTTCATCACCGCGCGAGACAGCGCCACGGTGTGCTGACCGGTCAGCGGCTGCGGGCTGACCTTGGTGACCTTGCCGTCGACCTTGATCGCTGGCGGGAAATCGGCGGTCAGGAACAGGTCCGATCCCTTGCGGCTGATCATCAGACGCAGCAGGTCGTTGACGAATTTCGATGCCTGGTCGCGTTCCATCAGATTTCCTATTTAGCGCGGGGGCCGCAGGCCGCTCCAGGGTGGTCGGGTCCGGGTCATCCGGGGAAATTTTCCGGGATCTTGGCCTTGGCGCGCGCCTCGGCCGGGCTGATCAGGTTGCGGCGCACCAGGTCCGACAGGTTCTGGTCCAGCGTCTGCATACCCAGACTCTGGCCGGTCTGGATGGAGCTGTACATCTGGGCGATCTTGTTCTCGCGGATCAGGTTCTTGATGGCCGAGGTGGCGATCATGATCTCGTGGGCCGCGACCCGGCCCGAGCCGTCCTTCAACTTGCACAGCGTCTGCGAAATGACGGCCACCAGCGATTCCGACAGCATCGCGCGGACCATTTCTTTTTCTGCCGCCGGAAAGACGTCGACCACGCGGTCGATGGTCTTCGCCGCCGAACTCGTGTGCAGCGTGCCGAAGACCAGGTGGCCGGTCTCGGCCGCGGTCAGTGCCAGGCGGATGGTTTCCAGGTCACGCATTTCGCCGACGAGGATCGCGTCGGGGTCTTCGCGCAGCGCCGAACGCAGCGCGTTGGCGAAGCTCAGCGTGTGCGGGCCGACCTCCCGTTGATTGATCAAACACTTCTTGCTCTCGTGGACGAACTCGATCGGGTCCTCGACCGTCAGCACGTGGCCGTATTCGTGCTCGTTGAGGTGGTTGACCATCGCCGCCA
>JANMAP010000112.1:0-1873 GCA_031359905.1 Burkholderiales bacterium | reverse complement strand
GTCGTGCCGGGCACGTCGAGATAGGGTTTGTCGAGGGCCATTGCGTTGGTCTCACTCTTCAGGGCTCTGCCGGCCAGTACAGCCGCATCGGGTTGTCGACCAGCAGCTTCTTCTGCAGTTCGGCGGTGGTCGCGATGTGCGGGATGAAATCGACCAGCAGACCGTCGTCGGGCATGTGGTCCTTCAGGTTCGGGTGCGGCCAGTCGGTGCCCCACAGCACGCGGTCGGGGAAGGTCTCGACGATGCGCCGCGCGAAGGGCACGACGTCGCGGTAGGCCGCCGGCTCGCCGTTCAGCGCGCGCGGCCCGCTGATCGACAGCCGCTCCGGGCAGCTGACCTTGCTCCAGACGTTGTCGTGCTGACGCATGAACGTCTCGAACAACGCGAATTCGGGGCCGTCGATCGGCTTGCTGACATCCGGGCGGCCCATGTGGTCGACGACGACGGTCGTCGGCAGGGCGGTGAAGAAGTCCCACAACTCCGGCAGGTCGACGGCTTCGAAATAGATCACCACATGCCAGCCCAGCGGCTGGATGCGGCGGGCGATCTCCAGCAGCTCGTCCTTGGGCGTGAAATCGACCAGCCGCTTGACGAAGTTGAAGCGCACGCCGCGCACGCCGGCTGCGTGCAGGGCCTGGAGTTCGTTGTCGCCGATGCTGCGCCGGATGGTGGCCACGCCGCGCGCCTTGCCGCCGCTGGCCACGCAGGCGTCGACCATCGCGCGGTTGTCGGCCCCGTGGCAGGTGGCCTGGACGATGACGTTGCGCGCGAAGCCGAGGTGGTCGCGCAGGGCGAACAGCTCGGCCTTGCCGGCGTCGCAGGGCGTGTACTTGCGCTCGGGCGCGTATGGAAATTCCGCGCCGGGGCCGAAGACATGGCAATGGGCGTCGACCGCGCCGGCCGGCAGGAGGAAGCGCGGGGTGCTGGGGCCGGCGAACCAGTCCAGCCAGCCAGGGGTCTTCTCGAAGTTCATTCAGGCCTTGTCGATGTGCGTGGGGAATGCGGTCGACCTGGTCGCGCCAGTCAAAGCGAACGCCGCGACACCGGCTCTGCCGGGCTGCTGGCGTTGTCCCAGGGGAGAGGCGCCGAAGGCGCTTCGGGGGGAGTCATTTCAATCGATGTACTTGAGCCCGGCCTGGGCCAGCGGCTCGCGCATCTTGTACATGTCCAGGCCGAGCACGCCGGCCGCCAGCTTGGCGCGCTTCTCGCCTTCGCTGGCCTCGCGCGCCGCGGCCGCGTCGGCCACCGCGCGCACGCGCGCCGCGGGCACCACGACCACCCCGTCGTCGTCGGCGACGATGGCGTCGCCCGGCTGCACGCTCATGCCGGCGCAGACCACCGGGATGTTGACCGAGCCCAGCGTCGACTTGATCGTGCCCTTGCTGCTGATGGCCTTGCTCCACACCGGGAAGCCCATCTCGGTGAGGTCGCGCACGTCGCGGCAGCCGGCGTCGATGACCAGGCCGAGCGCGCCGCGGGCGCGGAAGCTGGTCGCCAGCAGGTCGCCGAAGTAGCCGTCGCTGCACGGCGCGGTGATCGCCGCGACGACGATGTCGCCGGGCTGGATCTGCTCGGCCACGACATGCATCATCCAGTTGTCCCCCGGGTGCAACAGCACCGTGACCGCCGTGCCCGAGATGCGCGCGCCGGCGTAGATCGGCCGCAGGGACGGCTGCATCAGGCCGACGCGGCCCTGGGCTTCGTGCACCGTCGACGTGCCGAAGCGCGCCAGTTCGCCGGTGGCCGCGCGGTCGGCACGGGTGATGTTGCGGTGGACAACGCCGAGTTCGAACACGGTGGGTGGCTCCTGTGCCCGGCGGCCGGCTACAGGCCGCGCGCCTTCAGCTGCGCGTCGAGCCGCGGGTAGACGCGG
>JANMAP010000340.1:0-8232 GCA_031359905.1 Burkholderiales bacterium | reverse complement strand
CTGTGGCCGCGCTGCCTGTCGATGTCTCGCCTCTCGCTGCTTTGCCTGCCGCTGGCCGCACGGCTGATGGCCACTGCGTCGGTCGCGCCGGCGGCGCTGGTCAACGTCACCCCGGCGTCGCCCGCCGGCGCTGCGCCAGCGACGCCGGTGGGCGTCGGCCACACACGCAGCCCCATCGCGCGGAGCATCGCCGACTGGCGCTCAGTCCAGCCCATCGCCGTCCGCTCGCCCGTCGAGTGCCAGCCGCATCACGATGGCGTCTTCGCGGCCGCCGGCCACCGGGTAGTAGGCGCGACGCACACCGACCTCGACAAAACCGCGCCGCTGGTACAGCGTACGCGCGGTCTGGTTGCTGGCACGAACTTCCAGCCACAGCAGCGCATGGCCGCGCTCGCCTGCCGCGGCCTGCACCCCATCGAGCAGCGCGTGGCCCAGACCCCGGCCCTGCCATTCCGGGGCCACGGTGAGGTTCAACAGGTGCAGCTCGCCCACCCCGACCAGGGCCAGGAAGTAGCCGACCACGCGCGCCTGCCCGCGCGCGCCGAGCAGCAGCACTTCGGCCAGGTAACCGGCGGCCAGTGAATCGATGAAGTTGCCTCGGGTCCACGGGTGGGCATAGGCGCGGGTTTCGATGTCGAGCACGGCGTCGACGTCGGCGACGGTCATCGCCCGGCGGGTGTGCGGCTCGGCGGAAAACAAGGCGCTCATCGCGGTGCAGCCGCCGGCGCCATGCCGGGCGCGGCTTGATCGCGTCGGTCGCGCGCTTGCTCGCGCTCGACGGTGGTCAGCGCGATCTTGTCGCGCAGGTACAGCGGCAGGGCCTGCGCGGCGTCGACCGCGGCGCCGGCGGCCCAGCCCGCGGCGGCCAGCCGCAACAGGGCCGCCGCGCGGTCCTGCTCGGTGGCCAGCCAGCGCGGGACGGCGCCGTCGGACGGCGCCGCGACGCCGAACCCCAGGCGCGCGCCAAACGCACCCAAGGCCGAGCCGGTCCACGCCGTCGGTCGCACAGCAGCCCAGGCCGCTGCCAGCGCGGGCAGCGTGTACAGCGCCGGCGCCTGCACGACGGCCCAGCCGGTCGCGGCGTGCCAGCGAAACCGGGCGGCGTAGACCTCGTCCATGCGCGCGTCCATCGCCACCGCGACGTCGATGGGGGCGTCGTCGTGCTGCAGCGCGAGCTGCGCGCGCGCGTCCTCGGCGACGATCAGCAGGCTGTCCAGCGGCAACACGGGGCAACCCAGTCCCAGCGCCAGGCCCTGGGCCACGGCGCAGCTGGTGCGCAGCCCGGTGAAGGCGCCGGGGCCGCGGCCGAAGGCGATGCCGTCGACGGCCTGCAGGGCCAGGCCGGCCTGCTGCAACAGGGCCTGCACCTCGGGCAACAGCGTGGCCGATGCCGCCGCGCCGCCAGCAGCCAAGCGCGTCAACGTGCCGCCGGGCCAGCACAAGGCAACGGCCAGCGTCTCGGTCGACGTGTCGAAGGCCAACAACGTGGCCGGACCGGCAGCGCGGGGTGGGGTCGAGGACGTCATGCCGTCGCCAACGCAGGCATCGTCATGCCGGCCCACCGGCCGTCGTCATGCCGGCCGCCGTCATGCGGGCCCACGGGCCGGGGGGCGCCGCCCGCGCGCCGGTGCACGGCGCACACCGCAGCGGGGACGTGAAGGACATGCGCATCAGTTTAGCCGTGCCATCATCTCTGCATGACAGGGTGCGACGGCGGTGTGCGATGGGCAGTGTGGTGGGCCCTGGGAATCGTCCTGCTGCTGGTCGGCGACCCGGCGCGGGCTGGCGGCCCGCCCCGCACACGCGCGCCACAGCACGCGCATCCCGCCCAGCCGGCCAGCGCAGCCACTGCCGACCCGGTGTCGCCGCTGCGCCAACTGCCGCCCGAAGTGCTTGCCGCGCTGCAGCGCGCGCAGGTGCCGCTGGACGCCGTCTCGGTAGTCGTTCACGACGCCACCAGCGGGCGCCGCGTGCTCGAGACCAACGCCGAACGGCCGACCAATCCGGCATCGCTGATGAAGTTGTTGACGACGCTGGCGGCGCTCGACCAGTTGGGCCCGGCGTGGAGCTGGACCACGCCGGTGTGGATCAACGGCCCGCTGCGCGACGGCGTGCTCGACGGTTCGCTGTACATCCAGGGCAGCGGCGACCCCAAGCTGGTCATCGAACGCCTGTGGCTGCTGCTGCGCCAGGTGCAGCAGCTGGGCGTACGCGAGATCCGCGGCGACATCGTGATCGATCAGGGCGCATTCGTGCCGACCAATGGCCAGGCCGGCGACTTCGACGGCGAACCGCTGCGGCCCTACAACGTGCGCCCGGCCGCGCTGATGCTGAACTTCCGCTCGGTGAGCTATGCCTTCGCACCCGACCCGGCCGCGGGTATCGCCGTGGTCCGTGCCGATCCGCCGCTGGCCGGCACGGTGGTCGAGCGCAGCGTGCCGCTGCTGCCCGGCCCCTGCGGCGATTGGCGCGGCGCCTTGAAGGCCGAATTCGAGCCCGGGCGCACGCGTTTTGCCGGCGGCTACATCGCGGCCTGCGGCGAACAGAGCTGGCCGCTGGCTGATCCCGAACCGGCGACCTACGACGCCCGGCTGCTCACCGAGCTGTGGCAATCGATGGGCGGCACGCTGCGCGGCAGCGTGCGCGAGGGCCCGGCCCCGGCCGACCGCGCGCCGAGCTTCGAGTTCCGCTCGCTGCCGCTGCTCGACGTGGTGCGCGACATCAACAAGTTCAGCAACAACCTGATGGCCCAGCAGCTGTTCCTGACGCTGGCGCGCCAGGCCGCACCGGCGCAGCCTGCGACGCAGGCCGGCGCGCGCGACGCGCTGCGCCGCTGGCTGAGCGCCAAGGTCGGCGACGGCGCGCTGGACGGCGTGGTGGTCGACAACGGTTCGGGCCTGTCGCGCGACAACCGCGTCAGCGCCCGCCTGCTGGCGCGGCTGCTGACCCTGGCCTTCGACAGCCCGGTGATGAGCGAGCTGATGTCGTCGCTGCCGATCTCCGGGGTCGACGGAACGATGCGCCGGTCGCGGGCCAGCCCCGGCCGCGCGCACTTGAAGACCGGCTCGCTGCGCGACGTGGTCGGACGTGCCGGCTATGTGCTGGCGCCCAGCGGCCGCCGGCTGGTGCTGGTCGCGCTGGTGCAGCACGCGAATGCGGGCGCGGCCCGGCCGGCGCTCGATGGGCTGGTGCAGTGGGCCTTGCGCGACACGCCGCTGCCATGATCCGCCGCGCGGCCTGACCCACCGCCGGCAGCGTGCCCGGCCGGTGGCCTGCTGTCGCATGTCGCAACGCTGATACGGCGCGCGCCATGCTGGCGATCAATCGCCTTCGAACCGGCAGCGACGCCGCGCCGGTGTCCGGTTCAGGCCGCGGAGCACGCGCTCGTTGCGACGCTTCAGGTCACGCGATCAGACGAGACGACGCGAGCCGACGCAATCAGAACGGATTGCGGCGCGCACGGTCGACGGCGAGCTGCCCGAGTTGCGACTGCCCGCCAGGCGCCAGGCGCTTGGTGTCGGCCCACAGGTACAGCGCGGGATCGGCGTTGGGCAGCAGCGTTGCCGTGGTGCAGTCGGGCAGCGCCACGGTGCACACCGGCGTCGTGATGTCGTTCAGCCCGAAGCTGCCGGGTGACCGGCCGATGGCCTGAAAGCGCAGGTCGGCCTGCACCAGGCCGATGAAACGTCCGTCGAGCAGCACCTTGACGCCGAGTTGTTCGTTGAAGGCCCTCGACAGCCGCGTGATCAGCGCGGCGCGATCGAATTCCGGATGCGCCGCCTTCTCGGCCAGCGCAAAGGGCGACAGGCCCATGTCGGGCACGTTGGAAACGACGACCTTGGCGCCCAGGGCGACCAGCCGGTTGACGATCTGCGCCGTGCGTTCGCCGAGGCTGCGCGCGTCGGCGATCAGGCTGTCTTCGGAGCGCGCCGGGTACTGGCCATACAGCGCGAGGATGTCGTTGGCACCGACCAGCAGCAATGCCAGGTCCTTGTCGCGGAAGCCGCCGGCGGCGACCTGCGCGTCGACCTGCGTCGCGACATCGGCCACACGGGCGCCGACCACCGCCAGTTGCTTGGCCTTGACTTCCCGCCCGGTCGGGTTGCACTCGGCGAAGACGAAGCCGAAATAGACGGCAACCTGCATCGTCCAGATCGGCTGCAGGGTGCAGTCGAAGGTGCCGTCGGTGGTCAGGCCGTTGACACCGTAGCGGCGGCCGGCGGATGTCAGCACACTGGTCTCGTCGCCGAAGGCGAGGAGGCGCTCGGGCAGGAAGGGTTCCTGCTGCGAGGTGCCGCCGCCGCAACTGGCCACCAGACCCAAGCCGAGGCCCAGACCCACCAGGCTTGCAGTGCGCAGCGCGGCGGCAGCCCGCGCCCCGAGGCGACCGAAGCTGGAACGGGCGGGAGAGGTCGAATCCGAATGCGGGCGCCGGGTGCGCGATGTGCGCGAAGCGGCCATGCTGCTGAAGATCATCTGTGCTCCGGGTCGGAATGCTGGGGGTGGCGCCGCGTGACCCCGGCAAGGCGGGACGCTCAGGCGGCCGCTGCGCGCTGCAGGCGGTCACGCACACCGTCCCAGGCAACACCAGCCGGTGGCTGTTCGACCCAGATGAACGCAACACCGGTGGCATCGAGCTCGCGCAGCACGGCAAACAATTCGTGCGCCACCGCTTCCGGGTCGGCCGGCATCGGCCGCCAGACCCAGTCGCATCGACTGGCGGGGGCGTCGCGGGAATATACCGCGATGCGTCCAGCGCTCCCGTCCGCCGGTGACCGCGCGGCCCGCAGCCGCAAGGTCGGCGCATCGAACAGGCACAGGCCGGCTCGCGGTGCGTAGTGCGCTTCCAGCGTGCCCGAGGCGCGTGGCGATGCCGCGTCGCGACCGGCCAGCGGCTGGCCCAGCGCCTGTTCGATGCGGCTGCGCGCAAGCTGGCCGGGCCGCAGCAACGCCGGCTGGGCGCGCGTGCAGTCGACGATCGCCGATTCGATGCCGACCGCGCACGCCCCGCCATCGAGCACCCACAGCGCCGGGCCGAATTCGTCCAGCACATGCGCCGCCCAGGTCGGGCTGATGCGGCCGAAACGGTTGGCACTGGGGGCCGCCACACCGGGAACACCGAGCCCCGCAGCGGCCCGCAGCAGAGCCAGGGCCACCGGGTGGTCGGGCATGCGCAGACCGATGCTGTCCTGGCCACCCGCAGCCGCCGCGCCGCGCGACGCCAGGCGCGGAACGATGACCGTCAGCGGGCCGGGCCAGAAGGCGTGCACCAGGCGCTGTGCAGAGTCGCTCAGGGGCGGGCTGAAGTGGGCTGCGGCCGCCTGGTCGGCGACATGCACGATCAGCGGATGGTCTGCGGGCCGCCCCTTGGCCGCGAAGATGCGCGCCACGGCGCTGTCGTCATCGGCGCGCGCGCCCAGGCCGTAGACCGTCTCGGTCGGGAACGCCACCAACTCCCCCGCCGCCAGCCGTGCGGCGGCAGCGCGGATGTGCTCGGGGTCGGCGCCGGTCAGCAGGGGCATGTTGACGGACGCGCCGCGCGGGCGTTCACGGCGCCGGCAGGCCCAGATGCTGCGCGGCCTGGCGGGCGATGTCGAGGGCGGTCGCGGCGGTCGCCGCAGTCACCGTCAGATGGCCCATCTTGCGCCCGCGCCGCGGCTCGGCCTTGCCGTACAGATGGAGGTGAACCCCCGGCAAGGCCAGCAGCGTGGCCCAGTCGGGCTCGCGCGCATCGGCCCCCGCAGCGCTGCCGAACCACAGGTCGCCGAGCAGGTTGAGCATCACCGCCGGCGAGTGCTGACGCGGCGCGACCAGCGGCAGGCCGACCAGCGTGCGCACCTGCAGTTCGAACTGCGACAGATCGCAGGCGTCGATGCTGTAGTGCCCGGAGTTGTGCGGTCGCGGCGCCATCTCGTTGGCGACCAGCGCGCCGTCCGGGCTGCCGTCGTCGACGACGAAGAATTCGACGCACAGCACACCAACGTACGAAAGCGCCTGCGCCAAACGCTCCGCGCTGCGCACGGCCGCCGTGGCGGTCGACGCGGCAATGTCCGGCGCCGGTGCCTGTGTGACGGCGAGGATGCCGTCGCGGTGCAGGTTCTGCTGCACCGGCAGGTGCACCACCTGGCCATCGCGTCCGCGGGCCACGATGACGCTGAATTCATGGCGCAGCGGCAGACGTTGCTCCAGCACGCACGGCAGCCCGCCGAGGGCGCGCCACGCGGGGGCCAGGTCGGCCAGCGTCGGCACGTTGATCTGGCCCTTGCCGTCGTAGCCCAGCGTTGCGGTCTTCAGGATGCCGGGCAGCAGCGCCGCGAGGCCCGGCGCGGCCAGGTCGCTGGCCTGTTGCAGCAACGCGTGGGGCGCACAAGGCACGCCGGCGTCGATGAAGCATGCCTTTTCGCGCGCGCGATGCTGGCAGACATCGACCGCGGCGGCGGGCGGCGCGACATCCAGTCCGGCGGCGGCCAGCCGGCGCAGCACGCTGGCGGGCACGTTCTCGAACTCGGTGGTCACCGCCTGGCAGGTGGACTGGATGGTCGAGAGCGCGACCTCATCGGCATACGCCGCGCACAGATGACGGTCAGCCGCTGCGCCCGCCGGGCTCGCGGCGTCGGGTTCGAGCACCACGACCTTGAACCCGAGGGACTGTGCCGCGTGCACGAACATGCGGCCCAGCTGTCCCCCACCGAGCAGCCCCACGCTGCGTGCTGCAGCGGCTGCAGACGGGCCACCGGCGGACGTGAGTGCGTCATCGACGGCACGATTCGCAGACAGCGCCGTCACTTCAGATCGCCGCTCATCGCGCGCGCCGATGCGGTCTGCTGCGCGCGGAAGTCGAGCAGACGCTGCTGCAGCGCCGGGTCGTCATGCGCCAGCATGGCCACCGCAAACAAGGCGGCATTGGCCGCGCCGGCAGTCCCGATCGCAAAGGTGGCCACCGGGATGCCCTTGGGCATCTGCACGATCGAGTACAGCGAGTCCAGCCCTTGCAGATGCTTGCTGGCCACCGGCACGCCGAGCACCGGCACCGTGGTCTTCGCCGCGAGCATGCCCGGAAGATGCGCCGCACCCCCGGCCCCGGCGATGATCGCCCGCAAACCGCGGGCGGCGGCCTGTTCCGCAAAAGCAAACATGTCGTCGGGCATGCGGTGCGCGGACACGACGTGCTTTTCAAACGCGATGTCGAAGTCGGTGAGGATGTCTGCAGCGGCGCGGAGGGTGTCCCAGTCGCTGGAGGAGCCCATGAGAATGCTGATCAGCGAAGTTTGGCTTTTATTGATAGAGAAAGGCGCCGAAGTCATGTCGATGTCTCGATTCGAGAATCACGAAAAATTGTCGAACTGCTCGATTAAATCAATAATATGCACTCGGTGATTCGTGTACTGCAGCCTTATTCTATCTAACACTTTTTCTTGAGCTCGTGCAGAATCGAATTCACTATACGCGAGATATATATTATATTTCAGCCAAGCGGCAACCAGGCGCTCATCAATATCTAGCATTTCGAATGTGAGATGCTTCGCCGAATCGAACATTTGCTTGGATGCACCTAATCTCCCAAGTTTTGCTAAACAGTAGGCAACTTCGAGATCTATAAATTCCTTTGCGAAATTGTACGGCGCGAAAGGTCTAGAATTTCGAATTTCCTGAAGCTTATTGATCGCTTCCTCGAAGGAGTCGGCGATCAGCGCCAACCGGGCGTCGCAGAGCGCGATAAAGTTGGCTAGCGCACTAACACCAGCTATAGTTTGGAAATTTTGAGCGGATGCGATCTCAAGTCGAATAAGATCAATATCTTTCTTCGCGACAGATTGGATACACTTTTGCGCCCTGAACCACGCCATGCCGAAAGCCGCTCTGTTGTAAAGCAGAGCGTCAATAGTCGCCTGATCTCCGAGCGCATTCGCATGTGACTTGCTTAACAGGAAAAATATTTGAGCTTGTTCGCGTCGCCCGATCAAAAAATTGATATCGGCTAGGACCATTGCGACTCGAGTAAACGCATCATGATTATCAACATCCAGCATCTCAAGCGCAAATCTAATAGACTTCGCCATCGAATCGAAATCTGAGATTTCGTATTCAATGTGAGATTTCCAAGCAGTGGACAAAGCTTGGAGCTCTCGATTTCTCACAACAGCGGCAAGAAATTGCGCCCTGCTAATTCGATCCAGGGCTGATGGATTCAGGTCTTTATATAACTGATTGATCCCTTCAGCGAGCATTTTC
>JANMAP010000331.1:0-4718 GCA_031359905.1 Burkholderiales bacterium | reverse complement strand
CCAGCAGCCGCGCGATCTCGGCCGCGCAGGCGGCCGCCGCGGCCTGCTTGGCGCGCGGCTTGTCCAGTCGCGCGCCGTCGTCGGCGTCGGGCAGCGTCCACAGCTGCAACGGCGCGCGCGGCAGGCTGGTGTCGACCAGCGGCGGCCGTTCGCGCGGCCCCGGCCGCACCGGGTGGAAGTCCAGCCCCGGCAGCAGGAAGGCCTGCGGCTGGCGGGCGAACAGCGCGTTGACGGCAGCGATCAGCGCCGGCGTCGAGCGCTGGTTGTCGGCCAGCGTGTAGGCGCTGCCGGCCTGCCGGCGCGCCTGCAGGTAGGTCTGCAGGTCGGCGTTGCGAAAGCTGTAGATCGCCTGCTTCGGATCGCCGAGCAGGAACAGCGGCCGCGCCTGGTTCCCGTCCACGCCGTACAGCGTGCTGAAGATGCGCCACTGCAGCGGATCGGTGTCCTGGAACTCGTCGATCAGCGCGGCCGGCCAGCGCTTGCGCAGCGCGTCGGCGAGCGTCGCGCCGTCGCTCGCCTGCAGGCGCTGGTCGAGGTCGAACAGCAGGTCGTCGTAGGCCAGCACGCGGCGCTCGCGCTTGAGCGCGCGCAGCGCCGCCGGGGCCTGCTCGAGCAGCTGGCGCAGGCAGCGCAGGCGCACCCGCGCCAGGGCGCGCGCCGCCGCCGCATGGCCGTCGATGAAGGCCTGGGCCAGCGCGAAGAACGGCTGCGGCGGCAGCGCGGCATGGCCGTTCTTCGGCTGCAGCAGCGCGTCGCCCAGCAGCTCGGCCTTGTCCGGCAGGGCCAGCGCGCCGAGCACCGTCGTGTCGGCCAGCAGCCGGTCCCAGGCGACGGCCGCCGCGGCCACCGAAGCGGCCTTGTAGCGCGAGCCGTTCAAGCGCGGCAACGCGTCGAGCACGGTCTGCACGATGCCACCGCGCTCGGCGGGCCACAGAAGCGCCAGCCGCGCGTGCAGCGTGGCCAGCGCAGCCAGATCGGGGGCCGGCGCGTGGTCCAGGTCGTCGGGCCAGCGCAGCCGCGACAGCGGCTTGGCCAGCTGGCGCTGCAGCAGCCGGGCCATCGACGCCGGCGTGTCGCCATGCGCGTTGAGCGCCGCGACGAGCAGCGGATCGGGCGTGCCGCCGGCCAGGTGGCGGCGCCAGAAATCGTGCACCACCTGCAGCCGCAGTTCGCCGTCGTCGGGCAGCAGTTCCTGGGCCAGCGCAGCGCCGGTGGCCAGCGGGGCGTCGGCCAGCGCGCGCTGGCAGAAGCCGTGGATGGTGTGGATGGCGGCCTCGTCGAAGCTCTGCAGGGCCTGGTCCAGGCGCAGCGCCAGCGCCGAGTCATCGAGCCGGCCGAGCCCGCGCTGGCGCTGCAGCAGGCCGTCGACGAAGTCGTCGGGCTGGGCCGCCGGGCTGCCGCGCAGGCGGGCCAGCACCTGGGCGATGCGCCCGCGCACGCGTTCGCGAAGTTCGGCGGTGGCGGCGTTGGTGAAGGTCACCACGAGGATCTGCTCGATCGCCAGGTCCTGCTCGAGCAGCAGGCGCAGAACCAGGCCGCACAGGTTCCAGGTCTTGCCCGTGCCGGCCGACGCCTCGACCAGGTTGACGCCGGCCAGCGGGCAGGCGAAGACGTTCAGCGGCTCAGGCGGGCTGCTCATCGAGATGCGCTTTCAGCGGGCCGAAGACAGCGTCGGCGCGGGCTTCGAATTCAGCGTCCAGCGGCTGTTCGACGCCGCGCAGCACCAGTCGCCAGGCCGGGTCGGCGCCTTCGTTGTAGGGCTGCTGCGGGTTCGGCCGCCAGGCCGACGCCGCCGCGCTGGCCCGGCCCGGGTGCTGGACCAGCGCCCAGGCCGCGCGCGGGAAGAAGTGCACCGGGCCGGCCAGCCCGGCGCGGTACAGCGCCAGCAGGTCGGCCAGCAGCGGCAGCGGGGCGTCGACCGCGCGAAAGCTGCAGGTCTGCAGCGCGCCGAGCCACTGCGTGCGCAGCGCCACCCCCGGCGGCGCCGCCGCGCACAGCGCCAGGTGCTGCAGCCAGGCCTGCAGCAGATCGTCGGCACGCGGCTTGTCGAAGCGCCAGCGCACCAAGCCGCAGGCGCGCATGCCGTGGCCGCCGCCGGCGTGCAGCGGGCCGTCGCCGAGCTGCAGCTGCCAGGTCTCGCCGTCGAGATCGAAGGCCAGCGTGGTCGGCGGCATCGCCAGCAGCGGGCCGGCGGTGGCCTGGCGCACGCGGGCGGCGAACCGCGCCAGCCGGGTCAGCGTGACGTCCAGGGCCTGCGCACCCAGCGCGCCGGCGGGCCAGTCGGTGCCGGCCTGGGCCAGGCCGGCCAGCGTGGCCCGGTCGGGCACCGGCGCGGACGGTAGTCCAGGCAACAAGCTCGGCAACAGGCTCGGCAACAGGCGGTCGGCCAGCGCGCGGCTGGCGGCGCGATCGGCGGTGAAGGGCTCGTCGTCGTCGAGCTCGTCGACGCGTGGGTCCAGCGCCATGCCCAGCCGGCGGCGCAGCAGGAACCGCGCCGGGTGGCGCAGGAAGTCGCCGAGCTGCGCGATGCGCACCAGCCGCCACTCCGGCCCCGGCGCGGCCAGCGGCCCGGCCAAGAAGGGCGGCAAGGTGTCATCGGCGGCGGTCGGCGCGCCGACATCGTCGTTGTCGTCGTCGTCGACCCAGACGGCGCTGTCCATCGGCGCGCCGGCGGACGGCACGCCGCCAGACAGGCTGGCGGTCGGCCCACCGCCGGCCGCGCTGGTGATCGTCACGCCGCCAGCCGCGCTCTTGATCGACACGCCGCCAGGCACGCCGGGGATCGACACGCCGCCAGCCGCGCGCGGGATCGACACACCGCCGGCCGCGCCAGCGGGGGCTGCCGGCTGCAGGCGCGCGCGGACGGCCTGCGCCAGTTCGGCGTTGAAGCTGCGCTGGCGGACATCGCCATCGACGGCGAAGGCTTCCAGTGCGAAAGGCTGCAGCGGATGTTCGATGACCAGCCGGTCGCGCGCCGCGGCCAGCGCGCCGGCCGACGCCGGGTCGTCGGCGATCGCCGGCACCAGCAGGTCGAGCAGTTCGGCCACCAGCACCGACGGCGGCAGCGGCGCGTTGTCGCGCACGCTGCGCCCGGTGTGGCTGAGGTGCAGGCAGCGCCGCGCGGCCAGCAGCAGATCGAGAAAGACGTTGCGGTCGTCGTGGCGGCGCTGGCGGTCGCCGCGGCGCGGCGCGTGGGCCATCAGGTCGAACTCGGCGGGGCGCTGCGCGCTGGGCACCTGGCCGTCGTTCAGGCCCAGCACGCAGACGACCTCGAACGGCAGGTTGCGCAGCGCGCCCAGCGCCGAGAAGGTCACGGCACCGCCGGCCACCGCGCCGCGCGCCGGGTCGTCGAGCTGCTCGGCCAGTGCGTGGCGCAGCACGGCCAGCGGCAGCGGCCGCGCGTCGCCGGCGCAGGCGATGGTCTGCAGCAGCGTGGTCAATGCGCCGTGCAGGGCGTGCTGGGCGTCGATCTCGTCGTCGGCCGGGCGCAGGAAGTCGTCGACCGCGGCCCGCAGCAGCGGCAGCCAGTCGCGCGCCCGGCGCGGCGCGCTGGCCGCCCGCTGCAGCGCCTGCAGGGCGACGCAGAAGCGCCAGAAGGCGCCCAGCGATGCTGCATCGCTGCCCTCGGCGTCGCCGGCCGGCAGCAGGCCCTGGAAGGGTGCCTGCGCGGCCTGCGGCGTGGCGTAGCCGAGGAACAGGCGGGCCAGGCCGTCGGCAACGCTGTGCCGCGGGGTGGCCGGCAGGTCCCAGCGGGTGCGGTGCTCGCCGTCCAGCCCCCAGTGGATGCCGGCCTCGCGCACCCAGGCATGCAGCTGGTCGAGCGCGTCGGCGTCGAGCCCGAAGCGCCGCGCGACGATGGGCTGCTGCAGCAGGCCCATCACGGCACTGACCGGAGCCCGCGAATCGAGCAGCGCCAGCAGATCGAGCACGGCACGCGCCGGCGCGTCGCTGCGGCTGGCGGCCCGGCCGCTGATGCTGTAAGGGATGTGGCGGTCGGCGCCGGCGGTGCCGAAGACGGCGTCGATCAGCGGCGCCGCGGCATTCAGGTCGGGCAGCACCACCAGCACCTGGCCCGGCTGCAGCGGCGGGCTGCGGCGGGCGGGAGCGGCGACGTCGGCTTCGGCAAACAGCCCGAGCAGGCGGTCCTGCAGGATCTCGAGTTCGCGGGTCAGCGAATGGGCGACGTGCAGCTCCAGGCTGCGATCGCAGGCGGCCACGCGCAGCGTGCCGGGGGCGATGTCGACCAGGTCGAGCAGGCTGTTCTGGACCTGCGCCAGCAGCGTGCTGCCGGCGGCGGGCGCGAAATGATCGTCGTCGTGCAACAGCTCGCCGCTGGCGTCGACCAGGCTGTCGATGTGGGCCTGCGTCTGCCGGCCCCAGGCGGCGAGCAGGCGGTGGCCTTCCTCGTGGCCCTGGTCGTGGCCACGCCGGCGCAGGTGGGCCAGGCGGCGGCGGTCGGTCAGCTCGAGCCAGTATTCGCGGCAGGGGTTGAGCACGTACAGGTGCACCTCGACATGCGGCGCCAGCGCCTGCAGCATCTGCAGGTGCAGCGGCGGCATCGTCGGCAGCGCGAAGACCTGCAGCGCCGGCGGCAGCGCACCGGCTGCGGCCAGTGTGGCGGCGCCGCGCTGCAGCGTCTGCAGCGGGTGGGTCGCCGCCGGGCCGGCGGCGGCCGGCGGCGCGGCGTCATCGCCCAGCCCGGGTCCGGCGAGCCCGGC
>JANMAP010000287.1:0-2968 GCA_031359905.1 Burkholderiales bacterium | reverse complement strand
GTCCAGGTCTTCTGGCCGTTGACGATGTACTTGTCGCCCGAAGCGGTGCGGACACGTTCGGCCTTGCACTTCAGCGACGCCAGGTCCGATCCCGAGCCGGGTTCGCTGTAGCCCTGGCTCCACCAGACCTCGCCGCTGGCGATGCCCGGCAGGAAGCGCTTTTGCTGCTCGGGGCTGCCGAAGGCCATGATCACCGGGGCGACCATCACTGGGCCGAAGGGCACCACGCGCGGCGCGCCCGCCAGCGCGCATTCCTCTTCGAACAGATGCTTCTGCACCGCGTTCCAGCCCGGGCCGCCGAACTGCGCCGGCCACCCCCAGCCCAGCCAGCCCTTCTTGCCCAGGATCTTGGCCCAGCGCTGCATGTCGTCACGGCTCAGGCGCAGGGCGTTGTGCACCTTGTGGCTGATGTCCTTGGGCAGGCTGTCGGCCACCCATTGGCGGATCTCGCGGCGAAAGGCCAATTCGTCTTCGGTGAAGTTCAGGTCCATCGGGGTTCGTCTCCTGGGCGCGGGGGGCGCGGGGCCGGTGACAGGTCGCGCGTCTGCTGCGTTTTAGCACGATCGTTCGAAGGCCGGCTGTCCCTGCCGGGACAAGGCCTGCCGCCAGGCCGCATCAGCGCAGTTCCAGCCGCATCACGTCGTTTTCGCGGCGCATCTGAAAGCGGCTCAGGAAGCTGTTGCCCAAGAGCACGTAGGGCATGCTCATCGGCAGCACCAGAGCGGCCACGTTGGCCTGTTCGACATCGCCGACGCGCACCGCGCGCAGCGTGACGGTCTGCACCGTCACCGGGCCGTTGGCGGTCTGTGTCACGCTGCGCCCGGCGTTGGCCAGCTCGATGCCCAGGCGCACCGCCTCGTCGCGACCCAGGGCCAGCAGCGTCGCGCCGGTGTCGACCATGAACTGCGTGCTGCGGCCGTTGATGCTGCCGTTGGCCAGGAAATGGCCGCCCGGGCCCGCGGCCAGCACGATCTCGCGGCCGGCCGGTGCCGCCGCGCCGCCGACCAGCCGCGATGGCGTGCCGCCGACCGACAGCACGGCGGTGTGCCCACCGACGTCGACGACCGCGCGGTCGTCCTGCCAGCGCAGCAGGCGCACGCCGACCACGGTCTGGCCGACGGCCACGTTGTGCGGCTGGCCGTCGATCATCAGCAGCGCGCGCTCTCCCAGGCGGCCGGCCAGCGCCACGCCGGGGGCCGCCGACGCAGGCCCTGGGCGCAGGCCGCCGAGCAGCAGGGCCGGCAGCGCGGCGACGACGACCCGACGGCGTGGCACGGCGGTACGCTCAGGCGCGGAAGTTGTCAAAGGACAGCGGCAGCTCGGGCATGTCCTTGCGCAGCATGGCCATCGCGGCTTGCAGGTCGTCGCGCTTGGCGCCCGTCACCCGCACGGCATCGCCCTGGTAGGCACCCTGCACCTTCAGCTTGCTGGTCTTGATCAGGGTCTGGATCTTCTTCGCATCCTCGGCGCCGATGCCGCTCATCACGCCGACGGCCACCTTGAGCTTGTCGCCACCCAGCTTCTGCGGCTTGGCCGACAGGTCGAGAAAGCGGATGTCGACGTTGCGCTTGGACAGCCGCGCCAACAACACATCGCGCACCTGGTCGAGCTGGAAATCGCTGTCGCCGAACAGTGTCAGCTCGCGCTCCTTGGCGCTCTTCTCGACGAGCTCGACCTTCGCGCTCGATCCCTTGAAGTCGAAGCGCGTGGCGATCTCCTTGTTGGCCTGTTCGACGGCGTTGCGCAGCTCGACCAGGTTGGGTTCGATCACGGTGTCGAAGCTGGGCATCTTGAAGGGTGAGCCGAAGGGGAGCGGGCGAGAACGACAATCACTGAAAATTCTGCCATGCCCACCTCGTCCCCGGCCTTGAATCTTCAGCACCGCGCCAGCCTGCGTGAACACAACACGTTCGGCCTGCCCGCGGTGGCTGCAACGCTGGTGCGCGTGGCCAGCGAGGCCGATGTGCGGCGGGTCGTCGACCATCCCGAATACGGCCTGGCGCCGAAGTTCATCCTCGGCGGCGGCAGCAACGTCGTGCTGACGCACGACATCAGCGCACTGGTACTGAAGGTCGAGATCCTCGGTCGGCGCCTGGTGCGCGAAGACGCCGACGCCTGGATCGTCGAAGCCGGCGCCGGCGAACCCTGGCCCGACTTCGTCGCCTGGACGTTGGACCAGGGCCTGCCCGGCCTGGAGAACCTGGCCCTCATCCCGGGCTCGGTGGGTGCCTCGCCGGTGCAGAACATCGGCGCCTATGGCGTCGAGCTGAAGGACCGTTTCGAAGCACTGGACGCCGTCGATCTGGTCACCGGGCGCAGCGTCACGCTGCCCGCGGCGCACTGCCGTTTCGGCTACCGCGACAGCGTTTTCAAGCACGCGCTGGCCGGCAAAAGCGTGATCACGCGGGTGCGCTTTCGGCTGCCCAAGCCCTGGCAGCCGGTGCTCGGTTACGTGGATCTCGAACGCAAGATGACCGAGACCGGCAACCACGCGCCCGACGCGCGCACCGTGTTCGACTGGGTCTGCAGCATCCGCCGCGCCAAATTGCCCGACCCGGCGCTGATCGGCAACGCCGGCAGCTTCTTCAAGAACCCGGTGGTC
Organism: Burkholderiales bacterium; assembly: GCA_031359905.1. Lineage (GTDB taxonomy): Bacteria > Pseudomonadota > Gammaproteobacteria > Burkholderiales > Burkholderiaceae_C > Rubrivivax. The sequence continues at coordinate 366 of JANMAP010000287.1, read as the reverse complement.
ACGCCCGAACAATGCCGCGACATCATCGGCCGCGACCCCGAGATCGTGCATTACCCGCTGCCCGACGGCAGCGTCAAGCTGGCCGCCGGCTGGCTGATCGACGCCTGCGGCTGGAAGGGCAAGACGGTCGGCCGCGCCGGCGTCTACGAACGCCAGGCGCTGGTGCTCGTCAACCGCGGCGGCGCCAGCGGCGCCGAGGTCGTGACGCTGGCCCGGGCGATCCAGGAGAGCGTGTACGGGAGGTTCGGCATCCGGCTGGAGCCCGAGCCGATCATTGTTTGACGGTGGCCGCCGTGCCCAACCATGGGTTCACGACGACCACGCCACAGCCTTCGAAATCAGCGACGTTGCGCGTGGCGAGCTTTG
>JANMAP010000275.1:0-1552 GCA_031359905.1 Burkholderiales bacterium | reverse complement strand
GCTGTTCGGCAGCACCAGCTATCTCGGCGACGAGGCCGCAGCAAAGACCCAGGACGCCGCCAGGAAAACCTTGCGCGGTTACTTCGAACGCGCCGACAAACAGTTGCAAGGCAAGGACTGGCTGACCGGCACCCGTTCCATCGCCGACCCTTACCTGTTCGTGGTCACGCAGTGGGCCAAAAAGATGGATATCGACCTCTCGGGTCTGGACAACCTCAAGGCGTTCGACCAGCGCATGGCGGCCGATGCCTGCGTGCAGGCGGCGATGCAGGCCGAAGGCTTGTTGACCTAGTTTGCTTCCCGTCACCGAAGACGGAAGGCCGCGTTTTGCGCGGCCTCCTATTCCCTGGTTATACCCACGAAACGAAAAATCCCGGTTCTGCGCGTGGGCGTGAGTCTTTGTTGGAGCGTCACTTCACATGCCAGTGGCGTGCCATCTCGAGATAGGTGAACGACGCCGACCACGCAATCAGTACCAGGCCGGTCAGCGCCTCGGTGCCGGCGAGCAGGCGGATTGCCCCGCTGGGATTGGCTGCGTCGAAACCCATCGAACTGTACGCCTGCGCGGATAAATAGATCGATTCGTGCAGACCAGGCGCGCCGTCGGCGACATGGCCGGTATCCGGCAGTTGGAGGAGTGCCCCTTCTTCAACGCCGGGCGCGGTTCCGTCTACACCGCCGGCGGCACGCATGAGCTGGACGCCTGCGTGATGGACGGCAATGGCCTGCGCGCCGGGGCGGTGGCGGGGCTGACGACCACGCGCAACCCGGTGCTGGCGGCACGCGCCGTGCTCGATGACGGCGCCCACGTGATGTACGCCGGGTCGGCGGCCGACGCGGTGGCGGCACGGCTGGGCTGCGAGCAGGTCGCGCCGGACTGGTTCGGGACGCCACATCGGCTGACGCAGCTGAAGAAGGCCCAGGCCGATCAGACGGGTGTCGTGTTGGACCACGACGGCAAGTTCGGCACCGTCGGCGCGGTGGCACTCGATGCGCATGGCCATCTGGCCGCCGCCACCTCGACCGGCGGCATGACCAACAAGCAGCCGGGCCGCATCGGCGATTCGCCGCTGATCGGCGCGGGCTGCTACGCCAATGACGCGACGGTGGCCGTCAGTTGCACGGGCACCGGCGAGGCCTTTATGCGCGGGCTGGCGGCGCATGACGTGTCGGCGCTGACGGCCTACGCCGGTCTGTCGCTGGAAGACGCGACACATCGCGTCGTGATGGACAAGCTGCCGACCCTTGGCGGCCGGGGTGGCTTGATCGCCGTGTCGGCGAGCGGCGAGGTCGCCCTGCCCTTCAACACCGAGGGCATGTACCGCGGCCATGCGCGCGTCGGCGAGCCTCCGGTGGCGGCGATTTACGGCGACGACGATCAATGATGGCGCCCGTCTTGGCCGTCGAGAATTTGACCGTTCGATTCAACAAAGAAGGCGGCCACGCAGACGTGGTGCGGAGCCTGAGCTTCGAGGTGGCAGCCGGGGAGACCCTGGCCATCGTCGGCGAATCGGGCTCGGGCAAATCGGTCACCTCGCTGGCCATCATGCGG
>JANMAP010000243.1:0-1920 GCA_031359905.1 Burkholderiales bacterium | reverse complement strand
GGCCACAGTCATGAACAGGTTGGACAACATCAACAGGCCGATGGTTTGCCAACCGGCGACCGTGGTGAAGAGGTTCATAAAGGCTCCGTTTGTCGAGTGATGCGTTGATCGGCCACCCGTGGCAGGTAGTCCGCCAAGGTGCCAAGGCCGGGCGCGGCCAGCGCCGGGGCGATTTCCAGCAGCGGCAGCAGCACGAAGGCGCGCTGGTGCAGGCGTGGGTGGGGCACGCTGAGATCGGGGCTGGCGACGGTCTGGTCGCCGTACAGCAGCAGGTCCAGATCGAGCGTGCGCGGCGCGTGGGCAAAGGGCCGCTCGCGGCCGTGGGCACGCTCGATCACCTGCAGCGCGTGCAGCAGCTCGGCCGGTGGCAGGGCCGTGTCGAACGAGGCGACGGCATTCAGATAATCCGGCCCACCAGCATCAATCGGCGCGCTGAGGTAAGCGCTCGACACCGCGACCGCTTGCGTGTCAGGAAGCACGTTCAAGGCATTCAGCGCCTGGCGCAGGGTCAGCGCCAGGTCACCCAGATTGGCGCCCAGGCTGATGAAGACCCGGCTGCGCTTCACTCGGGGGCGGTGCTCGTCTCGGCGGCGGTTTCCGCAGCAGCGCCGGCCACCTTGGGCTTGCGGCGACGGCGGCGTTTCTTGGCCGGGCTGAATTCGGCCTCGCCACCCTCGCCGTCCTCAGACTCCTCCGTCGGCGCGGTGACTGCAGCTGATTCCTTGCGCGGCAGCTGATGCACTTTGGGGCCGCCGGCACGGCCGCGCTGCTGCAATTTCTCGGCCTCGCGGGCATCGTCCAACAAGGCCGTGCGCTCGTCGTCGCTGCCCAGAGCAAAGTCTTCACACCAATCAGCCAGCACCGGGTCGATCTCGCCCGCATCGGCGCGCAGGCGCAAAAAGTCGAAGCCGGCGCGGTAACGCGGCTGATCGACCAAGGTGTAGACCCCGTTGCCGCTGCGGCGCTCGAAGCGCGGCTGCATCATCCAGATTTCGCGCATGTCGATGGCCAGCTTGCCGCGGCCCGAAATGTCGCCGATGCGGGCATCGAAGACCGTGTCGATGGCCTGCTGCAAGGCCGGGATCGCCGCCTCGCCGCTGGCCCGCAAGGCCGTCCAGCGCTGCAGCACCTCGTGCCACAACATGCAGGCGAGCATGAAGCTGGGGCTGACGCTGCGGCCTTCGTTGACGCGGCGGTCGGTGTCTTCGAGCGCCATGCGGACGAAGTCGCCCCGCACGCCTTCGGCCAGCGCGCCGTCCTTGTCGAGCATCGCATCCAGGATCGGGAACACGCCGCGCGCCAGGCCCAGCTTGCGCAGCTGCGCCAGGCTGGCCAGCGAGTGGCCGGTCTGCAGCAGCTTGATCATTTCGTCGAACAGCCGCGAGGCCGGCACATTGGCCAGCAAGGCGGCGCAGGCGACGACCGGCGCGCGGGTCTTGGGCTCCAGCTCGAAGTCGAGCTTGGCAGCAAAACGCACGGCGCGGATGATGCGCACCGGGTCTTCGTGATAGCGCGTGTCAGGGTCGCCGATCATGCGCAGCACGCGCTTCTTGGCATCGGCCAGACCGCCGTGGTAATCAACCACCAGTTGGCGCTGCGGGTCGTAATAGAGCGCGTTGACAGTGAAGTCGCGGCGAGCAGCGTCCTCGACCTGCGGACCCCAAACGTTGTCGCGCAGCACCCGGCCTTCGGCATCGACCACATGGCTTTTGCCGGCCAGCTCGGCCTTCGAGGTCTTCTCGTTGCCCGTGACCTGCTCGGCCACGTCATTGGCCAGCAGCGCGCGGAAGGTCGAGACCTCGATCACCTCGTGCTCGCGGCCGCGGCCGTAGACGACGTGAACGATGCGAAAGCGCCGGCCGATGATGAATGCGCGCCGAAACAGCGCCTTGACCTGTTCGGGTGTCGCGTCGGTCGCGA
>JANMAP010000229.1:0-24157 GCA_031359905.1 Burkholderiales bacterium | reverse complement strand
GGCCCCGGGTCTTCGGGCAAGCGCGCGACCATCACCGGCGGCGCCAGCGGCTGGCCACCCGGGCCATCCACGTCGCGCAGCTCGACGAGTTCGCCGTCGGGATCCTGCTGGCGCATGTAGCCGGCGACGCCGTCGCCGTCGATGTCGCCCGACCGCCAGTGCGCGTGGCCCTGGTTCGCGCGGTCGTCGACCGGGCTGGATCGGACATAGCGGCCGCGCTTGAGCACCTCCTCGGCGCCGTCGGGCGAGATCCGCGGCACGACGTAGAAGAGTGCGTCGCGCAGGGCCTGGGCCATGTGCGCCGGCAGCGGCTTGCCGCCGGCTTCGTCGGCGCCGGCATGGATGGCCAGCAGGTCTTCGGCGATGGCCAGCGCGACGCTCGAACCGCAGACCTCGCTGGCGTGCATGTTGCCGTCGATCCAGACCGCCGGGCGGGCCCGGTCGGGGTCGCGGCCGATGGTCAGCAACAGGATGTCCCGGCCGGCGGCGCTCTGCCCGATGCTGCCGAGCCGGACGATCCCCGGGTGCTGCTGCGCCCAGGCGTTGAGCTGGTCGACGATCTCGGCATGGTCAAGGTACTTCTGGCGAAACATCCGGTCTCCTGGCTGCGGGTGGTGCTGATCGCAGCGGATGTTGCCTCAACCGCGCCCGCCGCAGAATGCGCGCCATGCCGAACCATCCCGATCGCGTCCTGCCGCTGCAGGGCGCCAGCAACTTCCGCGACCTCGGCGGCTACCGCGGCCACGGCGGGCGCACGCTGCGCTGGCGGCGCGTGTTCCGTTCCGACCATCTCGGCGCGCTGACGGCTGCCGACCAGGCGCTGCTGGCGCAACTCGGCGTGGCCCGGGTGATCGACTTTCGCGGCCAGGCCGAACGCGCTGCCGTGCCGTACGAACTGCCCGGCGTGGCTCAGCATTCGCTGGCCATCGAGCCGACCGTGGTCCAGCGCATGCACGAGCGCGCGGCCGCCGGTCAGCCGCTGACGCCCGCGGCCGTCGCCGGGCTGATGCAGGACCTGTACCGCGCGCTCGTCAACGACCAGGCGCATCGCTTCGCCGCGCTATTCGATCACCTGCTCGACGCCGACACGCCACTGGTCTTCCACTGCACCGCGGGCAAGGACCGCACCGGCCTGGCCGCCGCGCTGATCCTGCTGGCACTCGGCGTGCCGCGCGACACCGTGGTCAACGACTACCTGTTGACCAATCGCTGCTACCGCCGCCCAGCGCGGCCCGGCGAGGTCTTCGCTCCCGAGATCCTGGCGGTGCTCTGGCAGGTGCAGGCCGACTTTCTGACCGCGGCGCTGCAGGCCATCGACACCGATCACGGCGGCGTCGAGCACTACCTGGCCCGCCGCCTGGGCTTGAGCGCGGCAGCGCTGGACCGGCTGGCGCAGCGCTACCTGGCACCGCCGGTCAGCGCTTGACCTGGGCCAGCTGGGCCCCGGTCAGCTGCGCGACCGCGGCCAGCGTGGTCTGCGCCGCGTTCAGGCCGAGCAGGAAGTCCTTGTCCGAATACGAGGCAAAGAGGTCGGTCGGCTGGTGCCAGTGCGGGTTCCAGCCCGCGCCGATCTGCATGCCGCGCTCGTTCTCGCGCAACGAGATCGCCGGCACCCAATCCATGAACGGCGTCGAGTCGGTGTTCGTCATGTGGAAGCCGACGGCCGCCGGGTAGTGCGTCGCGTACTTGTCGTTGGCCGCGCGGAAGATCCAGGCCAGCCGGGCCGCGCCTTCGGCCTGCTTGGCCGTCGACTGGAATTCGATGTTGACGTCCGCCTCGGCGCGCTGTTCCTTGGGCGGCGCGTACACCGGCTGGCCCCGCGCATCGAGCAGCGGCTTGCCGTTGGCGTCGACCTGCGCCACCGGCATGCCATGGTCGAACAGCATCATGTCGTGCTGGATCATGCCCAGCCAGCGCGGTTCGGGGTACCTGCCCGATCCCTTCGGCGATTCGATACCCTGCAGGTCCTTGCGCTGGGCCACGTAGGCGCTGGCGCCCTGCAGGCCGGTTTCCTCGTTGTTCCACAGCACGAAGCGGATCGAGCGTTCGGTCTGCACGCCCGGCAGGCTGAAGATGCGCGCCAGCTCCATCACCAGCGCGGTGCCCGAGCCGTCGTCGTTGGCCGCCTCGCCCCAGCCGATACCGTCCATGTGCGCGCCGACGATGTACATCTCGTCGGGGCGGGTGGTGCCGATCTTCGTGCAGTAGACGTTCTCGCGCAGCGACGTGCCTTCGGGCGTCGGCTCGGCGTTCAGCGCCCGCAGGCGTTCGTCGGGCTGGGCCAGCGGGTCGGTGTTCACGCCGGTGGCAGCGCGCCTGCCGAACAGCGTGCTGCCACCGGGGCCGGCCGGGCCGCCCGCGCGCGCCGGCTGCGGCGCACCGGGCGTGCGCCGGGCCGGTTCGGTGAACTGGTACTGAAGCCGCTCGGTGTTCGTGCAGCCATCGGCCTTCAGCCTGGCTTCGATCCAGTCCAGCGCCTTGCGGTTGCGCTCGGTGCCCTGGCGGCGGTCGCCGAACTGGGTCAGGCCCTTGATGGTTGCCTTGTACCTTTCCAGATCGAGATGGCCGACGAGCACGGCGACCGGATCGACCGGTGCCGCGGGTGCGGGCGTCTGCGCGAAGGCCACGGGGCCGGCACAGGCCAGCGCGGCCAGCGCGGCTAACGCGACGAGGGCGGCCCGTCGGCGTCGATGGGCAGGAAGAAGAGCAGCCCCGCAGGCAAGGGAGTCGGCAAAGATCATGTCGAAATGATGGGTACGAAACAGCTGAATGGCGCGTGAATGGGAGCACGTGAATGGGAGCGTGACTCAGAGCATGGGCGAGAGCGAAGCGACGGTGCGATGGGAGGCGCCGATGGAAGCACGACGCGAAGCGCGGCGAGCATAAGACATCGACGGCGGACAGCCCGGCTCGTCCGCCCGACACACGCGAGCCGCGGGGACGCGCGCCGTGCCGCACTGACGACCCGTGCGGAACCGGGAGAATCGAGGCCCGAACCCGATCGATGTGGAAATGGGCCCCATGCGGTTGACGGATGTCCCCGGTAGGCTTTGGCGGCGCACACGAATGCGGGTTGCTCGGATCGACGGGTGCCCTGGGGACCGCGCGCTGCCCAGCGCCGCCGTCCGCGGCCGCGCTTCCCGATGAGTCCCGATCGCCGACGACTGCGCTGGGCGCTGCTCTGGTCGCTGCTGGTGCACGGGCTGCTGCTGAGCCTGACCTTCGACGACGCCGGGCTCGGCCTGCCCGGTTTCAGCGTCCCCTGGAGCGAGCGGCGGGCCGAGATACCCGATCTGAACATCGTGCTGACGCAGACGCCAACGCCCACGCAGATGCCGGGCGCCGCGGCACCAGCGTTGTCGGCGGGCGCGGCGCTGTCTGCACCCGGATTCACCGCCCAACCCGCTGCAGAACCGCCAGCAGCGGCGCAGCCCGCCGTGGTGGCACCCCGTCCGCCACCGCGCGGTCGGCAACAGCGCAATGCGCCGCAGCCCGATCAACCCATCGCGCCGCGACCGATCGCGGATGCAGCCGCGGCCAACGAGCGCGCGCCTGCCGACCGGCAGGCAGACCCGGCACCGGCGCCCGCGCCGGTCCCAGAACAGCCGGTGATCGCAGCGGACCGGTCGGACGAGCCCGCCTGGGTTGTTCCGCCACAACCACCACAACCGCCACCGCCCACCTCCACGGCAGCGGTGGCGCCCAGCGCTTCGAGCCCGCAGTCCGCCAAGCCGGCGCCAGAGGACGCCCCCGACACCGCAGCGCAACACAGCGACCAGGAAGCGCGCGCGCGCAGCGCTGAATTCGCCCGACGCGAACGCGCGGAACAGGCGGCGCAACAGCAGTCTCAGCAGCTCGCCCGGCAACGGGAGATCGAAGCCGAGGAACAAGTCCGACGTGACGCGGCAGCCGCGCGCCAGGAGGCAGAACGGCGGGAGGCCGACCGCCAACGCGTGGTGCAGCAGGCGCAGGCGCGACGCGATGCCGAGCTGACCGAGACAGCACGGCAAGAGGCGCAACGCGAGGCGGCCCGCCGGGAGGCGGCTCGGCAAGAGGCCGCACGTCAGGACGCAGCGGGGACCGAGGCAGCGCGCGTTGAGGCAGCACGCGTTCAGGCCGCAAGCGTTGAAGCTGCACACGTTGAGGCTGCACGACTTGAGGCAGCGCGCGTTGAGGCTGCGCGACTCGATGCAGCGCGGCGCGAGACGGCCCGGCAGGAGGCGCTGCGCCAGGCCGATGCAGCCGAGACAGCGCGACGAGAAGCCGCGCGCGTTGATGCCGCACGGTCCGAAGCGGCGCGGCAAGACGCAGCGCGGCAGGACGCTGCGCGTACCGAGACGGCACGCATCGAGGCCGTCCGACAAGAGGCCGCTCGCGTCGAAGCGGCGCGGCAGGAGGCGTCCCGGCTGGAGGCAGCGCGGGAGCAGGCCGCGCGCCAGGAAGCAGCGCGGCGACAGGCTGAAGAAGCCGGCCGGCGTGACGCTTCGGCCGCCGCGACTGCTGCGGCGGCGGCGGCCAGCGAGGCCGCGGGCCGGGTGGCGCAGCCGGCCCCGCCAACTGCCACGGCACAGGCGTCGCCGCCACGGCTTCCCGGGGCCGCCTCGCGTCCCGAGGGGCCGCCCGCAGCACGGCAGCCGCCGCCGCTGCCATCGACCGGGTCGAGCGGTGTGCGCCGGCGCACGCTGTTCGGTCGAACGGACCCGAACGTCGATCTCGTGGTCTACGCAGAGGCCTGGCGGCGCAAGATCGAATTGAACATGACCTTCGATTTGGTCCGCGACGCGGCGAAGCGGCCGCACGCCGATCCGGTGGTGACGGTGGCCCTGCGCAGCGACGGCAGCGTGGAGTCGGTGACCTTCGTCCGCTCGAGCGGGGTGCCGCAACTCGACGACGCGATCCGCCGCATCGTCCACAGCCAGGCGCCCTACCCCGCATTCCCGCCGGACCTGGCCCGCGAATACGACGTCATCGAGATCCGCCGGACCTGGCTCTTCGACATGGCCATCCGGCTGTACTGAAGTGAATCCCCCCGAAGCGCCTTCGGCGCCTCCCCCCAGGGGGCAACGCCAGCGGCCCGGCAGAGCCGGTTCCGCGGCGTTCGCGCGGGCTCCCTTGGATTCATTCGTCGCGGGTGCCGGACGGCGCCATGGAGGACTGACAGGATGGGACGGCCGTCGACGCTTCAGTAGGATGCCCCACGGCAATCCCATCGATGCGCCAGCGGACGATCAGATGAACAAGACGACGACAGCGACATGCCGGGCCTGGCGGACGGCCGCGGTGGGCATGGCAGCGGCGGCCGCGGTGGCAGCAGCAGGATGCGCATCGGCCGCCGGGGTGGCCGCGCCGCCCGCCGTCGCGCCCAGGGCAGCCGACGCCGGGGCCCCCGCGGTGGTCGTCGATGCGCGCGGCAGCGTGGTCGGCCCGCTGGTCTGGGCGCCCAACGACGGCTATGTGTTCTATGGCGACGTGGCCGTGGCGTACCGGGTGGGCGCATCGGTGGCGCGGGTCGGCTTTCTCGCCAGCAAGGACTGGTCCTTCGGCGTGCTGACGCGCGTCTATCGAGCCGCCAACCTGTCGTTCACGACCCCCGACTGTTCGGGCCCGGCGTATTCGCCCTACGGCCTGCCGAAGGACTATCTGCCCTACGCGCCGGTGTTCGTCATGCCGCCGATTTCGGTGGGCAACACGGTGATCCCGGCCCGCGTGATGCGGCAGACGGCGGCCACCGAACTGATCGCCGACAAGAGCGGCACCAACGACGACGGCAACTGCGTGGCCACCAGCTACCCAAAGACCAGAAAGCACTTCGTCATCGAGACGATCGGCGAATTCCCGTTCGTCGCGCCGTTTTCGATCCGCTGAGGACGCTGCGCAGTCCGGCGTCACCGAGGGTCCGGCGCGCGGCGCGCAATGTCTGCGTCGCGCCTGCCCCTGCACCCTGCATTCGCTTCAGCGTGAGGTTGCACTGCGGCCTGCCGGCGCTGGCGCCGCCGCATCTCCGGCGATCACCAACCGAGAAGACGCGTATAAGCGTTCTCGATGCCCGAAGCATCGTCGGTCGCGCGATTCGCGAAGCAGCTTCAACGCTCGACGATGCCCACCATGTTCAAGCCGACTCCCGATCTCCTGGATGGGGTCCCTGCCCCGGCGACAGTCCCCGCCGCTGTTCCTGTCGCTGTCCCGGTCGCTGTCCCTGCCGCGGTCCCTGCCGCCCCGGCAGGCGACTGCCTGAGCGAGATCCGGGCGCAGGCCGCACTGTTGCAGACCGGGGCGCTGCAGACCGCGATCTTCAACAGCGCCAGTTTCTCCAGCATCGCCACCGACGCGCACGGCGTGATCCAGATCTTCAACGTCGGCGCTGCGCGCATGCTGGGCTACGACGCCGCCGATGTGATGAACAAGATCACGCCGGCCGCCATCTCCGACCCGGCGGAGCTGGTCGCCCGCGCACGGGCCCTCAGCCTGGAGCTGGCAACACCCATCGCGCCGGGCTTCGAGGCCCTGTCGTTCAAGGCCGCGCGCGGCATCGAGGACATCTACGAGCTGACCTACATCCGCAAGGACGGAAGCCGCCTGCCGGCGCAGGTGTCGGTCACCGCGCTGCGCAACGCCGAGGACGGCATCATCGGCTACCTGCTGATCGGCACCGACAACACGGCGCGCAAGCTGCTGGCCGACGAGCTCGCCGACCATCGCGATCATCTGGAACAGCTGGTCGCCTCGCGCACCGCCGAACTGGCCGAGTCGCGGGATGCCGCGCTGGCCGCGACCCGGGCCAAGAGTAATTTCCTGGCCAACATGAGCCATGAGATCCGCACGCCGATGAATGCCATCCTCGGCCTGTCCGAGCTGGCGCTGCGCACCCCGCTGGCCGACCAGCCGCGCGACTACCTGCAGAAGATCCGCGGCGCTGCGGACAACCTGCTGTCGATCATCAACGGCATTCTCGACTTCTCGAAGGCCGAGGTCGGTCAGATGCATCTGGAGGACAAGCCCTTTGCACTGTCCGACGTGATCGACAGGGTGGTCGACATCGGCGGCATGGAAGCGCGGGCCAAAGGGCTGGAATTCCGCGTCGACATCGATCCCCTGGTGCCGCAGACGCTGCGCGGCGATGCGACGCGGCTCGGCCAGGTGCTGCTGAACCTGTGCGCCAACGCAGCCCGCTTCACCGACCACGGCTGGATCAGCCTGCACGTCGGGCTGGCGCGGCAGAACGACGCCAGCGCCGAGTTGCTGTTTCGCGTGCAGGACACCGGCGCCGGCGTCGCCGCGGACAAGCATCAGCTGATCTTCGAGCAGTTCGCGCAGGCCGATGCATCAACCACGCGCATTCATGGCGGCAGCGGGCTGGGCCTGACCATCTCGCGCCAGCTGGTCGAACTGATGGGCGGCAAGCTGGGCGTCCTCAGCCGCGAAGGCGCGGGCGCGACGTTCCACTTCAACGCGCACTTCGGCGCCGGCCCGGGCATCGAGTCGGCGTTCGCGACCGAGCGCCGCACCGCGCGGGCCGGCGTCGACCAGGCCGCGCACCGTGCGCTGCAGGGCGCCAAGGTGCTGGTCGCCGAGGACAACGAGGTCAACCAGCTGATCGTCTGCGAGATGCTTCGTGCCGTCGGCGTCGAGGTGCTGCTGGCCAGCGATGGCAGACAGGCGCTGGCGCTGCTGCAGGCCCACCCCGATGTCGACCTGGTGCTGATGGACTGCCACATGCCCGACATGGATGGCTACGCCGCGACCCGCGCGATCCGCGCCGATGGGCGCTTCGCCGGTCTGCCGGTGCTGGCCCTGACGGCCAGCCTGTTCCCCGACGACCTGATCGCCTGCGACGCCGCGGGGATGAACGCGCACATCGGCAAGCCGTTCGCTGCCGACCGTCTGCTGGACGTCCTGGCGCACTGGCTCGCGCCCGGTGCGGGGCGGTCGCCACGCGGTGCTTCCAGACGCTCAGCGTGAGGGCGTCAACGCGGCTTGCAGCTGCGCCTTGTTCATCGTCGAGCGGCCTTTCAGGCCCCGCTGACGGGCCTCGTTGCGCAGCTGCAGCAGCGTTCGGCCGCCCGGCCCGCTGTGCGATCGCAGGCCGCCGCGCCGCCCGGCCGACATGTCGTTGACCGAGGACGGGCTGGCCTCGACCGATTCGCCGTGCTGCGCGCGTTCCTTGTTGACGATGCGTGCCGCGATTTCCTTGGCCACCGGTTCGGGCTTGCCCTGTTCGAGCAGGCTGTCCTTGATGTGCGCGTATTGGCGCTCGCGCTTCGGGCTCCAGGCTTGACGAGGCATGACAAATCCTGTTCTTGAGTCGGCGGTGAGATCGCGCGAGCGATCGATTCGAATCGAATGTCCGGCTTGCCGATCGGATGGTCCGTGCGGCGCGCCACGTTGCGCAGCGCGAAGGCGGGTTGCCACGAGGGGTCGCGCGGCTCGGTGCGTGCTTGAATTCCGGTCCTATCCAAGTTTCGGCCGGGTTCCGTCCGGGAGTCGTATGCGTCGCCTCATCGCCCTGTGCATTGCTGCTTCCTGCGCGCTGACGCTGTCGGCCCAGGCCTGGACCCTGCCTGCCGACGGCGCCACGATGGACCGCGAGACGGTGCGCGCCGTGCGCGCCGCCGACGACGCGCCGGCCACCAGCGGCTTCCGGCAGCGCGTCGAGATGATCGACTTCGACCACCATGGCCAGCGCTTCACGCAGGTGATGGTGCTGCTGGTGCCCGACAAGCCGCGCTTGCACCAGGGCAGGCGCATCGTCGTCGTCGGCGCCGAGCCCGGCAGCGAATACGCCGGCGACTTCATCCAGACACCCGAGGGAAATGAAGGCCCGGGCGTCTGGCTGGCGCGGCGCGGCGTGACGTTCGTCGCCCTGACCCGCGTCGGCCGCTGGAACTTCCTCGCCCGCGACGGCAGCGGATCGTGGGACGAGGTGCCGATCGGCGAGCGCATGCCCGTCTTCAACCGCCAGCAGACGGCGCACTGGACGCGCACCGACTACGACGTGCAGGAGGACCAGGGCAAGCAGGTCGGCTCGGGCGACAGCGCCGTGTACCGCTTCCCGAAGAAGGGCAGCGCGCTCTACGCGCAGATGCTGGCGGCCACGCCGCTGACCTACCTGAAGGGCTACCAGCTGGCGATCGAACGCGCAGTGCCGAGGGCCGAACGCCAGGGCGTGTTCCTGCTGTACTGGGGCATGTCCACCGGCGGCGCCTTCCTCTACCCGCTGGCCAGCACGCTGGCGCCCGACGGCTACCTGGGTTGGGGCACCAGCAGCACCGGGCTGGCCTACCTGTTCCGCAAGGCCAAGCAGGGCGACTACAGCGGGCCGTATGCGAAGACGGCCTTGCGCCTGCGCGAGCGCGGCTTCGACGACTTCAGTTTCTACACGACCGAACTCGACGCCGCCACGCGCCAGGCCTGGTGGCGCCAGGCGCAGCGCGGGCCGCGCTTCAAGAGCGGCGAAGACGCGCCGATGCAATTCAACGTCGCCGCGTTGACCGATGTCGCGATGCAGCTGTGGATGAGCGACACGCTGCCGGCGGCAGAACGCCAGGCCGGCCTGGGCGCATTCTTGCAAGCCATGCTGGCGCCCAGTTTTCCGCCGCCAGAACTGGCCCGCATCGCCGTGCTGGAGATGAACGGCACGCGCGACGAGGCGATTCCGCCGAACACCGTCGACGCGCACCGGCAGGTGATGGAACCCGCCGCGCGCAAGTACCGCGTGCTGCGGGTGCAGGACCTGCGCCACTACCTCTACACGCAGGACAGCATCGACATCGTCGGCAAGCTGTGGCTGCGCTTCATCGACACCGGCTACTTCGACCGCTAAAGCCGGCGCATCGGCGGCAGCGCCTGGTGGGCGCCACGGGGGTGCGCGGCGGGCCAGCCCCTTGATCAGCCGCGGCGGGCTGCTTCAATGGCCGCGATGTCGATCTTTCTCATCTGCATCATGGCCTCGAAGGCGCGCTTCGCCGCGGCAGGATCAGGATCTGTGTTCGCCGCCGTCAGCGCGCGTGGCGTGATCTGCCACGACAGGCCCCACCGGTCCTTGCACCAGCCGCAGGCACTTTCCTGCCCACCGTGACCCACGATCGCGTTCCACAGCCGGTCGGTTTCAGCCTGATCGTCGGTCGCCACCTGGAACGAGAAGGCCTCTTGGTGCTTGAACGCGGGGCCACCGTTCAGGCCCAGGCAAGGGATGCCGATCACCGTGAACTCGACCGTCAGGACATCGCCCTGTCGGCCCGCGGGATAGTCACCGGGCGCGCGATGGACCGCCCCCACCGCGCTGTCCGGGAACGTCGCGGCATAGAACGTCGCGGCCTCCAGCGCGGTGCCGTCGTACCAGAGACAGATCGTGTTCTTGGGGCTCACAGTCGTTCTCCCGCTGATGTCGACGGTGCATCCTACGCGCCACGCCGCACCATTTCGCGCCAACCCGCGCGCGTTCACGGCAACGGCGTCCGCAGGAAGCCCAGCACTGCAGCGTTGAAGGCGGCAGGCTGCTCCAGGTTCGACAGGTGGCTGGCATCGCGGATGACCGTCGGCGCGCGCCGGGCCAGTGGCGAACGATGGCTCCGGCAGCGGCCGGCGGAACCGCGTCCTGATCGCCGACCATGACCAGCGCCGGCGCGCGCTGCGCCGCCCCAGCGCAACGCCGCTGCGCGAGCGTAGTGCCGATTGCGTGCTTCTTTGCCGACGCTCGATGGCCCTGGCGCTTGTCGACGACGACCTCGGCCAGCCGGCTGATTTTCCCGAGGTCCTGGGTGTCGCTGGGTGAGTTGCGGCGCGGCATGGCGAAAACGGTGTGCGAACGGAAGCCTGGCGAGGCAGTTCCTCGCCATGAAGTCAGCTCAGGTGACGCGCGCGAGCAGCCACCCCGACGCAGCGATGTGGCCGAGGGTGACCACCACCGACAGCCCGTGCAGCCATTTGAAGCGCTGGCGCAGGCCGGCGTCGGTGGCGCGATTGATCGCCGGCATCAGCCACTGCCGCACCGGGATGGTGGTGATGACGATCCCAGCCATCACCGACGCAGAGACGACGTCGTGCGGCCACCAGAGCAAGGAGGCCGCTGCCGACGTGGCGATGACGAAGACATAGAACCAGGGAAAGGCCCGACGCAGGGTCTCGCCGGCGGTCTTCGGCGGCAGCGCATTGAACAGGAACGCGGCGAAGCCGAACGAGTACAGCGTCATGCCACCGAACAACAGGGCCGTGCTCAGAACAGCCAGCGACAAGATCATGGAAAGCGCTCGCACACAGCCACGAAGATGGTCGGCACTTCGTGTCCACCGACGTGCGGAGTTATCCCACTGGCCGGCGATGGAGGGGTCCGTGGGGTCATCCTGGTCAAGGCGAGCCTGGGACCGCCCCACCAAGCCAGGACACGCGGCGCCAGGGCTGCGCTGCGGGCCGCGCCACGTCGAGAGCCATCGACAGGCGACCGCACCCCCTTGCGAATCCGCCGGGCCAGCCGCCGCTCAGCTTCGCTTGCGAAACACCACCACGTGCTGCCAAGGCAGCGTGCTCACGGTGCGTTCCCAGTCCAGCGCAAAGACAGCCGCCTCGCGCTTGATCTGCGCCTCGCTCATCTTGTGCAGCGCCTTGATCGGCACGCGCGGGTCCTCGGCCTTGTACTCGACGAAGACGATGCGGCCACCGGGTTTGACTGCCTTCATCAAGCTGTCCATCACCTCGTACGGGTAGGCCAGCTCGTGATAGACGTCGACCATGATCGCCAGATCCACCGAGCCGGCGGGCAGCCTGACGTCGTCGACCGCCCCCAGGCGCGCCTCGATCTGCGTCAACCCGCCGCGCTTCGCACCGGCCTGCAGCAGGCTGACCATTTCGGGTTGCACGTCGACGGCCCACACCTTGCCGCCCGGCATCACGGCGGGCGCCATGCGCCGCGACAGGTAGCCGGTGCCGGCACCGATGTCCGCCACCACCATGCCCGGCCGCAGCGCCAACGCGCTGAGCAGCAGATCCGTGCGCTCTTCGCGTTCGCGCTCCTCGCGCTCGAGCCAGGCGGCGCCCTGCCAGCCCATCACCGCCGAAATCTCACGTCCCATGTAACGCTTGCCGATGCCGTCGGCGCTGACCGGCACGGCGCCGTAGCGCTCGGCAAAGGCCGCGGGCTGCGCCGGCGCAGCGCAGGCGGCTGCCAGCAGGAACGCGAACAGCGTGCTTCGGCGGGCGGTCCGGCTGGTCACCGCAGCGCCAGCCAGATTTCGTTGCGTCGCATGAACCACGGCGTCATCGGTGCGTTGTAGCGGGCCAGCACCGGCGGGCCGTCGGTGGCCACGCCAGCAGCGGCCAGTGCCGACTGCAGTTTGCCGAGATGTTCGTCGTCGTTGGCCTACGACCAGGTGCCGGAGTAGCGGATCACGGCGCGCAATGACGCAGGCTCCTCGCGCAACCGGATTCGCGGGTCCAGCGGATCGGGCGCGCTTGCCAGCGTCACATCCTTGGGCAACACGAACTGCACCCGCGTGCCACCCGCCACGGCGCCCTGCGTCACCGGGGCGGTCATCGCCAGCTTCACCGGGTCGGCGCTGAGCGTCACCGGCGCCGTCATGTCCAGCGATCGCTGGCCTTTGTTCTTGCCGAAGATGTAGCCGGCCAGGATCGGAAATGCCTGGTTGCCGGCGTCGGCGACCGTGGCACCGAGCACCACCTCAGCCACGACATAGCCGGCGTAGCGGCGCACCTCAATCTGTTCACCGATCTGCCGAACAACGTCATAGGCGGGTTCTTCGATGGCCTCGCTGGCGGGTGGTGTCAGGGCCGTCAACAACAGCAATACTGCTCGCAACATCGCGCGAGCTTACGTGCAGCAGACTTCCGCGCGTGCGACCAGGGTCTTCCGGTCAAGTCTTGCGATCAACGTCTTGCGCACAACGCGCCCGAGTCACATCCGCACTTCAGCGCGCTCGCCCATTGCGGTGGGAGGCTTGCCTGTCACCACCGCCTTGGCCATCTTGTACAGCTGGACGAGCTTGCTTTCCTTCACATCCCAATAGCTGGCATGCGTGATGCGGACTTGCACCAGCGCCAGATCCGGGTCGTTCGGGCCTTTCGGAAACCAGGCCTGGGTCGCCTTCGACCACAGTTGTTCCTTCTTGGCCATGTCGTTGACCACGGCAGCGTCGCCCGAGACCGAGACGTAAACGTCCGGACCGGGGTCAGCGTAGACGACGTTGACCGCCGATTCGTGCATCAGATCGGCAACCGTTTCGCTGTCGCGGGACATGAAAAACCACAGGCTGCTGTCTTCGTCGAGCTTCGAGTTCTGCGTCGTCATCGGACGCGAATGCAGATGGCCATTGCTCGGATGGCGGACGGTGAACATTCCGAACCGGATGTCCTTGATCAGCGACCACAGGTGTTCTCGGGTGTCATGTTCAGACGCGGCATGGGTGTTCACGATGCTTTCCTTTGATGAAGTGACGGCTGGACATCGGCCGCCATGAATTCATTCGACCATCCGACGGAAAGCGCAGCCGTGGGAGACGGCCCTGTACGCCTGTAGGACGGTGCAGGGCATGCGTGGGCAATGGACAGCGAACGGGCGGCGGGGCTCGCTGAAGCGGGCTGGGAACGCGCGGGGAGGCCGCGGTTTCGAGCGCCGGTTGCGCAAAGAAAAACAGCCTGTGGACCGCGGTCTACAGGCTGTTGTTCTAGAACACTTGTTCTGGTGCGGCTGGCAGGATTCGAACCCACGACCCCTTGGTTCGTAGCCAAGTACTCTATCCAACTGAGCTACAGCCGCGTAGCCCGCAACTATAGCACCTGGGGTTGTCGCGTTACTCGATGCGCGCTGCGGCGCGGTCGCAGTCGGCAGCGCGTGCTTCGTCGGCCTCGTCGCGGGCCAGCGCGGCCAGCTGGCGCCAGGCGCCGCGGCGGATGCGCGCTGGCAGGCCCGGCGCCGCGGCAGCTTGTTCGAGCAAGCGGCGCGCCTTGCCCCACAGCTGGCGCTGCGCATAGGCGTGGCCGACGGCGGCGACGATGGCCGGCTCGTGGCCGAAGGCCTGGGCCGCGCTTTCCAGCCGCGGCAGCCAGTCGCTGGGCAGGCCCGGGCTGGCCTCGATCAGCGCCAGGGCGACCTGCTCGCGGTCTTCGCGGGCGAGTTCGGACAAGCGGTCCCAGAACGGGCGCAGCCACTGCCGCGCGTCGTCATGGGCATCGAGCTGCACGGCGCGCAGCGCGGCGCGCGCGGCGACCTGCGCGTCCTTGCGGTCAGCGGCGTCGAACTGGCCCCACAGGCGACGCAGCTGCTGGGCATCGTGTGCGCCCTCCAGCGTCTCGGCGGCCAGCGCGCGCAGCAGGCTGGCGGCCACCACCGGCGAGAAGGCCTGGTGGTTGGCCAGCAGGCGCGCCGTGTGCAGTGCTTCGAGCGGCTGGCGCGCCATGCGCGTGGCCTGCAGCTTCAGGCGCAGCGCGTGCGTGCGCCGCGCCGCGCCTGGCGGCAGGGCGGCCAGCATCTCCAGCGCCTGCGCCGCGTCGCGATCCTCGATGGCCCATTCGGCGGCCAGCAGATGCACCGCTTCGTCGGCGCTGCGCGGGCCGCCACCGCCTTCGACGGCCGTCAGCGCGCGGCGCAATGACTCGTCGCGGCGTCCGCGGTCCTGCAGGCGGTGCAGGCTGCCGGCGGCCAACAGTTGCGCCAGCACGCGGAACTCGGTGTTGCCTGCGAGTTCCGGGGTCTCGTCCTGGATCGCCAGCGCGCGCTGCGCGGCCTTGCGCGCGCGTCCGTAGCGAGCGCTGAAATACTCGGCCAGCGCCTCGCGCAGCGCGGCATGCGCCGCACGCTCGCGGCGCAGCGCGCGCCATTCGCCGGCGCGGCGCGGCAGGCTGACCAGCGACGACAGCGCCTGCGACGCCGACACCAGCACCACGCAGCTGCCCAGCACCAGCAGGACGAACAGGTTCAGCGACAGATCGGTGCGCCAGCCGCGCCAGTACAGCGTCACCAGCCCGTCGTTGCTGCCCAGGGTGGTCGCCGCGACCACCGCCACGGCGAACAACAGCACCAGCCAGATCACGCCGCGCATGACGCGGCCCGGTCGGCGCAGCAGGGCTGCGAAAGGGTCGCCCGGCGCGGCCGCATGACGCGTCTCAACGCCCGGCCGACGCGGTGGCGATGGCCGCCAGCGTGGCGTCGGGCCGCGGCACCGTGACCACCTGCGCCTGCAGCGCCACCTGCCGCAGCTGTTCGGAGGCCAGGCTGACGCGCCGGGCGTTGCGGTCGAAGTAGCGGTCGAGCGCCGCGGCGGCGTCGCGCAGATCGGACTGCGCGGTGTCGAACTGGCGCGACAGCAGCGCCAGGCGTGCATTCAGCAAACGCAGCTTGAGGTTCTCGCGCAGGAAGTAGGCCTGCTCGGGCGCCACCAGCATCGCTTCCGGCGCATCGATGCGGGTGATGCGGATCAGGCTCTTGATCTCGTCCCAGAAATAGCCGCCGAGCGCCTGACCGCGGTCGAGCCAGGCCTGGCCGGCGCCGAGGGGCGACGCTCTCGCGGCGGCAGACGCCGAACCCGACGCACTCTGGGTGGCAGCAACGGCTGCGCTGCTCGCCGCCGTCACGCGCTTGTCGGCCGCGCTGCCGGCAGGGGTCGTGCCGGTGGCCACCGACAGCAGCGGCAGTTCATCGACGATGCGCACGATCTCGTCCAGGCGGATGGCCAGCACCGCGATGTCGGTGACGCCGGCCGCACGGGTGCGTTCCAGGTCCTGCGCGATCGCCCGGCGCACGCGTTCCAGCCGCGGCTGGTTGTAGCGCGCCAGGCGCTCCTCGGCCTGCTTGAGCGTCAGCACCAGGGGATCGACGCTGCCGGTGATCGCCGTCTGCTGCTGGGCCACGCGGATCGAGGCTTCCAGGTCGGCGAGCACGTTCTCGTCGCGCGACCGGGCCAGCGACTGGATCAGGTCCTCGAACTGGCTGCGCTGCATTGAGGTTTCGGCGACGCGGGCGTCGAGCAGGGCCATCCGGGCGGCGGCTTCGCGGGCCACGGCTTCGGCCTGGCGCGCCAGCGTGCGCGCCTCGGTGGCCTGGCTGCCGCTGTCCTGCTGGCGCTTGACGAGCTCGCCTTCCAGCGCCTTCACGCGCTGCTGCGTGTTCCAGGCATAGACCATCGCCGCGGTCGACAGCACGGCCAGCAGCACCGCGCCGGCAGCGATCCAGCGCCCGGGCAAGGCGGTGGCCAGGACCATGGTCGCCGGCGGCTGCGGCACGGCCACGATGGCGGGCGCTGCGTCGGGCGGCGGGGGGTGGGCAGGCGTGTCGATCACAGGGGCGCCGATTCTATCGACGGCCGTCGGGCGAGCCAGGCCGCGACGGCCTGCGGCGTGGGTGTCGCCACCATGTCGACCGTGCCGAAGCCCGCGGCGCGCGCCACGGCGGCGATGCGCGGATGCGAGGCCAGCGCGCGGCTGGCGCGCCAGTCGGCGCCGGCGGCGATCTGCTGCAGATGGCCCAGCGCCTCGCTGCTGCTGAACAGCCACAGATGCGCCGCCGGTCGCTGCAACGCGGCGGCCAGCAGGGCACGACCGGCGGCGTCCAGCAGCGGTGCCTGGCGACGGTAGGCGGTGACGGCGTCGACCAGCGCGCCCTCGGCGCGCAGGGTGTCGGCGAGCCAATCGCGGCCGCCGTCGCCGCGCACCAGCAGCACGCGGCGGCCGGCCCATGGCCGGTCGCGCAACTGCAGCCACAAGGCTTCGCTGTCGAACGCGGGCGCGTCTGCAGCCGGCTCGACGATCTGCGCCGCCGGCACGCCGGCGCGGCGCAGCGCGGCGCTGGTGCCCGGCCCGGTGGCGCCGGCCAGCACGCCGGCGGGCCAGGCGCGGTCGAGCGTCGGCGGCAGCGCGGCGGCGAAGAAGTGTTCCACCGCATTGGCGCTGACGAACATCACCAGATTGTTCTGCGCCACGGCCTGCCAGGCGGCGCGCAGCGGCTGGTCATCGTCCAGCGCGGCGATGGCGATCAGCGGCAGCGGCGCGGCGTCCAGCCCGAGAGCGCCGAGCCGGGCCACCCATTCGGTGCCCTGCGCCAGCGGACGGGTGACGATCAGGCGCATTGGCCGGCAGCAGGTCGGGTCAACCGGCCGGCAGGTACTGTGCGGCGCCGGCCTCGCGCAGCGCCGCCGCCGCCGATTCGCCGAGCCGGCGGGCACCGGCTTCGTCGCCGACGGCCGCTGCGACCTGGGTGTGCAGCAGCGGGCGGCGCACGTCGTCGGCGTCACCCAGCGCGGCGTCCAGGCGCAGCGTCGCGCCATCCCACACCGCATGCGCGGCGAGCGGCATGCTGCAACTGCCGCCGAGGGCACGCGACACTGCGCGTTCGGCGTGGCAGGCCAGGAACGTCGGCCGGTCGATGGTCTGCGCCAGCATCTCGCGCAGCGCCGCGGCGTCTTCGCGGACCTCGATGCCCAAGGCTCCCTGGCCGGCGGCCGGGATCATCGTCTGCGGCGTGAACGTCGCGCGGATGCGCGCGCCCAGCCCCAGCCGCTTGAGCCCTGCGGCGGCCAGCACGATGGCGTCGAAGCCGCCGTCGTCGAGCTTGCGCAGCCGGGTGTCGAGGTTGCCGCGCAGCGGCTCGATCTGCAGGTCCGGCCGCTGCGCCATCAGCTGCACCACGCGGCGCAGGCTGCTGGTGCCGACCACCGCACCGTGCGGCAGATCGGCGAGTTGCGCATAGCGGTTGGAGACGAAGGCGTCGCGCGGGTCCTCGCGTTCCCAGATCGCCGCCAGCACGAAGCCGGGCGGCAGATCCATCGGTACGTCCTTCAGCGAATGCACGGCCAGATGGGCACGGCCCTCTTCGAGCGCGGTCTCCAGCTCCTTGACGAACAGCCCCTTGCCGCCGACCTTGGACAGCGCACGGTCGAGGATCTGGTCGCCGCGCGTCGTCATGCCCAGCAGTTCGACGGCCAGACCGAAACGCTGGACCAGCGCGTCGCGCACATGTTCGGCCTGCCACAGGGCAAGGCGGCTTTCGCGGGTGGCGATGATGGTCGGTGACGGCATGCGGCGGATTATCGCCAGCCCGCCGCAGACATCGGGATGCGGACGGGGCCGAACGCGCCGGCACGTTGTTTGCGTGGATCATCGGGCCACCTGCCGACAGCCCGCGCCGGTCACAGTCACAGTCACCATGCCCTCGTCCCCCCGCCCGCCGCGCCGCCCCGCCCCTCTACGCGGCAGCGCCGACCGCGACGCGGCCGCAAAGAACAAACCGCTGGTCGAGGACATCCGCCTCCTCGGCCGCATCCTCGGCGACGTGATCCGTGAGCAGGAGGGCGCGGCGGCCTTCGAGCTCATCGAACGCGTCCGCCAGTTGTCGGTGGCCTACCGTCTGAAGGCCGACGCCGGCGCCGGCCGGGCGCTCGACCGGCTGCTGAAGAACCTGTCGGCCGACCAGACGGTGACGGTGATCCGCGCCTTCAGCTACTTCAGCCATCTGGCCAACATCGCCGAGGACCGCCACCACGTGCGCCGCCGCGCGGTGCACGAAGCCGAAGGCCATCACCAGGACGGCTCGCTGGCCGTGGCCTTCGAACGCCTGCAGCGCGCCGACCACCGCGCGGCCGACATCGCCCAGGTGCTGGCCGGCGCCTACATCGCGCCGGTGCTGACGGCCCACCCGACCGAGGTCCAGCGCAAAAGCATCCTCGACGCCGAGCGGGCCATCGCCGCGCTGATCGGCGAACGCGACGAACTGGCCACGCCGGCGCAGCGCGCCGACAACGAAGCCCTGATCCGTGCCCGCGTCACCCAGCTGTGGCAGACGCGGATGCTGCGCACCGCCAAGCTGACGGTGGCCGACGAGATCGAGAACGCGCTGTCGTACTACCAGGCGACCTTCCTGCGCGAGATCCCGCGCCTGTACCGCGAGATCGAACGCGCCCTGCCCGGCCACCCGATCGCGCCTTTCCTGCGCATGGGCCACTGGATCGGCGGCGACCGCGACGGCAACCCGAACGTCAGCGCGGCAACGCTGCGCCATGCGCTGTCGCGGCAAGCCGAAGTGGCGCTGCGCTTCTACCTGACCGAGGTCCACGAACTCGGCGCCGAGCTGTCGATCTCCGGCACGCTGGCGCCGGTCTCGCCGGAGATGGCGGCACTCGCCGAACGCTCGCCCGACCGCAACGAACACCGCAGCGACGAGCCCTACCGGCGCGCTCTGATCGGCCTGTACGCACGGCTGGCCGCGACGCTGCAGCGGCTGACCGGCACCGAGGCTCTGCGCCATGCGGTGGCACCGCAGAACCCGTACGCCGACCCGGCCGAGTTCGAGGCCGACCTGTGGGTCATCGAGCGGTCGCTGAAGACCCACCATGCCCAGGCGCTGATCGGCCCGCGGCTGGCGCCGCTGATCCGCGCCGTGCAGGTCTTCGGCTTCCACCTGGCCACGCTGGACCTGCGGCAGAGCTCGGACAAGCACGAATCGGTGGTCGCCGAACTGCTGGCCGCCGCCCGGGTCGAGCCGGATTACGCAGCGCTGCCCGAAGCCGCGCGGCGCGAACGCCTGCTGGCGCTGCTGGCCGACGCGCGGCCGCTGCGCGTGCGCGGTGCGGCGTATTCCGAACTGGCGCGCGGTGAGCTGGAGATCTTCGAGGCTGCGCGCGAAGCCTTGTCGCTGTACGGCCGGCAGGCGCTGCGCCACGCCATCATCAGCCACACCGAAGAGGTGTCGGACCTGCTCGAAGTGCTGTTGCTGCAGAAGGAATGCGGGCTGCTGCTGGGCACCGTGGGGACGCACGGCGCTGCGCGGCCGGCGGCGAACGCGGCGAACGCGGCGAAGGCAGCGAAGGCAGCGCTGATCACCGTGCCGCTGTTCGAAACCATCGCCGACCTGCGGCGCTGCGAAAGCATCATGCGCGAGTTCTACGCCCTGCCCGGCGTCGCCGCGCTGGTGCTGGACAGTGGCGCCGAGCAGGACGTGATGCTGGGCTACAGCGACAGCAACAAGGACGGCGGCTTCTTCACCAGCAACTGGGAGCTGTACCGCGCCGAGACCGCGCTGGTGCGGCTGTTCGCCGACATCAACGCCGCGCAGCCGCCGGGCCCGACCCGCATCACCCTGCGCCTGTTCCACGGCCGCGGCGGCACCGTCGGCCGCGGCGGCGGGCCCAGCTACCAGGCCATCCTGGCGCAGCCGCCGGGCACGGTCAACGGGCAGATCCGGCTGACCGAGCAGGGCGAGGTCATCGGCTCGAAATACGCCCACCCCGAAATTGGCCGGCGCAACCTGGAAACGCTGGTCGCGGCGACGCTGGAAGCGACGCTGCTGCACCCGACCAAGAGCGCGCCCAGGGCCTTCCTCGACGCCGCCGCCGAGCTCAGCGACACGAGCTGCGCCGCCTACCGCAGCTTGGTCTACGGCACGCCGGGGTTCACCGACTACTTCTTCGCCGCCACGCCGATCCGCGAGATCGCCGAACTGAACATCGGCAGCCGGCCGGCGGTGCGGCCGAAAGACGGCCAGGCCAGCCGGGCCATCGAAGACCTGCGCGCGATTCCCTGGAGCTTCAGCTGGGGCCAGTGCCGCATGGCCCTGCCCGGCTGGTGCGGCTTCGGCAGCGCGGTCGACGCCTTCCTGGCCGCGGCGCCGGATGCGGCGCGACGCGGCGCGCGCATCGCGCTGCTGCAGCGCATGCACCGGCAGTGGCCGTTCTTCAGCACGCTGCTGTCCAACCTCGACATGGTGCTGGCCAAGAGCGACCTGCGGATCGCCGCGCGCTATGTCGAACTGGTCGAGGACAAGGCGCTGGGCAGGCGCATCTTCGCGGCCCTGAAGGCCGAATGGGAACGCGCCGACGCGGCGCTGAACCTGATCACCGGGCAGACCCAGCGCCTGCAGGGCAACCCGGCGCTGGCGCGGTCGATCGAGCACCGCTTCCCGTACCTCGACCCGCTGAACCACCTGCAGGTCGAACTGCTGCGCCGCTACCGCAACCGGTCAGCAGGCGACACGGCGGCGCCCCCCGGCATCGAACGCCTGCAGCGCGGCATCCACCTGTCGATCAACGGCATCGCCGCCGGGCTGCGCAACACCGGCTGATCCGCCAGCGGCGGGCGCCGAGCCGCGCCGTCGCCGCCGGCTTCAGCGCTGCGCGGCCAACGCTGTGCGCACCGCAGCCACCTGGCGCCGCGACACCGCCAGCCAGTCGTCACCCGGCGCGACGCGAACGGCCCAGCCTTCCGGGCCGTCGTCGCGGTTGTCGGCGGTCTCGCGCAGTTCGAGCGCGCGGATCGCCGCCCGCGCCACCAGCGCGTTGCGGTGGACGCGCAGGAACGCGCCGGGCGTCAGCAGCGCCAGGCGCTGCTCAAGGTCGGCCAGCGAGTCGTCGAGCACGTAGCTGTGCTGTGCGGTGCGCAGGGTCACGTACTTCAGCTCGGCCTTCAGGAACAGGATCTCGGACAGCGGCAGGCGCAACACGCGGCCGCGGTCGATGACGACGAGCGTCGGCGGGGCTTCCTGCCGCACTGCCGGCCGCCCTTCCTGCCCCCCTTCCGGCCCCCCTTCCGGCAGCCCTTCCTGCCGCGCTGGCGCCGCCTCGCCGGCCGCGGGCAGCCGGGCCTGCACGCGCTGCAGGGCTTCGAGCAGGCGCTCGCGGCGCACCGGCTTGGTCAGGTAGTCGACGGCATCCAGCTCGAAGGCCTTCAGCGCGTGTTCGGCATAGGCGGTGACGAAGATCACCGCCGGCGGGCGCGGCAGGCTGCGCAGCGCGGCGGCCAGACGCAGGCCGTCGCGGCCGGGCATGCGGATGTCGAGCAGCAACAGGTCGATGCGCGGATCGGACTGCAACCGGACCAGGGCCTGCGTCGCATCGGCCGCTTCGCCGGCGACCTCGGCGCCGACCGCCGGCAGGCTGTCGATCAAGGTCCGCAGGCGCAGCCGGGCCAGCGCTTCGTCGTCGACGATCAGGACGCGCATGCCGGCCCGCCCTTCAGGCCAGCGGCAGGACGATGCGCGCGTGGAAGACGTCGCCGTCCAGCGTCGGCTCGAGCCAGACGTCGCATTGCGCGGCCATGTCGTGCAACAGGCGCAAACGTTCGCGAACGTTGTGCAGCGCCATGCCGTGGCCGGGACTGCCCGGCTCGCTGCCGACGGTGTTGCTGACGACGACCACCACCTGCCCGCGCTGCACCGACGCGCTGATGCGCACGCGGGCCCCGTGGGCGGACGGCTCGACGCCGTGCCGCACCGCGTTCTCGACCAACGGCTGCAGCACCAGCGGCGGCACGCGCGCCGCACCGACACGCGGGTCACGCCGGTCCAGTTCCCACTCGACCTGCAGGCGCGCGCCGAAGCGGATCTGTTCGATGGCCAGATAGCGGCGGGCGAGTTCGATCTCTTCGTCCAGGGTCACCGAGGCCCCGGCATCAGCCAGCGCGGTGCGGAAGATCTGCGCCAGGTCTTCGAGCACCGCCTCGGCGCGGGCCGGGTCGATGCGGACCAGCGCCAGCGCGGTGTTCAGGGCGTTGAACAGGAAGTGCGGGCGGATGCGCGACTGCAGTTCGGCCAGGCGTGCGCTGGCATTCGCCGGATGCCAGATGCGCGAGCGCAGGTCCAGCCAGGCCCACAACAGCGCCGCCAGTGCGGCGCCGCCGAGCGCAGTCGCGGCGACCCGCAGTCCGCCCACCGGATCGGCCAGGCCCGCCCACCACAGCGGCGCGCCGGCCAGCAGCGCGGTCAGCGCGCCCAAGGCCAGCACCGTGGCGGCCCGCGGCGCGCTGCCCAGGCGGCGCAGCGGACGGCGCGCCCCGCAAACCAGCACCAGCCACAACCCGGTGGCCACCACGCCGGCGAAGGCCAGTGCCGCCTGCACCGCCAGCCAGCCCGCCGCGCTGTCGGCCAGGCCCAGCGCGGCGATCGCCAGCACCGCCTGCACCAGCAGCAGCGCACGCAGCGCCAACGCCGGGTGGCAGACGTCGAAGGCCGCCGCGGCCTGCGACTGCAGGCGGGCGCGTTCCTCAGCGATGGGGTCGAAACGGGTGGGGGCGAAACCGGTGCTCGCCAGATCCGCGGGGCGTGTGCTCTCGGGCCACAGGCTGGCGGCGCGGCTGAAGGTCGGCGTGAACTCGGCGTCGGCGGCGGTGTCGGCGGCGGCGGTCTTGGGCACAGGCGGACAGGGCGCGGACATCGTGGGTCGGATAATACGGATGCATTCGCGGCGATTTGCGGCGCATCGCCCTGTCCGCGCCCCGCGGCTCAGGCAGCGGACGCACCGGCCCCACCGCGCGGCATCTCCTTCTTCCACCGCGGCGCCAGCACGCCGCCAGCAGCATGTCCAACAACCCGCTCGCCAACAAAAGCCAGGCCTGGTCGGCCCTCTTCAGCGAGCCGATGAGCGCGCTGGTGCAGCGCTACACCGCCAGCGTCGGCTTCGACCAGCGCCTGTGGCGCGCCGACATCGACGGCAGCCTGGCCCATGCCGAGATGCTGGCCGCGCAGCACATCATCAGCGCCGCCGACCTGGCCGACATCCGCCGCGGCATGGCGCAGATCGTCGAAGAAATCGAAGGCGGCCGCTTCGAGTGGATGATCGAACTCGAAGACGTGCACCTGAACATCGAGGCGCGCCTGACGGCGCTCGTCGGCGACGCCGGCAAGCGCCTGCACACCGGACGCAGCCGCAACGACCAGGTGGCCACCGACGTGCGCCTGTGGCTGCGCGGCGAGATCGACCAGCTGGCCCCGCTGCTGGCGACGCTGCAGCGCGCGCTGGTCGAACTGGCGGCCGCGCACACCGACACGGTGATGCCGGGCTTCACGCACATGCAGGTGGCCCAGCCGGTCAGCTTCGCGCACCACCTGCTGGCCTATGTCGAGATGTTCGCCCGCGACGCCGAGCGGCTGGCCGATGTGCGCAAGCGCGTCAACCAGCTGCCGCTGGGTGCGGCAGCGCTGGCCGGCACCAGCTACCCGCTGGACCGCGAACGGGTGGCCAGAGCGCTGGGTTTCGACGGCATCTGCCAGAACAGCCTGGACGCCGTCAGCGACCGCGACTTCGCGCTGGAATTCAGCGCCTGCGCGGCGATCTGCATGGTCCATGTCTCGCGGCTGGCCGAGGAGATCGTGCTCTGGATGAGCCAGAACTTCGGCTTCATCGACCTGGCCGACCGCTACTGCACCGGCTCGTCGATCATGCCGCAGAAG
>JANMAP010000200.1:0-2000 GCA_031359905.1 Burkholderiales bacterium | reverse complement strand
CTTGCGCTGGCAGCCCCACGAGCGCCATCAGCCAAAGCGCAGCCCACCGCATGACGCGCGCCACAGCCGGCCGCGAGGCGGGCGAGGCGCAGGGCAGCGGGGCGGGCAGGGAGGCGAACATCACAGCTCCGAAGACAGGTCGGCACGCTCGCTGGCCAGCAGGCCGCGAGGCAAGGCTGGCGATGCCAGCGAGGGTCGGGTTCGGGTGGGCCGGCTTCGGGGCCGGCAGGGTGCTCAGCGGGTCGGCGCGTTCGCGCGCGAGGCACGCATCACCCGGGGCGTGGCAGTCGCCATCGGGACGATCGATCGGCCATGTTCAGCCGGGCCTGGCGCAGCACGCGCGTGTCGGCGTCGTCGATCTGGCGGGCGAGGGCGACGCAGGCGGTGGTCAGCTGGTCGAGCTGAAACTTCGGGTTCGGGTGCCGGTTGGCCGGTGAGCGCTGCACCGCCTGCAGCAGTTCGTACTGCGGGCGCCACATCGACTCGCGGCGGCGCGGCGTGTTCGGCGCGCGCAGCACGAGCTGGGTGCCGAGGAAACCGAAGATGCGCCCCGGCGCATCGTCCGCCTCGAAGACCAGCGACACGCAGGCGCTGATCAGGTCCGGGAAGCGGAAGGTGGGCGACGTGTTGTCGTCACTGCGCAGCAGACCGTAGAGCCACTCGTGCTCGTCGAGGAATAGACGCGTCTCGACGGTATCTGCGTGCTCGCCGGGCGAACTGCCGTGGGCGGCGGCATCGGGGGCGTTGTGCGAAGCGGAGATCATGGGCGCATCCCTGGGTCATCGACTGCGGGCAGTGCTCTTTGGAGCGGGTGACCAGAAGGGTAGGCAAGGTGCGGCGCCGCGGCCGGCGGGAATGCGGCCAATGAGAGGGGGGTTTCGGCCTTGAGCCGATGACGATCGGGATGCTTCCAACGTGGAGTTGGTAAGTTGCGTCAATCCGAAGGATGCAAAAACGCTTGGACAGAGTCGAGAATCTCATCCAGAATTGCATCATCGTGATTGACGTTAGTGAAACAACCGTTGGCAAGATCGCCGTCTTGCAGGCGGGCTATCCCTTTCGCGGGGCCATCGAAGAGGTGCCCGATGGCGACGTGCGCGTGGTGCAGATGAAGGACGTCGACTCCGACGGCAGCGTTGCTTGGGCAGGGACCTTGCGCACCATGCTGCCCGGTCGCAGGCGCCCGGAGTGGCTGCGCGAGGGCGACGTGCTCTTCGTCGCCAAAGGTGCGCGCTTCTATGCAGCCCTCGTCGACAGCCCGCCCGAACAGGCCGTGTGCTCGCCGGCCCTCTTCCGCGTCCGCGTCTCTGAGCCCGCGCTCATCGATCCGGCCTTCCTGGCCTGGCAGATCAACCAACCGCCGTTCCAGCGGCAACTCCATCAGGCTGCTGAGGGCAGCGGCCAGCTCAGCATCCGGCGCCCGGTGCTTGAGGCTTTGACCTTGAGCCTGCCAGCGCTCGCCCGTCAGCGCAGCGTCGTGGCGTTGGCCGACCTGGCGCGCCTTGAGCGGCGCGCGCTGCAGCACCTGATCAACAACCGAGAGCGCCAACTGCATGCCCTGGCCGAGAGCCTGGCGCACGCCTCGCCGAACATGCACCGACCGCACAGCCATGAGTGAACTTGCCGTGAACCACGCCCCCGTCAGCCAAGACGACATCAACGGCGCCGTCTGGGCCGCCTGCGACACCTTCCGCGGCACGGTGGACCCCAGCATCTACAAGGACTACGTCCTGACCATGCTGTTCCTGAAGTACGTCTCCGATGTCTGGCAGGACCACTACGACAACTACAAGCAGCAGTACGGCGACCACCCCGAGCTGATCGAGGAGATGCTCAAGAACGAGCGCTTCGTGCTGCCGGCCAGCGCCAGCTTCTACGCCCTGCATGCGCTGCGGCACACGCCAGGCAACGGCGAGCGCATCGACAAGGCGCTGCACGCCATCGAAGAGGCCAACCTCGGCAAGCTGCGCGATGTCTTCCAGGACATCAGCTTCAACAGC
>JANMAP010000191.1:0-6972 GCA_031359905.1 Burkholderiales bacterium | reverse complement strand
GGCCCCGTCGAGGCGGATGACCTCGCCGTAGAGCATGTCGTTTTCGAAGATGTGCTTGACGAGCTTGGCGTAGTCGGTGGGTGTTCCCAGCCGGCTCGGGAAGGGCACGCTGGCGGCCAGCGCGTCCTGCACTTCCTTGGGCATGCCGAACATCATCGGCGTGCCGAAGATGCCCGGCGCGATGGTCATGTTGCGGATGCCGTTGCGCGCCAGGTCGCGGGCGATCGGCAGCGTCATGCCGACGACGCCGCCCTTGCTGGCCGAGTAGGCGGCCTGGCCGATCTGGCCGTCATAGGCGGCCACGCTGGCGGTGCTGATCAGCACGCCGCGCTCGCCGGTCGCTTCAGGCGCATTCTTCGCCATCGCCTCGGCGGCCAGGCGGATCATGTTGAAGCTGCCGATCAGGTTGACGCTGATTGTCTTGGTGAAGGTGTGCAGCGGGTGCGCGCCGTCCTTGCCGACGGTCTTCACTGCCGGTGCGATGCCGGCGCAGTTGACCAGCCCCATCAGCTTGCCCAGGGCAACGGCTGCGGCGACCGTGGCCTGGCCATCGGCTTCGCTGCTGACGTCGCACTTGACGAACACGCCGCCGATCTCGGCGGCTACCGCCTGGCCGCGATCGACCTGCAGGTCGGCAACCACGACCTTGCCGCCCTGGGCGGCCAGCATGCGCGCGGTACCTTCACCCAGCCCGGAGGCACCGCCAGTGACGATGAAGACTTTGGAAGCGATATCCATGACAACGGTCCTTTTGCAGATTTGCAGGCCGGCTCATCGGACGCGTCGAACGGTGCCTCGATGCGGTCGGTTGCTGAAGTCCTTCAGGCGCCGAGTGCGGTCATCACGCGTGCGGTGATCTCTTCCACGCTGCCAGTGCCGCTGACGCGCGCGCAGCGCGGTGCCAACGGGTCGCCGCTGGCCGACCACCCCGCGTAGTACGCCAGCAGCGGCCGCGTCTGGCTCTGGTAGACCTCCAGGCGCTTCTTGACGGTCTCTTCCTTGTCGTCGTCGCGCTGGATCAGCGGCTCGCCCGTGACGTCGTCCTTGCCTTCAATCTTGGGCGGATTGAATTTGATGTGGTACGTGCGGCCCGACGGCAAGTGCGCGCGACGGCCGCTCATGCGTTCGACGATGGATTCGTCGGGCACGTCGATTTCCAGCACCAGATCGAGCTTGACGCCGGCGGCCTTCATCGCATCCGCCTGCGGGATCGTGCGCGGGAAACCGTCGAACAGGAAGCCGTTGGCGCAGTCCGGCTGGGCCAGGCGTTCCTGGACCAAGCCGATGATGATGTCGTCGCTGACCAGCCCGCCGGCGTCCATCACTTTTTTGGCCGCGACGCCCAGCGGCGTGCCGGCCTTGACCGCGGCGCGCAGCATGTCACCGGTGGAGATCTGCGGGATGCCGTAGCGGCGGCAGATGAACGCGGCCTGCGTTCCTTTGCCGGCGCCGGGTGCGCCCAGAAGGATCAGTCTCATCGTTGTCCTCGTCGTTCTCGTTGTGATGCGCCGGGTGCGCGGTGATGCGCCGTGATTCGCGGTGATGCAACTGATGGCACCGCTTGACTGGCTTGTCTCGAATTGAGAATAGCACGCGCATCTCGGTGCGCCACGGGCTCGGCGCCTCGGGAAGACCCACCCGTCAACCGCCGGCGGCGGCCTGGAAAAGTGCCTGCACGCGGGCCAGGTCTTCGGGCGTGTCGACGCCTGCGCCGGGGGCGCTTTCGGCGATGAGCACGGCAATCCGCTGGCCATGCCACAGCACGCGCAGCTGCTCGAGCGATTCCAGCCGCTCCAGCGGCGACTGGGCCAGCGCCGGGAAGCCGCGCAGGAAGCCGGCGCGGTAGGCGTACAGGCCGATGTGGCGCAGCGGCGGCGGGTCGGGCAGGGCGCCGGTGGGGCCGTCGCGCCAACCGGGCAGCGGGGCACGACTGAAGTACAGCGCGCGCTGCTCGGCGTCGAGCACC
Source organism: Burkholderiales bacterium (assembly GCA_031359905.1). Classification (GTDB taxonomy): domain Bacteria; phylum Pseudomonadota; class Gammaproteobacteria; order Burkholderiales; family Burkholderiaceae_C; genus Rubrivivax. The sequence goes on along the minus strand of JANMAP010000191.1, from coordinate 5,006 downwards.
ACCTTCACGACATTCGGGTTGGTGTAGTCGTCCCAGGTCGTCAGGGCATGCGCGGCGGTGCTCATCACGCAATCGCTGCGGGTGGCCAGCAGGGCGGCGCACTGGGCGAGCAGCCGCGGGTCGATCAGCGGCTCGTCACCCTGCAGGTTGACGACCAGATCGTCGCCATCCAGGCCCAGCAGGGCACAGGCCTCGGCCAGCCGGTCGCTGCCACTGGCGTGGTCCGCGCGGGTCAACACCGCCTGGACGCCGTGTGCCGCGCAGGCACGAACGATGCTGTCGTCGTCGGCGGCGACGACCACGCGCCGGGCGCCGCTGGCCCGGGCCCGTTCGGCGACGCGAACGACCATCGGCAGCCCGGCGATGTCGGCCAGCGGTTTGTTCGGCAGTCGTGTCGACGCCAGCCGCGCCGGGATCAGGACATCGAATGTCACGCCGGGCAGTTCACGCGGCAGAGGCGCCCAGCGGGCTGCCCGCCGGCGCCGGCCCGTCGAGGCTGCGCGCTTCGCCTTCGAGCATCACCGGAATACCGTCGCGGATCGGGAAGGCCAGGCGGTCGGCTGGGCAGGCCAGCTCGGTCGGCCGGTTGAGGTCGTCGCGGTGCATCTGCAGCGGACCTTTGCAGACCGGGCAGACCAGCAGGTCGATCAGGCGGTGGTCCAGGCTCATGGCGATGATTTCCGATGCAGCAGGGCGGCCAGTTCGGTGACCAGCGAATCCGGTACCGTCAAGTCTAGCCGCAGCACCCACACGCGGGTCGCTCCCGCGGCGGCGTCGCCGGCCCATTCGGGGCGCAGCTTGACGGCGTCCTTTTCGGTGGTCACCACATCGGGCGTGCCGGCCGGCCACGGCGGCTGCGGATAAGGCGCGTGGTCGGGCATCGGATGGCGCTCGATCTGCAGGCCCAGGGTCTCGAGCCGGCTGAAGAAGTTCTCCGGCGCGGCCAGCCCGGCCAGCGCGAACAGCGGCCGCCCGCGCAGGGTGGCGACGGGTTGGCCGCACGCCAGGTCGCCGCGCCACCAGGCCTGCAGCGGCACGGCGTCGACCAGCGCACGCAGCCCGATCGCGCCGGCCCACGCCGTGCTGGCATGGCTGCCGGTGTAGAGCACGCGCTGGCGGCGCGGCGGGCCGGCCGGCAGCGGCTCGCGCAGTGGTCCGGCGGGCAGCAGCAGGCCGTTGCCGATCCCGCGCTCGTCGAAGACGGCCAGTTCGGCATCGCGGGCCAGGCCATGGTGCTGCAGGCCGTCGTCGCAGACGACGACATCGACCTCGGCGTGGCGGGCGCACAGGGCCCGCGCTGCGACCACCCGACGCCGCGCCACCCACACGGGGACGCCGGTCCGGCGGTGGATCAACAGCGGTTCATCGCCGACATCGTCGGCCGCGCTGTCGGCAAGCACCTCGGCCGCGCTGTCGCCGCGGCGGCCGAAGCCGCGCGACACCACGCCGGGATGCCAGCCGCGTTGCTGCAAGGCCTGCACGATGGCGATCACCGCCGGGGTCTTGCCGGCGCCGCCGACGATATAGTTGCCGACCACCAGCACCGGCACCGGCGCCGCTGAGGCGTGGCCGCCGCGTCGCGACATGGCGAGCAGCCCACGGTACAGCCACGACAGCGGACGCAGGGCCTGGCACAGCAGGCTGGGCGTCGACCGCCACCAATGGCGGGCCGCGAGCGCCTCGACGGCAGCCGCCAACCCGCGGGCGCGCGGCATGGTGGGACTCAGCGTGCTGCGGCGCCGGCGGTCTGCGCCGCGAAGGTCAAGCGTGCCAGGCCGGCGCGGCGTGCCGCGTCGAGCACGTTGACCACCGCCTGGTGCGCCGCCAGTGCGTCGGCCGAGACGATGACCACGGTGTCGCCACGGCCGCCGGCTGCTGCTGCCAGCTCGACGGTCAGCGCTTCGACGCTGCGCCCGTCGACCGGCTTGCGGTTGACGGCGTAGCGGCCGTCGCTGGACACCGCGACGATGACCTCGCCCGGCCGTTCGCGCAACTTCTCGGCGTCGGCGGCGGGCAGGTTGACCTGCAGTTCGGTGAATCGCGAATAGGTCGTCGACAGCATCAGGAAGATCAGCACCACCAGAAGCACATCGATGAACGGAATCAGGTTGATCTCCGGATCCTCGGGGCGGCGACGGCTGAACTTCATGCTGCTCGCCTCAGGCGGTGCGCACGACGAAGCGCATCAGATGCGGCACCATGCGCTCGGCAGCGATTTCCATCGCCAGCTGGAACTCGTCGACGCGGCCGCGGAAGTAGCGATAGAACATTAATGCCGGAATGGCGATGGCCAAGCCGAACGCGGTGTTGTACAGGGCCACTGAAATGCCGTGGGCCAGCAGCTGCGGGTTGCTGCCGGCGCTGCTGCCGGGCGCCTGCGAGCCGAAGATCTCGATCATCCCGACCACCGTGCCGAACAGGCCGAGCAACGGCGCGGCCGCTGCGATGGTTCCCAGGGTGTTCAGGTAGCGCTCCAGCCGATGCACCGCGGTGCGGCCGGCGTTCTCGAAAGACTGGCGCAGCGCGGTTTCGTTGATCCGCGGCTCGGCGATCACGCTGCGCAGGCCGGCGGCCAGCACACCGCCGAGCACCGAGTTGTCGGCCAACTTGTTGACAACGTCGGCTGCCGGCAGGTTGCTGCGCGTGACGCCGATGACTTCGTCGATCAGCGCCGGCGGCGCGACCTGGCTGGCCCGCAAATGAATGAGTCGCTCGATCACCAGCGCCATGGCCACGACCGAACACAACAGCAGGGGCCAGATCGGCCAACCGGCCGCTTGTATGATCGAAAACAAGGCAATCTCGCGAGGCGCAAGGCGCCGAAATGTCGTCGGGCGGAGGCCCAAGGCGGGCAGATTATGTCCGATGCATCGGCTGCGGCCAGCGCTTCCTGGCGCGGCACCGCAGGCTGTCCACCGAAACTGTGGACAAGTGTGTGGGCAACCTTGGCCACCGACCCGCAGACCCGCGCCACTGCACGGTCAGCCTTCCTCTGCTGAATTTTTGAGCACAGATTTATTCATGCGAATCAAGCACTTGCACATCTTTGACAGTTTGGTGACCGCGCGCTTCGTGTGGCAGACCGCACTGCGCGTGGCTGTGGAGTTCCCGGCCCGCGCCGGTGCTGGGTTTCGGCGTGGCTGAGGCCGAATCGGCCGCAGCGGGGCGGCTGCCGTGGAGCGTGGCCGCGCTGCTGGTGGCCACCGGCGATGCGCTGTCCGCCCGCTTCGGTGCCGTCGCGGTGCGCGGCGAACTGTCGAGCCTGGTGCGCGCTGCCAGCGGGCACTGGTACTTTTCGCTGAAGGATGCCTCGGGCGCTGCGGCCGTGCTGCGCTGCGCGATGTTCCGCCGTGCGACCAGCCTGGTCGACTTTGCGCCTGCCGACGGGGAGCAGGTCGACCTGCGCGGCCGGCTCGGCGTGTACGAGCCGCGCGGCGAACTGCAGATGGTCGTCGAAGCGCTGCAGCGCGTAGGCGCTGGATCGCTGTACGAGGAGTTCCTGCGCTTGCGCGCACGGCTCGAAGCCGCGGGCCTCTTCGATGCGGCGCGCAAGCGTGCTCTTCCTGCCCAACCGCGCGCGATCGGCATCGTCACCTCGCCCTCAGCGGCGGCGCTGCAGGACGTGCTGGCGACCCTGCGCCGCCGCGCGCCGCATGTGCGCGTGGTGGTCTATCCCAGCCCGGTGCAGGGCGCCGAGGCCCCGGCGGCGCTGGTGGCTGCGCTGCAGCTCGCCGGCCGCCGCGCAGAAGTGCAGACCCTGCTCCTGGTGCGCGGTGGCGGGGCGCTCGAAGACCTCTGGGCCTTCAACGACGAACGGGTGGTGCGCGCTGTTGCCGACTGCACGCTGCCGGTGGTCTGCGGCGTCGGCCACGAGACCGACATCACGCTGTGCGACCTGGCTGCCGACCTGCGCGCGCCCACCCCCACCGCAGCGGCCGAGCTCGCCGCCCCGGCGCGCGCCGATGCCTTGCTCGGTCTTGCCCAGCGCCGGGCGCTGCTGCAGCGCCTGCTGACGCGGGCCCAGCAGGTGCAGGCCCAGCGCCTGGACACGCTGGCGCTGCGCCTGGGCCAGCCGGCGCGATCGCTGGCCGGGCAGGCCGAGCGGCTGAGCGCCCTGGGGCGCAGGCTGCACCAGGCGTTGCGCCAGCGACTGGCGCGGCAGGGCGACGAGCCGCAGCAGCGCGGTCATCGGTTGGAACGCGCCGTCGGCCTGCTGCTGCGCCAGCAGCAGCAGCGGTTGCTGGCCGCACAGGCGCGGTTGGCTGGGCTGGATCCGCAGCAGGTCCTGCGGCGCGGCTATGCCTGGGTCGAGTCTGCCGACGGCCGGCCGGTGGTGTCGGTACAGGGGCTGCGGTCCGGTCAGACGGTTCGCGCCGTCTGGGCCGACGGTCGCGCGATGGCCGAGGTGCTGAGCGTGGAACCCCTGGCGACGTCTGGCTGACCGCAGCGTCCCTAGAATCGAAACTCGAGCGCAGCTGCAGCGCCCCGAAGATTCGCATTGCCATCACCTGAGGAACGCTCCATGGAACACACCCTGCCCAACCTGCCTTATGCCATCGACGCGCTGGCGCCGCACTACAGCCGCGAGACGCTGGAGTTCCACCACGGCAAACACCACAACGCCTATGTCGTGAACCTCAACAATCTGCAGAAGGGCACAGAGTTCGAATCGCTATCGCTCGAGCAGATCGTCAAGAAGGCCAGCGGCGGCATCTACAACAACGCCGCGCAGGTCTGGAACCACACCTTCTTCTGGAATTGCATGAAGCCGGCCGGCGGCGGCGAGCCCGGCGGCGCGCTGGCCGCGGCCATCACCGCCAAATGGGGTTCCTACTCGGCCTTCAAGGAGGCTTTCGTGAAGAGCGCGGTCGGCAACTTCGGGTCGGGCTGGACTTGGCTCGTCAAGAAGGCTGATGGCTCGGTCGACATCGTCAACACCGGCGCCGCCGGCACGCCGCTGACCAGCGCCGACAAGGCCCTGTTGACGGTCGACGTCTGGGAACACG
>JANMAP010000380.1:0-5084 GCA_031359905.1 Burkholderiales bacterium | reverse complement strand
GCTGGATGTTGGGTTCGGACACCGCCACGCCGTCGATCAGCCCGGCCGTGTCCTGCTCGGCAGCGGCCAGTGCGGCGCCGGCACCGTTGCTGACGCTGCTGGCGATCACCTCGGTGTTGGCCGGCGTGATCGTCACGGTGTGTCGGCCGTCGGGCAGCGTGTTGCCGAAGCGTTCGTTGAGATGCCAGAAGGCGAACTCGACGGCTTGCAGCGTCTGCGCGCCCCAGTCCTTCTCGGGGTTCTGTTCGCTGTGCGCGTGCTTGACCGCAAAACGGTTGGGCGTGGCGGCGTTGAACGCCGTGCGCTCGGCGGCACTCAGGCGCGCCGTGAAGTTCGACGCCGTGCCCAGCGTGGCCGCATCAGCGCGCCGGCCGTCGATGCCGTTGACGGTATTGGCCTGCAGGTCGTGCACGCCGCTGCCGCTGCCCTTGTCGGTGTAGGCCACCGCGCAGCCGTGCTTCAGGCCCCAGTCGCCGGCCGTGCCGATGGCACCGTAGACGCCGCGCGATCCCGACGAGGTGGCGCTGACGATGCACGGCGCCTTGGGGTCGAAGGTGGCCGGCACCTGGACCATCACCGTCACGTTCTGCCGGCCGCTGCCGTCGTCGGCGTAGGCGATGGTCTCGGTGCCGGCAATGCGGCCTTCGCCGGTCGTCGCAACGCCGTTGCTGTCGACGTTGGGGCCGTACAGCGTGCCATAGCCGCCGTTGGCGGTCGGGTCGATCAGGGCACGGTAGTTGGTGTAGATCGCCAGCTTGCGCAATTCGGCGGCCGTCGGCGTGGCCGACAGCGCCGGTGCTGCGCCGGACAAGCCGCTCTTGCCCAGCCCGGCGGTCAGCAGGTCGTCGCTGGTGCCGTCGTAGGTCAGCGTGTTGACGGCGCCGATCGCCGCCGGCTTGATATTGACCTGGTAGTCGCCGTCGCCGGGGTTGCTGCTGTCGCCGCAGCCAGTGACGAAGACCAGCGCGCCGCATAGGCTGGCAGCGCGGCTGAGGCGGGTGACGCGGAATCGAAGCGGCATCGGGGAATCTCCTGGCGTTGTCGGGGTGATGGATCGAATCGTCGGTCGAGTCATGGGTCGAACACTGTCCAAACGATTGTGTTGCACGGCTTGATCCAGGCGCCGCCATCGTTGAGGCGATGTCGCATCGAGGTGATCAGGGTTTGCCCCGGTCCTCGGGTTCCCCACGGCAGCGCGGCGTGGTGGCTTGGATAGCATGCGCGACGTCAGCGAGTGGTCGGTGGTGAAGACCGCCTGTGCCGCCAAGGCCTGGCGCCGACGCGCGGAGCACGGGTCGGCCGTGATGCGGCCATCACGCACCCGCTGTTGCAGTGGCCACGTGCCGTATCGCCGTATCGCCCACGCCGCCCCACTTTCACCACCGGAGTACGCCATGACCCCCCCAACCCGCCGCCAGCTACTGATTGCCAGCGCCGCTGCCATCGCCGCGCCCGGTGTGCGGGCACAGGGCAGCGGCTGGCCGACCAAGCCGGTGACGGTGATCGTGCCCTTCCCGCCGGGCGGCGGCACCGATGCCTTCGCGCGGCCGCTGTTCGCGCTGCTCAGCCGGAACACCGGCAAGCAGTTCATCATCGACAACAAGGGCGGCGCCGGCGGCACGCTCGGCGCGGGCCTCGCCGCCAAATCGGCGCCCGACGGCTATACCTTGTTCATGGGCGCGGTCCATCACAGCATCGCGCCGGCGATGTACGCCAAGCTCGACTACAACATCGAGACCGACTTCGTGCCGCTGGGGCTGATCGCCAGCGTGCCGCAGGTCATCGTCGTCAACCCGCAGCGGGTGCAGGCGACGACGCTGTCCGAACTGCTGGCCTTCATGCGCAAGAACCCGGGCCGGCTGAACTACGCCTCGGCCGGCAACGGGACCTCGCACCACCTGGCCGGCGAGCTGTTCAAGCTGCAGACCAAGACCTTCATCACCCACATCCCGTACCGCGGCGCCGGTCCGGCGCTGCAGGACCTGATCGCCGGCCAGGTCGACCTGATGTTCGACGGCCTGGCCTCGAGCGCCAACCACATTCGCGGCGGCCGCATCCGCGCCATCGCCGTGGCCGGCGACCAGCGTGCCCCCGGGTTCGCCGACGTGCCGACCGCCGCCGAAGCCGGCGTGCCGGCCTACAAGGTATCGACCTGGTACGGCCTGTGGGCCCCGAGAGCCACCCCGCGCGACATCGTGCAGGCCGCCCAGGGCGAACTGCGCAAGGCCTTGAACGCCGCCGACATCAAGACCAGCTGGACCGCCCTGGGCACCGAAACCCCCAACCTGTATGGCGACGACTTCGGGCGCTTCGTCGGCGCCGAGGTCAAGCGCTGGGCCCAGGTCGTCAAGTCCAGCGGTGCGACACTGGAATGACCCCCACGGCGGCTGCGCCGCTGCTCCGAGCAGGGGCGACGCCGGCGGCCCGGCCAAGCCGGTTCCAGCAGCGTCCGCCTGAAGCAAAGTTCATTTCGCTGAACGCCGCCATGACCCAAGACAACCTGTTCGTTGCGCTGCGCGCCGGTTTCCCGAGCAACCTCGACGCGGTGGCTGTCGAGTCCGGCGACGGCGCCGCGCCGCTGTTCTACACCTGGCGCGACCTCGACCACGGCTCGGCGATGATCGCCAACCTGATCGATTCGCTGGATCTGCCGCCGGCGTCGCGCATCGCGGTGCACACCGACAAGAGCGTCGAGGCGCTGATGCTCTACCTGGCGGTGCTGCGCAGCGGCCACGTCTACCTGCCGCTGAACAACGCCTACCAGGCGACGGAGGTCGGCTACTTCATCGCTAATGCCGAGCCCGCGGTGGTGGTCTGCAGCGCGGCGCACTTCGGCTGGTTCAGCCGGCTGGCCTTCCAGGCCGGCGTGCGTCATGTCTACACGCTGGACGACGACCGCAGCGGCACCCTGCTCGACCGCGCCGCCTTCCAGCCGCAGACCCATGTGCCCGCGCAGCGCGGTGCCGACGACCTGGCGGCCATCCTGTACACCAGCGGCACCACCGGGCGCAGCAAGGGCGCGATGCTGACGCATGGCAACCTGCTGTCCAACGCCCGCGTGCTGCACGAGGTGTGGGCCTGGCGGGATGGCAATTCCGCGACCCCGGACGTGCTGATCCACGCCCTGCCGATCTTCCACGTGCACGGCCTGTTCGTGGCCTCGCATGGCGCGCTGCTGTCGGGCAGCCGGATGTTGTGGTTCAACCGCTTCGAGCCGCGCGCGGTGGCCGCCCGGCTGCCCGAGGCCACGGTGTTCATGGGCGTGCCCACGCTGTACGGGCGGCTGCTGGCCGAACCGACGTTGACCCGCGCGGCTTGCAGCGGCATGCGGCTGTTCATCAGCGGCTCGGCGCCGCTGCTGATGGAGACCTTCGACGCCTGGCGCGAGCGCACCGGCCACACCATCCTCGAACGCTACGGCATGAGCGAGACGGTGATGCTGACCAGCAACCCCTACCGACCCGACAGCGCGCGCCGCGGCGGCACGGTCGGCCTGCCGCTGCCCGGTGTGCAGCTGCGCCTGCGCGACGACCGGGGCGCACCGCTGCCGGTCGGCGAAATCGGCAGCATCCAGGTCAGGGGGCCGAACGTCTTCAAGGGCTACTGGCGCATGCCGGAGAAGACTGCCGATGAATTCACCACCGACCTGTGGTTCAAGACCGGCGATGTCGGGCGCGTCGACGAGCAGGGCTACCTGACCATCGTCGGCCGCAGCAAGGATCTGATCATCAGCGGCGGCTACAACGTCTACCCGGCCGAGGTCGAGGGCTATCTCAACGAGCAGCCGGGCGTGGCCGAATCGGCGGTCATCGGCGTGGCCCACCCCGACTTCGGCGAAGCCGTGGTGGCCGTCGTCGTGGGGCGGCCGGGTAGCGCGCTGGACGCCACGGCGCTGATCGCTGCACTGAAGGGCCAGATCGCCAACTTCAAGGTGCCCAAGCGGGTGTTCGTCGTGCCCGACCTGCCGCGCAACGCGATGGGCAAGGTGCAGAAGAACGTGCTGCGCGACCAGCATCGCGGGCTGTTCAAGTAGCGGCGCCGCGTCCTTCGCAACGGGCCATAGCGGGAAGCGCCACTCTCGGGAGGTGGCCGTCGATGACCAGCAGGTCGGGCAGCCAGGCGGCGGCCATTTCCAGCGCCTGCGCGCCGTCTTCGGCGATGCGCACTTCCAGGCTGCTGTCGCGGCGCAAGGCCTCTTCGAAAAGCAGCGCGTTGAGCGGGTTGTCCTCGACGTAGAGCACGCGCGCTGGCCGCGTCATCCCCGCCGGCCCGTGAAACCGGCCGGCACGCGCGGCAGCCTGCAGGGCGTCGTCGCTGGCGGCGTCGGCGCGCGGCAGCCAGACGGTGACGGTGGTGCCCAGGCCGGGCTGGCTGCTGATGTCCAGACGCCCGTCCATCGCATCGGTCAGCCGGCGGGCGATCACCAGACCCAGGCCACTGCCCTCGATGCTGCTCGATTCGCGGCCCAGCCGCTCGAACGGCTGGAACAGCCGGGCCAGCTGCGCCTCATCCATGCCCAGGCCGTCGTCGACGACCGCCAGACCCCAGCACTGCGCATCGTCGTCGCGCAGCATCCAGCGCACCTGGCCGCCGGGGCGGTTGTACTTGATGGCGTTGGCGCCCAGGTTCAGCAGCACCTGGCGCAGGCGCTGCGGGTCGGCCAGCAGCAGCGCGCCGTCGAACAGCGGCGCGGCCAGGTTGACGCCCAGCTGGCGCGCCTGCGGCGACAACAAGGCCACCACGCCGCGCAGCAGCGCGCCGAGGTCGCGCACGTCGTTGATCAGCCCCAGCAGGTGGCGGCCGGCATCGACGATGTGGCCCAGGTGTTCGGCGTGGTACTCCCCATGGATCTGCATCAGCTCGGCAAAGCCGAGCAGCGCGTTCAGCGGCGTGCGCATCTCGTGGCTCATGCGCGAGAGGAACTCGCTCTTGCTGCGGCTGACGAGTTCGGCCGCCTGCTGTTCGCGCAGGGCCTGTTCGGCCTGGCGCTGGCGGGTGATGTCGGCATGCGTGCCGACGACGCGCAGCGCGCGCCCGCTGCCGGCGCGCAGCACGGCCTTGCCGCGGTCGCGCAGCCACAGGTG
>JANMAP010000161.1:0-28411 GCA_031359905.1 Burkholderiales bacterium | reverse complement strand
GGTGGGGGCGCTGTGTGGGGCGGCGAGCAGCGGAGATTCAGGGTCGGCGCGCGCAGCGCGCGTCGTGAACTGACTCGTCGGGGGTGTCTGAGCAGAGTGAGCGCAGCGAACGCCGCGAGTTACCCGACGCGACCCTGGATCGAGCAGCGCAGCGGAGTCGGCCTGCAAGGCCGACCGCACCACCCTGCGCCCCCACCGGGCACCGCCTGCCGCGACGCGCGAACCGCAAGAGAACAACGATGAGCCAACCCGTCGAACTCCCCCGCTGGGTCGACGTGGCCGTGCTGCCCGCCGTCAACCTGGCCTTCGCGCTGCTCGTGGCCGGCATCGTCGTCAAGCTGGTCGGCTTCCAGCCGGGGCAGGTGCTGGCACTGTTGATCAAGGGCGCGTTCGGTTCGAAGTCCGGCATCAGCTACACGCTGTACTACGCCACCACCTTCGTCTTCACCGGGCTGGCCGTGGCGGTGGCCTTTCACGGTGGCCTGTTCAACATCGGCGGCGAAGGCCAGGCCATCATGGGCGGGCTGGGCGCGGGGCTGGCGGCGCTGGCATTGTCGAACGCGCTGCCGGCCTGGGTCATGCTGCCGTTGATGGTGCTGGCCGCCGCGCTGTTCGGCCTGGTCTGGGCGGCGGTGCCCGGTGCGCTGCAGGCCTGGCGCGGCAGCCACACGGTGATCACCACCATCATGTTCAACTTCATTGCCGCAGCGCTGCTCAGCTACCTGCTCGTCAACACGCTGAAGGAGCCCGGCAACATGACACCCGAGAGCCGCGCCTTCGCCGATTCCGCGCGCATGCCGGGGGCGCACGACGCGTTGGCCTGGCTGGGCATCGAATGGCCGCGCACGCCACTCAACCTGAGCGTGCTGATTGCCATTGCCGCTGCGGTCTTCGTCTGGCTGGCGCTGTGGAAGACCCGCCCCGGCTACGCGCTGCGCGCGGTGGGCTTCGCGCCGGAAGCATCCTTGTACGCCGGCATCCGGCCGAAGCGCCTGATCGTGCTGGCGATGGCCGCATCGGGCGCGCTGGCCGGGCTGGTCGGCGTCAACGAAATCGCCGGCGTGCATGGCCGCCTGCTGCCCGATTTCGTCGCCGGCGCAGGCTTCGCCGGCATCGCCGTCAGCCTGATCGGGCGCAACCATCCACTGGGCATCGTGCTGGCGTCGCTGCTGTTCGGCGCGCTGTACCAGGGCGGGTCGGAGCTGGCCTTCGAGATCAACGGCTTCAGCCGCGACATGGTGGTCCTGCTGCAGGGGCTGATCGTGCTTTTCGCCGGGGCGATGGCGCAGGTCGCCGCACCGGCGCTGGCGCGGTTGATCGGCTGGTTGCCGTCGTCGCGCAGCGCGGCCGGGGCGGCGCATGGATGAGGTGCTCGTTGGCACGCTGCTCGGCAGCACCCTGCGCGTGTCGGTACCGCTGATCCTCTGCGCACTGGCCGGCGTGCTGTGCGAACGCTCTGGCGTCATCGACCTCGGTCTGGAAGGCAAGATGCTGCTGACGGCGTTTGCCACTGCAGCGGTCGGCGTGCTCAGCGGGTCGCTGGCGCTGGCCCTGCTGGCGGCGCTGGCGGTCGGCATCGCCTTGTCGATGTTGCACGCCTATGCCTGCGTCAGCCACCGTGGCGACCAGGTCGTGCTCGGCATGGCCATCACGATGACCGCGGCGGGGCTGTCGGTGGTCCTGGGCATTGCCTGGTTTGCGCAGGGCGGGCAAACGCCGCCGCTGCCCGACGCAGTACGGCTGGACCGCTGGTTCGTCGGCGCCGGTGAAGTCGTCGCGCGGCTGCCGCTGATCGGCCGGGCGATCGCGCTGGCCCTCTTCGGCCACAACCTGATGGTCTACGCCACGCTGGTGCTGGTGGCTGCGGTGTGGTGGCTGCTGTACCGCACGCGCTTCGGCCTGCGTCTGCGCGCCGCGGGCGAGAACCCGGCGATGGTCGATGCCGCGGGTGTCGGCGTGAAGGGGCTGCGCTATCAGGCGCTGGTGCTGAATGGCGGGCTCAGCGCGTTTGCCGGTGCGTATCTGGTGCTGGCGCAGAACCCCAGCTTCATTCCCAACATGACCGCCGGCCGCGGCTACATGGCGCTGGCCGCGCTGATCTTCGGCAAGTGGCACCCGGTCGGCGCGCTGTGGGCCTGCCTGCTGTTCGGTTTTCTCGACGCGGTGTCGATCCGCCTGCAGGGCGCCGTCATCCCCGGCCTGGGCGATGTGCCGGTGCAGGCGATCCAGGCGCTGCCGTATGTGCTGACAGTGGTGCTGCTGGCGGGGTTCATCGGCAAGTCGGTGGCGCCGAACGCGGTGGGGAGACCCGATGTCAAGGACAGCTGATATGCAGCAAGGCGCGCTGATCGACGCGGCGCGCGCCGTGCGCGACAACGCCTACGCGCCGTATTCGAAGTTCGCCGTCGGCGCCGCGGTGCTCGACGAGCACGGCCGGATCCACGCCGGGGCCAACGTCGAGAACGCCGCCTACCCGCAAGGCTGGTGCGCCGAAGCATCGGCGCTGGCGGTGATGGTCGCCGCCGGCGGCCGGCGCGTGCAGGCGGTGGCGGTGTGCGCGGTGGCTGCGGCGCCGGTCACGCCGTGCGGCGGATGCCGGCAGAAGCTGCGCGAATTCGCCACCGCCGACTGCCCCATCTGGGTCGCCGACGCGACGGCGCTGCGCGCCAGCTACACGCTGGGCGCGCTGCTGCCGCACAGCTTCGGGCCGGAGTGTTTGATCCCCCCCGGAGCGCCTTCGGCGCTTCCCCCCCGGGGGGGCGACGCCAGCGGCCCGGCGAAGCCGGTTCCGCGGCGTCCGCTCGGTCGCCGATAAGCTGCCTCGCTACGTGTCACGCCAAGCCGCGACGCCACAATGAGCGCCCGCCCCCCGCTCGTCGCCATGCACGCCGACATCACCACATCCTGCGCCGTTCTAGAAAGTCGGCTGGGCCCTGCGCCGGCCATCGCCGTGCTGCTCGGGTCGGGCTGGGGCCCGCTGGCCGACCGGGTGCAAGACGCCGCGTTGCTGCCGTATTCCGAGCTGCCGGCCTTTCCGTCGCTGGCCGTCGGCGGCCATGCCGGCACGCTGCAGGTCGGGCAGATCGTTCACGGCGGGCGCAGCCAGCGCGTGGCCGTGCTGGCCGGCCGCAAGCACGCCTACGAGACGGGCCAGGCCGACGGCATGCTGGGCACGATCCGCAGCCTGGCCGCCTGGGGCGTGCAGGTGCTGGTGCAGACCACCGCCGCAGGCAGCCTGGAGCCGGGCATGCCGCCGGGTACGCTGATGCTGATCGACGACCACTTGAATCTGGTCCAGCGGTCGCCGTTGTTCGGGCTGCAGGGCGACGACCGCTTCGTCGACATGTCGGCGGCCTACGACCCGCGGCTGCGCGCGCAGGCCCTGGCCGCCGCCGCTGCCGCCGGCACGCCGCTGCAGCGCGGCGTCTACGCCTGGGTGATGGGGCCGCAGTTCGAGACGCCGGCCGAGATCCGCATGTTGAAGACCCTCGGCGCCAACGCGGTGGGCATGAGCACCGTGCCCGAAACCATCCTCGCGCGGCATGCCGGCTTGCGCGTGCTGGCGTTGTCGATGATGACCAACATGGCCGCCGGGCTGTCCGACGAAGCCCTCAGCCACGCCCACACCATGCACACCGCCCGCGCCGCCGCCGAGCGCGCGGTCGACCTGCTGGCGGCGGTGCTCACCGCGCTGGAGCTCTGACGATGCGGGCCGGTGCCCCCACCCATCCCCTGCCGCGCCGCGCGGCGCTGTCCGCCGCGGTCGGGCTGCTGCTGCTGGTCGGCGGTTGCGGCACGACGCGGCCGCCGGCCGACCGGCCACCGTTGCGGCTGACCATCCTGCACACCAACGACCACCACGGCCGCTTCTGGCCCAACGCCGACGGCGAGTACGGCATGGCGGCGCGCAAGACGGCGATCGACCGGGTGCGTGCCGAGGTGGCCGCTGCCGGTGGCCACACGCTGCTGCTCAACGGCGGCGACATCAATACCGGCGTGCCCGAATCCGACCTGCAGGACGCCGAGCCCGACTTCCTGGGAATGAACCTGCTGGGCTACGACGCCAGCGCGGTCGGCAACCACGAGTTCGACCGCTCGCCGGCGGTGCTGGCCAAGCAGCGCGGCTGGGCCCGGTTCGCCCTCGTCGCGGCCAACATCTACAAGGACGGCCAGCGCCTGTTCGAGCCCTACACGATCTTCGAACGCGGCGGCTACAGGATCGCCGTGCTCGGCCTGACCACCGAGGACACCAAGAAGGCGGTGCTGCCCGAGAACGTTCGCGGCATCGATTTCCGCCGCCCCGCCGCCGAAGCCGCGCTGCTGCTGCCCGAACTGCGCGCCAAGGCCGACGTCGTCATCGCCGCCACCCACATGGGACACTACGTCGACGGCCGCCACGGCGTCAACGCGCCGGGCGATGTCGAGATGGCGCGCGAGCTGCCCGCCGGCCAGGGCTTCGACGTCATCGTCGGCGGCCACAGCCACGACCCGGTGTGCATGCTGGCCGAGAACGTCCGCAACGAGGCCTACCTGCCGGGCATGCCGTGCCTGCCCGACCGCCAGAACGGCACCTGGATCGTCCAGGCCAGCGAGTGGGGCAAGTACGTCGGGCGCGCCGACTTCGAGATCCGCGCCGGTGACGTCAAGCTCGTGCGCTACGCGTTGATCCCGATCAACCTGAAGCGCCGCGCTGCCGACGGCAGCAAGGTCGACGCCAGCCCGCCGATCCCCGAAGACCCGGCGGTGCGGGCCGCGCTGCAGCCCTTCCAGGACCGCGGCCAGGCCCGGCTGACGCTGCCGGTCGGCGAGGTCGTCGGCGTGCTCGACGGCGACCGCGAACGCATCCGCATCCAGCCCACCAACCTGGGCACGCTGATCGCCCGCATGATGCTCGAGAAGACCGGCGCCGACCTGGCGGTGATGAACAGCGGCGGGGTGCGCGATTCGCTGCCCGAAGGCCGCATCACCTACCGCGACCTGCTCAAGGTCCAGCCCTTCGGCAACCAGCTGGCGGTGGTGCGCCTGAAAGGCAGTGAACTGCTCGACTGGCTGCGCGTGTCGGCGCGGATGACACCCGGCTCGGGCGGCTACCCGCAGACCGCCGGGGTGCAATTGCGCATCGAAGGCGGCGTGCTGGTGGAAGCGCGCGTGCAGGGCGTGCCCATCGACCCGCAACGCGACTACCGCCTGGCCATCAACCACTTCACGGCCAGCGGCGGCGACGGCTACCCGCGGCTGGACGCCCACCCCGGCTACATCAACAGCGGCTTCGTCGACGCCGAGGTGATGCGCGAATACATCGCCCAGCGCAGCCCGCTGCAGGCCGCCGACTACGCACCCGGCAACGACGTGCAGAGGAAATGACGATGCGCGATGCGTCCCCGTTCGACTCGCCTGTTCACCCGCCCATTCACCCGCCCGTAGACGTGCTGGCCACGGCGCGCACCGCGCTGGCCTGCCTGGACCTGACCAGCCTGAACGACGCCGACAGCGCCGCCGACATCGACGCCCTGTGCCAGCGCGCGCAAGGCCCGCACGGGCCGACCGCCGCGGTCTGCGTCTGGCCGCGCTTCGTGGCCCAGGCGCGCGCGCTGCTGCCGGCGCACATCGCCGTCGCGGCGGTGGCCAATTTTCCCGACGGCAGCACGTCGATCGAGCGCGCGGTGCGCGACGCGCGCGAGATCGTCGACGCCGGTGGCGACGAGGTCGACGTCGTCATTCCCTACCGCGCGCTGGACAGCGCCGCGGCCTTGCTGGTCGCCGTGCGCCATGCCTGCGCCGGGCAGCGCTTGAAGGTCATCCTGGAAACCGGCGAGATCGCCGACGACGCGCTGATCAACCGCGCTTGCGCCATCGCGCTGGACGCCGGCGCCGATTTCCTGAAGACCAGCACCGGCAAGGTGAAAACCAACGCCACGCCGCACAGCGCGGGGCTGCTGCTGAAGGCCATCGCGGCCCACGAAGCGGCGCAGCCGGCGCTGCGCGGCCGCGTCGGCTTCAAGCCGGCCGGCGGCGTGCGCACGGTGGCCGATGCCGCGGTCTACATCGCGTTGACCGCGCAGCACCTGGGTGCGGCGGCGGTGTCGCCGACACGCTTTCGCATCGGTGCCAGCGGGCTGCTGAACGACATCGAAGCCCTGCTCGGCGGCGCAGCGGGCAGCAGCGCGCCGCCCAGTGCCTACTGAAACCGAACCCGGCCCCGGCCCCGGCCCCGGACCCGAACCCGCGACGCACGCGCAACGCACCAGTCACGCACCAGCACCCGTCACGCACCCGCAACGCACCTCGACCCGCATCGCTGCCGCGCCGGCGACCTCACCCACACCGCCCCCGGACCCCGACCCCAGATGACCGCCTTCTTCCGACATGCCGCCGCGGCGCTGGCCACCTGCCTGCTGGCCACCTGCCTGCTGGCCGCCTGCAGCACCCCGCCGGCGGCCCCGCCCGGCACGCCGCTGCGCGTCAAGGTGCTGGCGCTCAACGACTTCCACGGCAACCTGAAGGCCCCACCCGGCGGCGTGCGCATCGTCGACCCGGCGAGCCCGGCCGGCCCAGCCGGCGTACAGCGGCGCATCAACGTGCCGGCCGGCGGCGCCGCGGCGATGGCCACGCTGCTCGACACTTTGCGCGCGCAGAACCCGAACAACATCTTCGTCGCTGCCGGTGATCTGGTCGGCGCGTCGCCGCTGCTGTCGTCGCTGTTCCGCGACGAGCCGACCATCGAAGCCATGAACCTGCTCGGCCTGGAAGCCTCGGCGATGGGCAACCACGAACTCGACCGCGGCCCGGCAGAGCTGCTGCGCCTGCAGGCCGGCGGCTGCCACCCGAGCGACGGCTGCAAGGGCCCGTTGCCCTTCGCCGGCGCGACGTTCCAGTACCTGGCCGCCAACACCATCGTGCGGGCCAGCGGCCAGACGCTGCTCCCGCCGTACTTCGTCAAGCGCTTCGAAGGCATCCCGGTGGCTTTCATCGGCGTGACGCTGAAGGGCACGCCGGCCATCGTCACGCCGGCCGGCACCGCCGGCCTGCGCTTTCGCGACGAGGCCGAGACCGTCAACGCGCTGGTGCCCGAACTGCGGCGCCAGGGCATCGAAGCCATCGTGCTGCTGATCCACGAAGGCGGCGAAACGCCCGGCGACTACAACGACTGCCCGGGCATCAGCGGGGCCATCGTCGAGATCGTCAGGAAGCTCGACAAGGCCGTCGACGTGGTCATCAGCGGCCACACCCACCGGGCCTACAACTGCGTGATCGACGGCCGCCCGGTGACCAGCGCCGACCGTTTCGGCACGCTGGTGACGCAGATCGACCTGGTGATCGACCGTACGACGCGCGACGTGGTCAGCGCGCGGGCCGAGAACGTCATCGTGCGCAGCGACACCTTCGCCCCGCAGCCGCGCTTGGCCGCGCTGGTGGCGACCTACGAACGCCTGGTCCGGCCGCTGGCGCAGCGCCCGGTGGGACGGCTGTCGGCGCCGCTGGGCACACGCACCAACGACGCCGGCGAAAGCGCGATGGGCCAGGTCATCGCCGACGCGCAACTCGCCGCGACCCGGTCGGCCGGCGCTCAGGTGGCGTTCATGAATCCGGGCGGCGTGCGCTCGACGCTGGGCAGCGACGGCCGGCTCGATGTGGTCTACGAAGACCTGTTCTCGGTCCAGCCGTTCTACAACCAGCTGGTGACGGTCACGCTGTCCGGCGCGCAACTGCTGCAGCTGCTGGAACAGCAATTCACCGGCGACCGGCCGCGCACGCTGCATGTCTCGCGCACGCTGAGCTACAGCTGGGACGCCGCGCGCCCGCCCGGCCAGCGCGTCGTGCCGGGCAGCCTGCTGCTCGACGGCAGACCGGTCACCCCCGAGATGGCCATCCGCGTGACGGTCAACAACTTCATCGCCGACGGCGGCGACGGCATCAGCGTCTTCCGCCAGGCCCGCGACCGCACGCCCGGGCCGCTTGACATCGACGCGCTCGAGGCCTACTTCAAGGCCACGCCGAACATCGGCCCCGACCCGCTGCCGCGGGTCAGGCGGCTGAACTGATCGCCCGGGCGTGTCGACAAGCCTGCTGGCGCCGGCCGAAGTCATCCGTCGCAAGCGCGACGGCGGCGCGTTGGCGCCCGCGCAGATCGGCGCCTTCGTCGCCGGCCTGACCAGCGGCGACTGGAGCGACAGCCAGGCCGCCGCACTGGCGATGGCCGTGCTGCTGCGCGGCATGAACGCCGACGAGACCGTCGCCCTGACCATGGCCATGACGCATTCGGGCAGCGTGCTCGACTGGGGCGATGCGGCCCTCGCCGGCCCGGTGCTCGACAAGCATTCCACCGGCGGCGTCGGCGACAAGGTCAGCCTGGTGCTGGCGCCGATCGTCGCGGCCTGCGGCGGCGTCGTGCCGATGATCAGCGGGCGCGGCCTGGGCCACACCGGTGGCACGCTGGACAAGCTCGAAAGCCTGCCCGGCTACGACGTGTCGCCGTCGCGCTCCGCGCTGCTGGCCACGCTGCGCGACGCCGGCTGCGCGATCGTCGGCGCGTCGGCCGAACTGGCGCCGGCCGACCGCCGGCTGTACGCCATCCGCGACGTCACCGCGACCGTCGAAAGCCTGCCGCTGATCACCGCCAGCATCCTCAGCAAGAAGCTGGCCGCCGGGCTGCACGGCCTGGTGCTCGACGTCAAGCTCGGCAGCGGTGCGTTCACGCCGACGCTGGACGAAGCCCGCGCGCTGGCCCACAGCCTGGTGCGCGTGGCGCGCAGCGCGGGGCTGCCAGCGCGCGCGCTGATCACCGACATGAACCAGGTCCTGGGCTCGAGCGCCGGCAACGCGCTCGAAGTCGCCGAGGCGCTGCGCTTCCTGACGGGCAGCGAACGCGAGCCGCGCCTGCTCGAGGTGACGCTGGCGCTGGCGGCGCAGATGCTGCAGTTGGGTGGCCTGGCGACCAGCGTCGATGCCGCACGGGATGCGGCGGCGCGCGCGCTGGACAGCGGCGCGGCGGCCGAACGCTTCGCGCGCATGGTCACCGGGCTCGGCGGGCCGCGCGACGTGCTGGACGCGCCAGGCCGCGCCGACTGGCCCGCGGCGCCGCTGGTGCGTGACGTTCCCGCGCCGCGCGCCGGCGTGCTGGTGGACTGCGACACGCGAGCCATCGGGCTGGCCTTGGTCGCACTGGGTGGCGGCCGGCGGCGGCCCGGTGATCGCATCGACCCGCGCGTCGGCATCGACCGGGTGCTGCCGCTGGGCCGGCAGGTGACCGCCGGCGAGCCGCTGGCGCGCGTGCACGCGGCCAGCGCTGCTGATGCCGCCGCCACGCTGCCGGCGCTGGCCGCCGCCTGGCGCATCGCCGACGATGCGGGCGGTGGCGTGCCCGCGCCGCTGATCGTCCAGACCATCGACGATTGACCGCGTCGCGGCGGGGGGCGACGCGCGACAGCATCGTCTGTCGGCGTTGTCCTACCCGCCGGCGCCCGTTCGGCCGACGCCGGCAAGGCCGCCCGGCCGCTCGCCGCGGCACGGCGCGGCCGGCAGACTGAAGCTCCTTCAACATGGAGCCCTGACATGCTGCACTATGCCGTTGTCTTCCTCGTCATCGCCTTGATCGCGGCCGTGTTCGGCTTCGGCGGCATCGCCGCCAGCGCCGTGGGCATCGCCAAGGTCCTGTTCGTCGTTTTCCTGATCCTGGCCGTGGCCAGCTTCCTGTTCGGGGTGTTGCGCGGCAGATGATGCCGACTCGCCCCTGTGATCCCCGCTCCCTGTTTCGATTCGCACGCCCTACCCCAACTTCCAAGGACCTGTCATGAACGAATCCACTCAATTCCCCAGCTCCCTCCACGAACAGCCGCTGCGCGCCGCCGTCGACGGTCTGGACAGCGCCGCGAGCACGCTGGCCCAGCGCAGCGCCGAAGCGGTGCGCAACGGCCTGCATGACGGCGTGCGCAGCCTGCGTCAGCGCACCGAGCAGTTACGCGAGCAAGCGCGCGACGCCGGCGACATGACGCTGGGCTACGTGCGCAGCGAACCGCTGAAGGCGATCCTCATCGCCACCGCCGTGGGCGCCGGCCTGATGGCCGTGATGAGTCTGCTGACGCGTTCACGCCGCGACTGAGAGCGACGCCATGCCGCACTGGTTGCGCCTGCTCGCTGCGCTGCCATTGTGGCTGGCGTCACCCACCTCACCCCCGGCCGCGCTCGTCCACGTCGCCACCGCCTTCAAGCGCCAGGCGATGCTGCACGCGGTGGCGCTGTTTTCTGCGGCCACCGCGGCGGGTCTGGTGGGTGTGTCCATCATGCTTTGGTGGGTCCTGCCCACGTTGCCTCGCCACGCTGAGTGGGCGCTGGCACTGACGCCTTTAACACCGTTTCTGTTGGCAGTCGGTTGCTGGTGGGCAGCCCAGACCCCGCAGGCGGAGAAGCACCATCCGAAGCCGACCACCGCGCCGGCCCCGCCCGGGGATGCGTCGACAGTTCCCGCCTGGCGCGATGCTGGTCAGCAGATGCTGACCGACACGAACTTGGCGCTGAGGCCTCTGGCGCAGCGCCATCCGTTGGCGCTGGTGGCCGGCGCAGTGGCGCTTGGGGCCGCGCTGGTGCTGTTGCGGCCAACCTGGCTGTTGCGTGCCCGTCAGTCGAAGATGATGCAGCGCGCTGCCGCTCCACCGGCCAGCGCTGCATCGGTCTGGTTGCCGATGTTGATGCCGGTGCTCTTGCCGCTGCTGCAGCCCTTGCTGATGCGCGTGGCAGACACGCTGCGCGGTGAGCCTGAAGGTCCTGTTCAGCCGTCGGCGCGTCGATCGAAAAACGCGTAACCGCTGCGCTGGCGTTTGGCACGGTACATCGCTGCGTCGGCTTTCTTCAACAGGCCGTCGGCGGTGGCTCCGTCGTGTGGACACAGTGCGATCCCAATGCTCGGCCGCACACTGACCTTCGTGTCGCCGAATTGTTGGGGCTCAGCCACTGTGTCGACCAGCTTCTGCGCCAGTCGGGCCAGTTGCTGCCGGTCCATGCGCTGGCCGAGCAGACAGGCGAACTCGTCGCCGCCCAGGCGGCAGACCATGTCCTCGGCACGCACCGAGCGTGCGAGCCGCACGGCAACCTCGCGCAGCATCGCATCACCGACGCTGGGCCCGTGGGTCTCGTTGATCGGCTTGAATCCATCGAGATCAAGATACAGCACGGCCAGCATCGGCCGACTGCCACCTCGCGAGGCGCCGAGCACCTGTTCCAGCCGTTCGCGGAAGTGGCCGCGGTTGGGCAGCGACGTCAACGGATCGTGATGCAAGCGGTGGTCGGCAGGACGCTCGCCGAGCTGCAGGTCATGCAACTGGGCTTGCAGGCTGGCCAGGCGCGCTTGCATCTGGCCGACTTCAGCCTGCAGAGCTTGTTCGCCCTGTCTGTGATGCTGCAGCGCCCCGTGCAGGGACTGATGCAATTGCTCCAAAGCGGCGGTGCATTCCAGCAGATCGTCATGCGCTGCAAGCGGCGCGGTGCTGCAGGCGGCAGCCGCCTCGACGCCACGACGCAGACGCGCGGTGACAGCGCCGAGCAGCAGGGCCCAGTCTTCCATCAACGCAGGTGCCGGACGGTCAGTCGCCTGCGGGGCTACCGCGGCCGATTTGATCATGGGTATTGCCGATCAACCTGGGCCGGGCCAGGCCGCCGGCGAGCGTTTGCTCGCCCGTCGCCGCGGTCCGGCAGGCTGAGGCGGTGACTGGCGTTCACGCAGTGACGGCGCGGGTGTGGCGGTCGACGTCTTGGGCATCGCGGGCGCAGCGCCTGCAACCTGCCCTGGCGGCGGCGAGCCTTCGGCAGTGAAGTCCAGCTTGTCCTGCGCCAGGCTCGCGGTCTCGGCCGCAGGCTTCTTCGGGCGGGACTGGCGTGACACCGGCGGACGACTCATGGTGGGGGACTCCAACGGGAAGCAGGGATCGAGGATCGGGACGGTTGTACAGACAGTTCAGCGAGCGTGCAATGTGCAGCGCGGGGTGCTTGCCGTCTGTTCGTCTTCGCACGGTGTGGCCGCCGGCGTGGCACCCAACAACATCCAACAGCACCCAACAGCAATCAACCGCTCAACCGCTCAACCGATCGAAGGCCCAACGGCCGGCCAGCGCCGCCAGGGCGCTGATGAATGCGCCCCACGCAATGTCGATCAGCGACAGCCCCAGCGGCCAGTCGCGAAGCGTCGCCAGATTGCTCAGGTCGTAGGTCGCGTAGGCCAGGGCGCCCAGCAACGCTCCCGACAGCAGCGCGCCCCGCCAGGCGGGAACGCCGGCCTGCGGCATCACGGCGAAGATCAGCAGGCCGCCGGCGTAGATCAGGTAGAACACCGCGGCCACCCCCATCCGCGGCGCCGGGGCCATCAGATGGCCGATGCCGCTGACGTAGAGCGGACGGGCCACCACGCCGAGCCACAGCCCGTCCAGTACCAAGAGGGTGACGAGACTGGCGGCATAGGCGCTGAGGATGCTGATCATGGCTGTCGGCGCGGGGCACGGCGCAGTCGGACAATGGATGCATTCATTGTGCGGCTGGGCGGCCCGGGGCCGCGCCATGCGGGCAATTTCAAGGTCGCGCGCTGACGCGCCAGACGCGATTGCCGACATCGTCGGCCACCAGCAACGCGCCGCTGCGGTCCAGTGCCACGCCGACCGGGCGACCGCGCGCCTGGCCATCGGGGTCGACGAAGCCGCCCAGCACCTCCAGCGGCGCGGCGCCGCTCGGGCGGCCACCGGCGAACGGCACGAACACAACCTGGTAGCCGCTGCGCGGGCGCCGGTTCCACGACCCGTGCAGACCGATGAACATGCCCTGCGCGAAAGTCGGCGGCAGGCTGGTGCCGCCCGACCAGGCCAGGCCGAGCGGCGCGACATGCGCGCCCAGCGCGTAGTCGGGCACGCGCGCGCGGGTCACCGCAGCAGCATCGGTCGGCTGCACGCGGGAGTCGACGTGTTGGCCGAAGTAGCTCCACGGCCAGCCGAAGAACGCCCCGTCGGGCAGCGCAGTCAAATAGTCGGGCACCAGGTCGCCGCCGAGCTCGTCGCGTTCGTTGACAACCGTCCACAGCGCCCCGCTGCCGGGCTCAAGCGCCAGGCCGTTGGGGTTGCGCAGGCCGCTGGCCAGCGGCGTCATCTCGCCGGTGGCGATGTCGATGCGCCAAACCCCGGCACGGCCGGCCTCGGCTTCGATGCCGCGCTCCGCGATGTTGCTGTTCGAGCCCACGGTGACGTACAGCTGGCGGCCATCGGCACTGGCCAGCAGGTTCTTTGTCCAGTGGTGGTTGATCGGCCCGGCCGGCAGCCGCGCCAGCACCACGCCGGGCGCGCTGATCACCGTATCGCCGCGCCGGTACGGAAAGCGCAGCACCGCATCGGTGTTGGCGACATACAGCGTGTCGCCGATCAGCACCATGCCGAACGGCGAGTGCAGGCCTTGCAGGAGGACGCTGCGCATTTCCGCCACGCCGTCGCCGTCGGCGTCGCGCAGCAGCGTGATGCGGTCGGCACTCGGCACGCCGGCACCGGCTTGCTTCATCACCAGACCCATGATCCAGCCGCGCAGGCCGGGGGAGTCCTCGGGTCGCTGCGGGGCGTTGCTCTCGGCGACCAGCACGTCCCCGTTCGGCAGCACCAGCAGCCAGCGCGGGTGGTCCAGGCCGGCCGCAAAGGCCGCCACCTGCAACCCGGGTGCAGCTTGCGGCGTGGCACCCGCCGGCCAACCGACCGCCGGCGCGATGTGCACGGTCGGCAGCCATTCGCTTCGCGGCGCTGGCAGCTGGGGCCGTGCGCCGGTGCCGGCAACCAGCGGCAGCGTCGCGTTTTCACCGCAACCGGCGAAGGCCAGCACCAGCCCCAGACCACACGCCATCGCCGCGGACCGCATCGCCGACCCGTGGCCGGCGGCGCGCCCGCGGCGCATCACAACCGGCCGGTCAGCAGCAGCACCAGCAGGATGACAACCACGATGCCGAGGCCGCCGCTGGGCAAGTAGCCCCAGTTCCGGCTGTGCGGCCAACTGGGGATCGCGCCGATCAGCAACAACACCAGCACGATCAACAGGATGGTTCCAAGACTCATGCGCTTCTCCGGTGGTACTGCTGACTTCAGCTCTTGTCGAAGCGGGCCTTGACGTCGGCCATGCAGGTCGTCTTGGCAGCGCCGGTCAGGGCGTCGCACTTGGCCGCGGCGACCTTGCGGTCAGCGGCCATCTTGTCTTCCTTGGCGTCGGCCTTGGCTTCGCCGACAGTGGTGGCCAGCTTGGCGTCGGCCAGCGCCTTGGTGTGCGCGGCCTTGGCTTCGGTCCGGCACTGCGACTTCGGCTGACCCTTCAGGTCATCGCACTTCTCTTTGGCCACGGCGAACACACCGTCGGCGCGTGCGACGCCGACCTTGACAGCATCGGCCGGCTTGCCGGACTGGCCGAATTCGAGCTCTGCCAGCGCGACCTTCTCCTTGCCCTTGGCGGTGGCCATGCAGATGTCGCGCGCGTTGCCGGTGTTGCCGGTCTTGCAGGCGGCCTTGTCGGCGCGGTAGGCGTCTTCGACGCGTTGCTTGCTTGCGCGGTATTCAGGCGCAGCCAGTGGGGCGGCGTTGGCCGCGCCCAGACCGAAGACGAAGAGGGCAGCCACGACGGTGCGGGCGATGGTGGGGAATCTGGTGATGTGGTGCATGGTGATGGCCTCGTTGGTCGCCGGCTAGAACCGCGGCGGGGCCTTGATGGTCGACATCCCGCCAGCGCCCGTCTGTGCGCCAGCGATCATTCCGCGGCAGCCACCGCGCCAAGGTCTTCGATGCAGCGGTGTCGTTCACGCGTTTCGCTCAGCACGCGGCATTGCCAGAGCGAATCGGCATGCGCGCGGCTCGCGGCCTGGCGCATGCCGGCACGGTCGGTGCTTCGAGTGACGACACGTTGAAGCGCGACCAGCAAGCACACGGCCGCCAACAGCAGCAGGGCAGGCACCATTCAACGCCGGCGGGTCCGGCGGCTGGCCAGCGGGCCGGCAACATTCACGAGGACGTCAGCCGGTGACCACGAACCGGTCGGCGCGGGCCGCTTCCAGCACGTCCGGCAGGGCCGAGTCGAGCAGGTCCAGCGGCCGCCGATCCTGCAGCCAGCTGTTCGGCTGCACGAACCACAGGGCCAGCGACCAGCCGTCGAATGCTGAGCCCATCTGCGCCAACACCTGGCGCGCGCCAGAGCGCACGACCAGCGTGGCCGGGTCGATCTGGAACATCGGAATCCACAGCGCGTGCTGCCACTCGAAGCCGAGGATCTCGCCGCTGACGATCCAGCGTGCCAGCGTGCCGTGGCCGCCGCGGCCACTGTCGCGCAGCCAGTCGGCCACGTCGTCGCCGCGCACCAGGCCGCCGCTGCTGCGGTAGGCCTGCACCAAGCCAGTAAACGCGCTGTCGCTGGGCGGCAATTCAGGGCCGACCGCCACGGCAAGCAGGCGGCGCGGGAAGCCGCCCGGCAGCGAAGTCGTTGCCGGGGCGAACGGTGACGTGGGCAAGGATATGGACAGCGACGTCATGAGAAATCTCCTGGCCACAGGCTGCATTTGTGGGCCGCGCAGGTCGGTGCGTTGGCGGACATCCTCAGCTCATGTGCTCGTTGTAGACCGTCCGGTTGGCGGCATAGCAGCTGCAGCTGGCGGCTTCCAGGCCCGGGCGGTCCAGCACCTCGAGCTCGCCACGGTGGTAGTGGATCAGGCCGGCACGTTGCAGCGCGCCTGCGGCGGCGGTCACGCCGACGCGGCGCACCCCGAGCATGTAGGCCAGGAACTCGTGCGTGACGTGGAAGTTGTCGGCGTGCGCGCGGTCCTGGCTGAGCAACAGCCAGCGCGCCAGCCGCGGCTCGATCAGATGAAAGCGCAGGCAGGCCGCCGACGTGGACAGCTGCGCCGTCAGCACATACAGGTAGCGATGGAGCAGCTGCTGCAGCACCGGCGTGTCGGCCATCTGCTGGCGCAGTGCCGTGGCACTGATGCGCCAGGCCGCGCCCGGCCCCTGGACCAGCGCGCGCCAGGGCGACGGCACCATGCCGACGCCCAGCGGCGCGCCGAACATGCCTTCGCGGCCGACCATGCCGACCTCCACACCTGGGTGGTTGTCGACCTGCGTGACCATCGAAATGAAGCCGCTGATCGGGAACCAGGCATGGCGCGTTGCCTCGCCGATATCGCACAACACATCGGACAGCAACAACGGCACCTGCTGGCATTGGGCCAAGAGCCGGGTGCGTTCGCGCCGCGGCAGCATGTCGATCAAGTGGTTCTCGTTGTCATCCAAGTGCTGTCTCCGGCAGCCCTCGGCAAGCATGCTGGCCTGATCGCGCTGCGGTCTGTCTGACAACGCACCCTGCGCGGCTGCGGCCTCAGACCGCCAAGCGCTCGGGCAGCAGCCGGTCGTATTCCTTTCTCACCACCGCGTAGCACTCGCAGCTGCGCGCCTCCAGGCCCGGCCGGTCGAGCACGCTGATGCGGCCGCGCGCATAGCTGATGAGACCTGCGCGCTGCAGCTTCAAGGCGCTTTCGGTCACGCCTTCGCGGCGCACGCCGAGCATGTTGGCGATGAGTTCTTGCGTCATCACCAGTTCGCTGCCGTCCAGCCGGTCCAGGCTGAGCAGCAGCCAGCGGCACAGCTGCTGGTCCAGCGAATGGTGGCGGTTGCACACGGCGGTCTGGGCCGTCTGCGTGATCAGCGCCTGGGTGTAGCGCAGCAGCAGGTGCGTCACCGGGCCGTTGCGGTTGAACTCGTCCTTGATGACCTGCGAGCGCACGCGCCAGCACGACCCGGCGCTCTGCACGACAGCGCGGCTGGGCGTGGTCTCGCCGCCCATGAACAGCGAGATGCCGACGACGCCTTCCGGGCCGACCACGGCAATCTCCGCCGACGCACCGCTTTTCGTCACGTACAGCAGCGACACGATGGCACCGACCGGGAAATAGGCATGGCTCATCTCCTGCCCTGATTCGTACAGCACCTGGCCCAACGACAGGCTCACCGGCTCGAGCTGTTGCCGCAACTGCTCCCATTGCGCATCGGGCAATGCGGCCAGAAGACCGTTGCGCCGCGGGTCGGCAAGGTGGGGAGAGCAAGAATTCATGCGCGGTTCAAGAGGCGGTGCAGAACGACGGGGCGCCGGACATCGGGGCCAGGGGCAGCGCAGTGAGCAGAGGGGGCAGAGCGGGCGGCGCCGCACTGGCCCGAACAGGCCCGAAACAGGCCCAGAGCAACTGGGCGCCCCGCTCCAATGTAGGCAGCAACGGCGCGGCGGGCCGTTCGGTAGCGCACAGACCGCAGCCGCTGGCGGCACGATCGTGCGGAACGTCGCGCCGCTGCTTCGGCAGCGGTGTGCTTCATCGCCAGTAGCACCCCGGCGCTTTCTGGCGCGCCGTGCGGGTGGGTTCAGTCGCGAGCAGCGCGCTTTCGAAGTCGCCGCGCTGCGCAGCCAGCCCGCGTCCAGCGTCGGCCAGCGCACAGACGTCGGCCAGCCCAAACCGTACAACCGTTTCCTGCGCCGCGCTCGGCCCGCCGCGGCTGTCGCCGCCGGGAGGAGCCTGCGACCGGGCTGCGGCGCTGCCCACCCTGACCCACGTCGCGATCGACGTCGGGAGCAGCCGTTGAAGACCGATCGAAAGGCCGCAGCATGAATCGCATTGCCCCCACCAACTGGAGCACCGCCTCGTTCGGCGACAGCCCCGACACCACCCCCGGCGAGCTGCGCGCACTCGGTGAACATCTGCAGCAATGCGGACGCGGCGAACGCTGGGCGCGGTTGCACATCGCCGCTGCCGCCGTGCACGGCTTCGGCGCCTCGCGCTTCGTGACCACGCTGCTCGTGCTGAGTGTGCTGCTGGCCACCGCCGGACTGGTGGTCGGCACGCTTGTCAGCTAGCGCTGCGCGGCGCCTGGAACAGCTGCTGCCGGACGCTGCCGGAGCGCTGCGGCGCCTGTTCGGCGGGGCCCACGCCGACGGGCCGCAGCAGCAGACCTGGCCGCGACGTCTGACACAGGTCAGCGGGCCGTTGCTGGCGCCGATCCGCGCCGAGATCTTCGGCCTCGAACGCTTTGCCGACCATGGCCGCAGCTTGGGCGACACGCACCGGGCCGAGCGCACCACGGTCGGGCGGGCGACGCCGTTCTTCCCGCGCCTGCGCGACAACATCGTCGTGCTGCGCCAGGCCCACGAGCACATCGCAACCCACGCCGCAGCGGGTTACGACGTCAGCCCGGCGGCGGAATGGCTGCTCGACAACTTCCACATCATCGAAGCCCAGCTCGAGCATGTGCGCGCGGCGCTGCCGCGCAGCTACTTCCGCGCCCTGCCGGTGCTGATCGACGAGCCGCTGGCCGGACTGCCACGCATCTACGGCGTCGCCTGGGCCTTTGTGGCCCACACCGACAGCGCGTTCGACGAGGACCTGCTGGTGCCCTTCCTCGCGGCCTACCAGGAGCGGCGCGAGCTGCAGCTGGGCGAGATGTGGGCGCTGCCGACCACCCTGCGCGTGGTGCTGATCGAGAACCTGCGCCGGCTGGCCGAACGGCTGGCCGCCCACAAGGCCGCGCGCGAGCTGGCCAACCTGTGCTGCGACCGCGCCGAGGGCATCGCCACGGGCACCCTCGTGCACCTGTTGACGCTGATGCACGCACGTGGCGCCGGCAAGGTCTTCCTGCTGCAGCTGGCGCAGCGCCAGCACGACCACAACAGCCCCGGCGCCGCAGCCTTCCGGCCCTGGCTGCAAGCCGCGCTGCCCGACGCCGCGGACGCGCTGGCCCAGCACATTGCCGACCAGACTGCCGACAACCTGAGCGTCAGCAATGCGGTGCGCTCGCTGCGTGCCATCGGCGACGCCGACTGGCCCGATCTGGTGGCCCGCAGCAGCGTGCTGATGCGCATGATGCTGGCGGCGCCGCAATTCGAAGCCGAGCACACCACCACCCGCGACCAGGCCCTGCATGCCATCGAACGGCTGGCCCGCCGCAGCCGGCGCAGCGAGGTCGAGGTCGCGCAGGTGCTGCTCGGCTTGATGCACTCCCCGCCTGACGGGCCGGCCCCCGGGCCACCCGCCGGGCCGCGCCGCGATGACGACACCGACGACGCCCGCCGGACGGCGATCTGGTGGCTGTGCGATGGCGGCCGGCCGGTGCTGGAGCGGGCCCTGCACCTGCCCGTCCGGCCGTGGCGCACGGCCGCGGCGCGTCGGGTGCTGCGCCGGCTGCGCGTGCCGGCCTACCTGGCGGCACTCGCCGTCGGCACGGCCGGCGCGCTGGCCGCTGCCGGCGCCCTGTCGCCAGGCGCCGGCAGCGGTGTTTGGAACGCGCTGGTGCTGGCGCTGCTGTGCCTTCCGGCGTCGGAAGCGGCGATTGCCATCATCAACCGCCTGATCAGCGAATCGATGCCGCCGCGCCCGCTGCCGCGGCTGGCCCTGCCCAGCGGGGTGCCGCCCGAGCACCGCGTGCTGGTGGTCGTTCCGGCGCTGCTGTCCAGCCCGGCGGCCACCGCCACGCTGGCCGCCCGACTGCGGCTGCACCATCTGGCCAACCCCGAGGCGCAGGCCCAGTTCGCGCTGCTCACCGATTTCCAGGACGCGGCCACCGAGCACGCCGCCGGCGACGACGCCTTGTTGAACGATGCGCTGGCCCAGATCGCGCGGCTCAATGGTCTGCACCCGTTGCCGCCCATCGCTGGCGTGGCGCCGGCGCCGCGCTTCATCCTGCTGCACCGGGCGCGCCGCGAAAGCCGCAGCGAAGGCTGCTGGATGGGCTGGGAACGCAAGCGCGGCAAGCTCGAACAGCTGGTGGCCGAGCTCGCTGCAGCGCAAGCCGCGGCAGCGGCCGGCGCGACGGGGAGTTCCTCCGGCGCTGACACCCCGGGGAGCCCTGCCGGCGCCGACCCACCGGTCGGCCCTGCCGGCGCGGGTGCGCAGTCCGATCCTGCCGGCGCTGGTGCGCAGTCCGATCCTGCCGGCGCGGGTGCGCCGGGTGCACGAGCCTTCCTCGACTTCGGAGAGGCGTCGCGCCTGGCCGGGCCGACGCCGTATGTCGTCACACTGGACAGCGACACCCGGCTGCCGCCGGGCCGGCTGCGCGAGCTGGTCGGTGTCGCCGCGCACCCGCTGAACCGGCCGCGGCTGGACGCCACGGGCCGCCGGGTGCTGGCCGGGTACGCCATCCTGCAGCCGCGCATCGCCACGCCGCTGCCGGCGCGCGGCGAAGCCACGCCGTTCCATGCCCTGTTCGCTGGCCAATGCGGCATCGACCCCTACAGCGCCGCCAGCTCCGAGGTCTACCAGGACCTGTTCGGCGAAGGCAGCTTCAGCGGCAAGGGCCTGCTGCAGGTGCAGGCCGTGAATGCGGTGCTCGGTGGCCGCTTGCCGGAAGGCCGTGTGCTCAGCCACGACCTGCTCGAAGGCGGGCTGGCCCGTTGCGCCAGCGTCAGCGACATCAGGCTGCTCGAAGACGCGCCGTTTCACGCCGACGTGGCTGCCGCGCGCGTGCACCGCTGGACGCGCGGCGATTGGCAGCTGCTGCCCTTCCTGGCCGGCCGCCCGGGGCGCGGCTGGCGGCTGGGGGCGCTGCTGCGCTGGAAGCTGTTCGACAACCTGCGCCGGTCGCTGGTCGCGCCGCTGTCGCTGGCCGCGCTGCTGCTGGCGCTGGCCGGCGTCGGCGGCGTGGCCCCGGGCGCGGTGCTGGCGCTGCTGCTGGCGGCCTACGGCGCCGGCCCGCTGCTCGGCGCGGTGGCCGGGTTCGCGCCAAGCCGCGACGACATCGCTGTCCGGCACTTCTACCGCCAGGCGGCGGCCGACCTGGCGCAAGCCGGGGCCGGGGCGCTGTGGCACCTGGTGCGGCTGCCGGCGCAGGCCCTGGCCGCGCTCGACGCGATCGTCCGCGCGCTGTGGCGGATGACCGTCTCGAAGCGTCTGCTGCTGCAGTGGACGACCGCCGAAGCGGCGGAGGCCAGCGCACCGCGCGGGCTGCAGGCGACGCTCGTCGCGCACCAGCGCGAGCCGTTGCTGGCGCTGGGCGCCGGCGCGGCGCTGTGGGCCGCGGGCACGCCGCATCCGGGGTTGTCGGCGCTGCTCTGTGCGCTGTGGCTGCTGGCGCCGCTGGCCAGCTGGTGGGCCAGCCGGCCGCGCGGCCGGCAGCCGGTTGATGCGCTGCAGGCCGCGCAGCGCGCCGAGCTGGAGGCCATCGCCCGCGACACCTGGCATTACTTCGAACGCAGTGTCGGCCCGGCCGACCGCCACCTGCCGCCGGACAACGTGCAGACCACGCCGCATGAAATGGTGGCCCACCGCACGTCGCCGACGAACATCGGTCTGTACCTGCTGGCCACCGCGTGCGCGCTGGAGTTCGGCTTCATCACGCTGGCCGAACTGCTGGCCCGCCTGGAAGCCACGCTGGACACGCTGGACACCTTGCCGCGCCACCGTGGCCATTTCTTGAACTGGTACGACACCCAGACCGGCCAGGCCCTGCTGCCGCAGTACGTCAGCACCGTCGACAGCGGCAACCTCAGCGGCCACCTGCTGGCGGTGGCCCAGGCCTGCCAGGAACAGGCCGGGCGGCTGCAGGCCGGCGGCGGCGCCGGCCACCCCGCCGAGGCGCTGGCCGCGGACCGCCTGCTGCGGCTGGCCAAGCGCTGCGAGACGCTGGCCTGGGAGCCCGACTTCGCCTTCCTCTACCACCGCCGGCGCCACCTGCTGCACATCGGCTGGCGGGTCGCCGAAGCGACGCTGGACGACGGCTTCTACGACCTGCTGGCCAGCGAATCGCGGCTGACCAGCCTGCTGGCCATCGCCAAGGGCGACCTGCCGGTGCAGCACTGGGCAGCACTCGGCCGGCCGTTCTTCGGCGTCGGCGCGCATGCCGGCTTGCGTTCGTGGTCGGGTTCGATGTTCGAGTACCTGATGCCGACGCTGGTGTTGGCCGAACCGCCGGGCAGCGCGCTGGCCGAGGCGGGCCTGTCGGCGCTGCACGAACAGCAGGCCTTCGCGCAGGCCCACGGCGTGCCCTGGGGGATCTCGGAATCGGCCTACGCCGGGGTCGATCACACGCTGGCGTACCAGTACGCGCCGCAGGGCGTGCCGCGGCTGGCGTTGCGCCGCACGCCGGCCGACGAGATCGTCATCGCACCCTATGCCACCGCGCTGGCCGCGCCGCTGGCGCCGCAGGCCGCGCTGGCCAACTTCGCCGCGCTGCAGGCGCTGGCCCCGCGCACCGAGGTCGGCTTCGTCGAGGCCCTGGACTTCACCGCCTCGCGCCAGGTCGCCCAATCGACCGCCGACCGCCCGGCAGCCCACAGCCGCTGCGTGCCGGTGCGCACGGCGATGGCCCATCACCAGGGCATGAGCCTGGTGGCCTTGGCCAACCTGCTGCGCGACGGCGTGGCCCAGCGCTGGGGCATGGCCAGCCCGCACCTGCAAGCGGTGGCCTCGCTGCTGCACGAACGCGCGCCGCGCGAAGTGCTGCACCTGCACGGCCCGCCCGGCGCGCCGCTGACGCTGGCCCACGACCGCCGCGCCACGGCGATGGTCCGCGAAGTGCCGCCCGGCAGCGGGGCGCTGGAGCCGACCCTGCTGCTCGGCAACGGCCACTACGCGGTGACGCTGCGCCCGCAGGGCGCGGGCACCAGCCGGTTCGGCACGGCCGACATCTCGCGCTGGCGCGACGACGCGCTGCGCGACGAGTACGGCAGCTTCCTGTTCCTGCGCTGGAGCGAACAGCCGCAGGCGGTGTCGCTGACCCAGCATCCGGCCCCCGACGCGGCGGCGCACTACCACTGCAGCTTCCACGCCGACCGCGCCGTCTTCACCACCACCTGGCCGCGGCTGATGGCCCGCATGACGGTCTGGGTCAGCCCCGAAGACGACATCGAGTTCCGCCAGGTCGAGCTGCACAACCTGAGCGGCCGGCCGCTGGATATCGAGCTGCTGTCGGCCTTCGAGCCGACGCTGACCACCGCCCGCGCCGACGAAGCCCACCCGGTGTTCAGCAATCTCTTCGTGCGCGCCGAATGGCGCCCGGCGGCGCAGGCCTTGGTCTTCGAGCGCCGGCCGCGGCTGGCGGGCGAGCCGGGCCTGGTCGCCGCGCACTTCCTGGCCGAGACCGACCCCCAGGTGCTCGGGCTGCGGGTGCAGACCGACCGCGCACTGTGGCGCGGGCGCAATCGCACCAGCAGCCAGGTGCGCGCGCACTTCGGCCCGCTGCCGCAAGCTGCCCGCGGCGAGGTCGGCCTGGACACCGGGTTGGATCCGGTATGCGCCATCGCCGTGCGCCTGGCCATCGCGCCCGACGCCGTGGCCCGCCTGACCTTCGCCACCGCGGCGTCGGCCGACAGCGCCGTGCTGCGCGCGGTGATCGACAAGTACCGCCAGCCGAGCCACGTGCAGCGCGCGTCGCTGATGTCGGCCACGCTCGCAGGCATTCGCTTGCGCGAGTGGCGGCTCGGCGTCGAGCAGGTGGCCGCGGTGCAGGCCCTGACCACCGCGCTGGTGCTGACGCTGGCCCGCCCGCTGCACGCCGCTGCCGACCCGGCCGCGCTGATCGACCGGCGCCTGCTCTGGCGGCTGGGCATCTCGGGCGACCGCCCGGTGCTGCTGGTCACCGTCAGCGTGGTCCAGGGGCTCGGGCTGCTGCGCACGCTGGCCCAGGCGTTGCGGCTGTGGGCCGCCGGCGGCGTCGGATGCGATCTGGTGGTCGTCAACAGCGAACCGACGTCCTACCAGATGGCGCTGCAGCGCGAGGTCGCCGCGCTGGCCGAACGCCACGCCGCCGACCGCAGCGCCAGCGCGGCGTTGTCCAGCCTGCATGCGCTGCGCGCCGAAGAACTGTCGGCCGCCGAGATGGCCACGCTGCAGGCCCTCGCGCGGCTGCAGATCCACGCCGACGGGCGGCCGTTGGTGCACCACGTGCAGGCCTGGCTGCTGCGCCACGAACACGCCTACGACGAACGCCATGCGCCGTCGCGCAGTGCGCTGCCGCTCGCCCGCAGCGGCGCGCCGACGCCGTCCGGTGTGCCGCTGGGCGCCTTCGACGAGGCCCGAGGTGAGTTCCGCTTCGAGGCCGGTGCGTTGCAGCGGCCGGCCCGGCCGTGGGTCAACGTGCTGGCCAATGCCAGCTTCGGCGCGCACCTGTCGGAAGCCGGCGGCGGCCACAGCTGGGCGCTGAACAGCCGGCTCAACCAGCTGACCGCCGGCTCGAACGATCCACTGGTCGACCCGCCGTCGGAGTGGTGGCTGCTGCAGGACCTGGCCAGCCGCCAGGCCTGGAGCGTGGCGCCGTCGGCCTGGGGCGACGAACGCGGCCACCACCGCATCGCCCACGGCCAGGGCTACAGCCGCATCGCCCACCGCCGCGGCGATGTCGATATCACCGTCACCTGGTGCGTCGATCCGCACTGCGCGGTCAAGCAGATCCGCCTGCAGGTCGTCAACCGCGGCAGCAGCATGCAGCGCCTGCGCGCCATCGGCCTGGTCGAATGGATGATGGGCGAGCAGCGCAGCGCACGCGGCACGACGCAGACCGCCGTGATGCGCGTGGTCCAGCCAGCGCTGACCGCCCTGCTTTGCATCCAGCAGGACGACGCCGCGGGCTTTGGCGGCGGCACCGCCTTCCTGGCCCTGCTGCCGGTGCACGACGGCAGCGACGGCGCGGTGGCAGGCGGCGGCGGCAGCGCCGGGGACTGGACCTGCGATCGCCGCGAGCTGTTCGACGCCCGCGGCCGCCTGGTGCTGCCGGACCACTTCGGCCAGCAGCAGGGCGCCGGCCTGGAACCCTGCGCCGCGCTGTCGCTGCCGCTGCTGCTGGCGCCCGGGCAGGGCAGCGAGCGCGTATTCCTGCTCGGCTGGGCGGCGACCCCGGCGGCGGCCCGCGCGCTGGCCACCGAAGCCGCCACGGTGGCGCCCACGCAGCGGGAACAACGCGTGCGCGCGCATTGGGACGCCCTGCTCGGCGCCACGCGCGTCAGCACCCCCGATCCGCTGTTCGACGCCCTCGTCAACCGCTGGCTGCTGTACCAGACGGTGGCCTGCCGGCTGTGGGCCAAGGCCGGCTTCTACCAGGCCGGCGGGGCGACCGGCTTTCGCGACCAGCTGCAGGACACGCTGGCGCTGGCCTGGGCCGCGCCGGGCCTGTTGCGCGCGCAGATCCTGCTGTGCGCATCCCGCCAGTTCGCCGAAGGCGACGTGCAGCACTGGTGGCACGCGCCGACCGGTGCCGGCGTACGCACTCACTTTTCCGACGACCGGCTGTGGTTGCCGCACGCCCTTGCGCATTACCTGCGCGTCACCGGTGACCTGACCGTGCTCGACGAAGCCGTGCCGTTCGTCAGCGGTCCGCCGGTGCCCGACGGGGCCGAGGACAGCTACGCCACGCCCGAAGTCAGCACGACCACGGCGTCGCTGTACGAACACACCGCGCTGGCCATCGACCGCAGCCTGGGCCGCGGCGCGCATGGCCTGCCGTTGATGGGCAGCGGCGACTGGAACGACGGCATGAACCGCGTCGGCATCGAAGGCCGCGGCGAATCGGTCTGGCTGGGCTGGTTCCTGTGCCGGCTGGTCGCCGATCGGTCGCCGCTGGCCCGCCGCCGCGGCGAGCACGACCGCGCCGCGCGCTGGGACGGTGCCGCCGCCGGCTGGCAGGCCGCGTTGGTCGGTCCGGCCTGGGACGGCGCGTGGTTCCGCCGCGCCTTCTTCGACGATGGCTCGGCGCTGGGGTCGCGCGACAACCCGGAAGCACGCATCGACCTGATCGCCCAGGCCTGGGCGGTGCTGTCCGGGGTCGCCCCAGCCGGCCTGCAGCGCCTGGCGCTGGCCGCCGTCGAAGACCAGCTCGTCGACCGGGACGCCGGTCTGATCCGCCTGCTCGATCCACCGCTGCAGCACGCCGTGCCGAGCGCCGGCTACATCCAGGCCTACCCCCCCGGGGTGCGCGAGAACGGCGGCCAGTACACCCACGCCGGGGTCTGGGCGCTGATGGCGGTGGCGGAGGCGGCCCGGGCTGCCAACGGCGCGGCACCCGGCGACGGGAGCAGCACGCCCGGCGACATCGTCTACCGCGACTTCACCTACCTCAGCCCGGCCCACCGCGCGGCGCATCCGCTGCGCGGCCCGGCCTATGCGCTGGAGCCCTATGCCGTGGCCGGCGATGTCTACAGCCAGCCGCCTTACACCGGACGCGGCGGCTGGAGCTGGTACACCGGCGCCGCGGCCTGGCTGCACCGCGCGGCGGTCGAATCGATGTTCGGCCTGCAACTCGAAGCCGAGACGCTGAGCCTCACCCCCTGCCTGCCCGCGCACTGGCCGCGGGCCGAGCTGACCCTGCAGCGTGACGGCCGCTGCCTGCGCTTCGTGCTGCTGCGCGGGGCGACCCTGGAGCAGGCGCTGACCGGTGCCCCGGTCGATGCACCCTGTCTGTGGCCCGGGGCCCGCCTGGCCTGGGCCCGGCTGACCGGGGATGCCTGCTTCGTCGTGCCGCTGCTGGAAGCACGCGTCGACGCTCCACAACGCAGCACGGCGTCGGTCTGACCGGCGCTGTGCGGGTCGGTCCCGCAGGGTTCGCTTGATGATGCGCGTGGCGACCAGGGGTCCCGTCCTACAGCGCCGCGCGGCAGCGGCCGATGCCCCCCGGCGGCGGGAGTTTCTACATTCGTTCATCGCTGGCAAGACGCCGGCCCCGATCAGCCCCTTTACAGGATCCGACCATGCCCCAGACCCCCGAGATCAGCCGACCGACACCGCCGCAAGCCGTGCGTGCTGCGCTGCTGCTGGATGAGGCGGCGATCGACGCGGCACGGGCAGCCGACCCGAGCGGTGCGGCGCCTGGCCCCGGTGAAGCACTGCGCGAGGAGATCATCGAATTGCTCGATGCCGCGCTGGCCACCGAACTGGTCTGCACGCTTCGCTACAAGCGCCACCACTTCACAGCCCACGGCTTGGCATCGCCACGCATTGCCGAGGAATTCATGGCCCATGCACTGGCCGAATCCGGCCACGCCGACCGCCTGGCCAAGCGCATCGTGCAACTCGGCGGCGAACCCGACTTTGCCCCCGACTCGCTGAGCAAGCGCAGCCACGCAGCCTACGACGACACGCTGGACCTGAAGTCGATGATTCGCGCCAACCTGATCGCCGAGCGCGTGGCCATCGAAAGCTACACCCAGATGATCCGGCTCATCGGCGACCACGACCCGAGCACACGCCGCCTGCTCGAAGACATCCTGGCCGACGAGCAAGAACACGCCGAAGAACTGAAGGACTGGCTCGACGAATGAGCCGGCTCGAGAAGCCCACGTTTTTCCCCCGCCCCACCCCCATCAAACCCAACGGAGAACATCCCATGAACCTGCGTCAAACCATTGCCATCGGCAGCACTGCCCTCGTCCTGCTGGCCACCACCGGTTGCGCGGTCACCCGCGGCCAGGAAAGTCTCGGCGCGTATGTCGACGACACGGCCATCACCACCGCCGTGAAGGCCCGCATGATCGACAACAAGACCGTCGATGCCGCGGCCATCAGCGTCGAAACGCTGAACGGCACGGTCATGCTGTCGGGCTTCGCGAAGAACAACGCCGAACGCACGAACGCCGAAGCGCTGGCCTGGAAGGTCAACGGCGTGAAGAGCGTGAAGAACGAGATCGCCGTTCGCCCGTGATCGGCGGGCCACAGCACTGAAGCAACGCCAAAGGAGCACGACATGAACTGGGACCGCATCGAAGGTCAGTGGAAACAGATCATCGGCCAGGCCAAGGCCCAGTGGGGCAAGCTGACCGATGACGACATCGAGGTCGTTGCTGGCCGGCGCGACCAGTTGGCCGGCAAGCTCCAACAGCGCTACGGTCTGGCCCGCGACGAGGCCGAGAAGCAGATTGCCGAATGGCAGCGACGGGTCACCGACGCCTGGTTCACCGATGACAAGGTCAAACCCAAGCCTTGAGCAAGCCTGCGCGTCGCGGGCTGATGTCCTGCGACGCCGTTTGCTTCGTTGAGTGCTCGCTGCCGTCTGCTGGCGGTCGCCTGCCGGCTGAGATTGCAGTCCTTGAAACTCGTTGAGTCTGATCGATGAATCCGCTGTTACGGGCCCTTCCGGTCCGTGAGCAGCGGATTCGTTTTTCACTGTCATACCCCCTTGAACCGTCGTCTCGCTTGGTTTGATGCCGCCTGCCGCTCACCTGCGAATCGCCGCGCTCGATCCGCGCGACCCGCACACCGCGAAGCGCCTGCATGCCGTGCATGCCCCAGCGCAGGCGCAGGAAGCAGCGCTACTCCATCTGTGCGGCGAAAACACCGCGCGTCGCAATTCGGCGGACTTTCAGGCCGGGGCGGAGTCGTGGCTGGGTGCGTGGCTCGATGACGAGTTGGTCGGCGCCATCGCCTGCCTGCCCGATCCGGATGCAGACGCCGCCGGCGACGATGGTG
>JANMAP010000159.1:0-4445 GCA_031359905.1 Burkholderiales bacterium | reverse complement strand
CGTGGTGGTCACGATGTGCATCGGCGGTGGCATGGGCGCGGCGGGTGTGTTCGAGGTGCTCTGAGGATGCACGCGCTGTGCACGCCCGACGAACGCTTCGCCGCTCTGCCGGGCTACGCTTTCGCGCCGCACTACACGGATCACGCGGGCTACCGGGTCCACCACGTCGACGAAGGTCCGCGCGACGCTGCCGTCACGGCGCTGTGCCTGCATGGCAACCCGAGCTGGAGCTACCTGTACCGGCAGATGATCCCGGTCTTCACCGCCGCCGGGCTGCGCGTGGTGGCGCCGGATCTGATCGGCTTCGGCCGCTCGGACAAGCCCGCGGATGTCGCCGAGCACAGCTTCGATTTCCACCGCGGCATGCTGCTCGACTTCGTCGAACGGCTGGACCTGCGCAACGTGATGCTTGTGGTTCAGGACTGGGGCGGCATCCTCGGCCTGACGCTGCCGCTGGCGGCGCCGCAGCGTTACACCCGGCTGCTGGTGATGAACACCCTGCTGGCCACCGGCAGTCCGCTTGGCGAAGGTTTCGCGCAATGGCGGGCGTACTCCAATGCGCAGCCCGATCTGGCTGTCGGCAAGATGCTGGCGCGCGGCCGGCGCGACATGACCGCGGCCGAAGCGGCGGCCTACGACGCGCCGTTCCCCGATGCCCGCTACAAGGCCGCGCTGCGCGCCTTCCCCGACCTCGTGCCCGACCGCCCCGATGCGCCCGGCGCCGCCGTCAGCCGCGAAGCCCAGCGCTTCTGGCAGACGCACTGGACCGGCGACAGCTTCATGGCCATCGGCATGCAGGACCCGGTGCTCGGCCCGCCGGCGATGGCCGCCTTGCAGCGCGTCATTCACGGCTGCCCGCCGCCGCTTGAGGTGCCCGAGGGCGGCCACTTCGTGCAGGAATGGGGCGCGCCGATCGCCAGCGCCGCGCTGACCCGTTTCGGCCTGTCTGCTGCGGCAGCCTGATCTCCGCCGCTGCCCGACTTCGCCAACCACCGCTATGCGCGCCACGCTCGACTTCTTGCTGCAAGACTGGCTGCACGTGCACACGCTGCTGGCCCGGCCGCGCTTTGCCGATCATTCGGGCGACACCTTCACGCAGGTGCTCGACACCTGCGAGCGCATCGCGCGCGACAAGTTCGCCCCGTTCAACCGCCTGGCCGACACGCAGGAGCCGCAGGTCGTGTCCGGGCCGGACGGCGACCAGGTGCGGCTGCCGCAGGCCACCCACGATGCGATGGCCGCCTTCGTCGAATCCGGCATGCTCGCCGCGGCGCAGGACTTCGACTGGGGCGGCATGCAGCTGCCGTGCGTGCTGCAGATGGCCGCCAAGGCCTTCTTCAGCAAGGCCAGCGTGGCGATGGGCGGCTACGCGATGCTGACCAGCGGCAACGCCAACCTGCTGCGCGTGCACGGCACGCCGACACAACGCGATGTCTTCGCGCGCCACCAGTTCTCGGGCCGCTGGTTCGGCACGATGTGCCTGAGCGAGCCGCAGGCCGGCTCGTCGCTCAGCGACATCGTCACCCGGGCCGTTCCCGACGAGGCCGCGGGCGCTGGTCAAGCCTGGCAGCAGGATGCGCTGGGCCCGCGCTACCGGCTGCGCGGCAACAAGATGTGGATCAGCGGCGGCGAACACGAGCTGACCGAGAACATCATCCATCTGGTGCTGGCCAAGATCCCGGGGCCCGACGGCAAGCTGGTCGCCGGCACGCGCGGTATCTCGCTGTTCGTCGTGCCCAAGAAGCTGGTCGACGAACGCGGCCACCTGACCGGCGAGCGCAACGACGTCGCACTGGCCGGGCTGAACCACAAGCTGGGCTACCGCGGCACGACCAACACGCTGCTCAACTTCGGCGAGGGCCGCTTCCCGGTGCGCGGGGCAACGGGCGGGGGCCTGGACGGCCGTGGGGCCGGGGCCATCGGCTACCTGGTCGGCCGCCCCGGCGAAGGCCTGCGCTGCATGTTCCACATGATGAACGAGGCGCGCATCGGCGTCGGCCTCGGCGCGGTCATGCTGGGCTACGCGGGTTACGAGGTGA
The DNA here is from genome assembly GCA_031359905.1 of Burkholderiales bacterium. Classification (GTDB taxonomy): domain Bacteria; phylum Pseudomonadota; class Gammaproteobacteria; order Burkholderiales; family Burkholderiaceae_C; genus Rubrivivax. Next base: position 2,406 of record JANMAP010000159.1, on the reverse strand, counting down.
GCCTCGACTACGCCAGGCAGCGGCCGCAAGGGCGGTCGATCAAGCCCGACGGCAAGGACCCGTCGCAGCCGCAGGTGCCGATCATCGAACACGCCGACATCAAGCGCATGCTGCTGGCGCAGAAGAGCTATGTCGAAGGTGGCCTGGCGCTGGAGTTGTACTGCGCGCGCCTGGTCGACGAGCTGAACACCGGCAGCGAGGCCGACCGCGCGCAGGCCGGCACCCTGCTCGAAGTGCTGACGCCGATCGCCAAGAGCTGGCCCAGCGAATGGTGTCTGGAGGCGAACTCGCTGGCCATCCAGGTGCTTGGCGGGTACGGCTACACACGCGACTTCATGGTCGAGCAGTACTGGCGCGACAACCGCCTGAACATGATCCACGAAGGCACCCATGGCATCCAGGCCCTGGATCTTCTGGGCCGCAAAGTGGTGATGGACGGCGGGGCCGGATTGCAGTTGCTGGCCACGCGCATCGACCAGACCATCGCCCGCGCCGGCCAGCTCGACGGCCTGGCCGTGCCAGCCAGCCAGTTGGCCGCGGCGCTTCAGCAGGTCGGCGCGGCGACGAAGTCGGCCTGGGCCAGCGGCGTGCCCGAAGAAGCGCTGGCCAATGCCACGCCGTACCTGCAGGCCTTCGGCCATCTGGTGCTGGCCTGGATCTGGCTGGACGTGGCGCTGGCCGCGCGCGAACTGCCCGACACGGCCGATGCCTTCAAGCAGGGCAAGCTGGCCGCGATGCGCTACTTCTTCGCCTATGAACTGCCGCGCATCGGCGCCTGGCTGGACGTGGTCGCGCGCCGCGAGCCGCTGTGCCGCCAGATGCACGTCGACTGGTTCTGACATCGCGCGCTGATCTGCCCTCGCGCCGAACCTTCCAACGCACCATGGCCCTGAACAACGCCACCCTCGACAGGCTGATCTGGATCTTCGTCTACAGCGGCATGCTGGCCGCGGCGCTGGGCTTCTTCCTGCTGCCGCGCGACGCGGTGCTGGGCTGGAGCATCGTCGCGGTGGGCGGGCTCGACGCGCTGGCCGGCGTCGTGCTGATCTGGCTGCGCTCGCGGCACAGCGACTGACGCGGTCCGCCAGCCGCCGTCCGCGTGCGGCACCAAGAACCCCACCTCCCCAACTCCAGGACCCTCCATGAGCACACCCATCGCCCAGTTGTTCGACCTGAAAGGGCAGGTCGCCCTCGTCACTGGCGGCTCGCGCGGCCTGGGCCTGCAGATGGCCGAGGCGCTGGGCGAAGCCGGCGCGAAGGTCATGCTGACTTCGCGCAAAGCCAGCGACCTGGAAGAGGCCGCGGCGCACCTCGCCGAGCGTGGCATCGACGCGCGCTGGATCGCAGCCGACGCCAGCCAGCCGGCGGATGTCGACCGGGTGGTCAGCGAAACCATGCAGCGCCTGGGCCGCATCGACATCCTGGTCAACAACGCCGGCGCGACGTGGGGCGCCGCGGCCGAGGACCACCCGCTCGATGCCTGGGACAAGGTGATGAACCTGAACATCCGCAGCCTGTTCCTGTTCGCGCAAGGCGTGGCCAAGGCCAGCATGATTCCGAACAAGAAGGGCCGGATCATCAACATCGCCAGCATCGCCGGCCTGGGCGGCAGCATGGACGTCAAGTTCATCGCCTACGGCACGAGCAAGGGCGCGGCGGTCAACTTCACGCGCACGCTGGCCGCCGAGTGGGGCGCCTACGGCATCACCGTCAACGCGCTGGCGCCGGGCTTCTTCCCGAGCAAGATGACCAAGGGCGTTCTCGAGTCGCTGGGCGCCGAGAAGCTGGCCGCCGGTTCGCCGCTCAAGCGCCTGGGCGACGACGACGATCTGAAGGGGGCGGTGCTGCTGTTCGCCAGCGCTGCCGGCAAGCACATCACCGGGCAGATCCTGGCCGTGGACGGCGGCGTCAGCTGCTGCCATGGGGGCTGACGCGCGATGGACTTCAAGGTCCGCATCCCCTTCGTCGACCTGCTCGGCATGCAACTGCTGCGCATGGATGTCGGCGAGGCCGAGATCCACCTGCAACTGCGCGACGAGCTGACCAACAGCTGGGGCGTGGCCCACGGCGGCGTGACGATGACGCTGCTCGACGTGGTGATGGCGCATGCCGCGCGCAGCCCGCTGGCCGGCAGCACCGAGACCCAGCCCGGCGTGGTCACGATCGAGATGAAGACCTCGTTCATGCGCCCCGGCGAAGGCCTGCTGGTGGCCACCGGCAGGCGACTGCACCGCACGTCATCGATGGCCTTCTGCGAAGGCTATGTGCACGACACCGCCGGGGTGCTCGTCGGCCATGCCAGCGGCACCTTCAAGTACATGCGCGGGCTGCCGGCCGGCGACCGCAAGATCCGCCGGCTCGACGCTTCCGATTGAGCCACCCGGATTGAGCCTTGCCGCAGCCCCG